>DCPZ01000073.1:0-14054 GCA_002323795.1 Flavobacteriales bacterium UBA1531 | reverse complement strand
AATTGCATGACGGGATTAACCATTTTTGAGGTTGATCAAGCCGATCGGAGAGAAAATAGTTTGAAATGTCAACAGGATTGTTGCCATAGTTGTAAATCTCAATCCAATCATCATATTCATCAGCGTTGTCAGGATACGTTATGAAGTTGTCGGATTGAATTTCGTTGATGACCAAGGTGCCCGGCAAGATAATCTGAAGGGTATTCGATGCACGAGCCGTAGGGAACTCGAAAGCCATCCAGTTGGGTGACCCGTCGGATTCTCGTCCATAGCTTGTGTCTTCTGTTAAATTGGCATCCCATTCAGCTGCATCAATGGCGTTGCCATCGTTGCCTAACAGCGTAAGTGATCCACTTTGCATCGGTGCGAGTGAGATGTGATTGCTGCCTTGGTCAATCTGATTGTCAAACCAAAATATTTGAAATCCATTGGCAGGAATCGTGGTCAGCCATGGTTCGGTGTTCTGAAATGTGTGTGTTGAACCATTGAATTCAAATGAGTATCCATTGAGATTTACCTGATAATCGTTGGGATTGAAAAGCTCAACCCATGCGTCAAAATCTCCTGTTTCATCACCGATGGTGCTAGTGTTGTTGCTTTGAATTTCGTTGATGAAAAGCACAGAAGGGGTCAAAGCGGTTTCTTCGTTGGTTGCATCTGGTGTTGGTGTATTGAAGTATT
Organism: Flavobacteriales bacterium UBA1531; assembly: GCA_002323795.1. Lineage (GTDB taxonomy): Bacteria > Bacteroidota > Bacteroidia > Flavobacteriales_D > Sanyastnellaceae > UA16. The sequence continues at coordinate 13,373 of DCPZ01000073.1, read as the reverse complement.
GCCATTCATCACAGCCATCACATGCAGCGCCAAATGAGATGTCGTCCTGTTGCAGCCCGTAAATCAGGCTGTCGAGGATTGTTTGGCCATCGATATCAACAAAATAGATGGTTTCGCCTTCTCCGCTTAACTTGAAATTCGCATGGTCTGAGCCTTGTTGTTCGTCCTTGTCACACCAAATGCGAATGTGTCCGCCGGGTAAAATGGTTGTCAAACCGGGGTCATCCATAGGAAACATCCACTTACCGAGGCTGTCCGCGTCATCTGTTAGATGGTATCCAGCAAGATCCAGTATTCCCCCTGCATTGTATAGCTCAACCCAATCTTCATATTCAAAGAAGTCATCGTAGTCGAGGGATGCATTGGAAGCGAGCACCTCATTGATCGTGACGTTTTGAGCTAAAACAGATGAGGCGCACAACACTGTAATGATAAGTCCGGTAGAGCGCTTGATTGCAATTGAATCTAAAAATGTGTTTGTCATTTGAAAATGGTTGTGATGCTCTAGTTCAAAATTTGCAATGAAGCGTCCGAAAATCCTCTTCTTTTGCAGGTCTTCAAAGCTTCTTCGGCGTCTGCGAAGTTCGTGTAAGTTTTGGAATAATATGCAGTGGCATTTCCGACATGACGCGATACAAGCGGAATTTCGTTACCAAGGCGCATCAATCTCGCCTTATCAGCTGAATTCATAGCCGCGGTTACAGTGCATATTTTTAAGCGGAATTGCTGAAAGTTGCCTGATGAGGAGTCTGTGTGATCGACTTCTGATAAGTTCGTGGGTTGGGTTGATTGTTTCGCGGGTGATGAAATACTGATGTCCCTTGGTACTTTCGATATGAAGGCATCTGGGATGTCAACCTGAATAACGTTTAAGAAGTCGTTCGCTTCACTGGGCCCGTCAAATGTTCCTATGAAACAACGGATTATGCCATTGTCTGACTTGATTTTTGTTGAACTGGCATACCATTTCAAGTCATCTTTCGGCCAACTTGAAAAGGCTCCGATTTGGATGGTGTACTGGAAATCTTCAAGCTCAGAGTTTTTCGAAATTGTTTCCGGCTTTGTTTTTGGAGGAGCCGGTGCATCTATGTTTTTGATTGTTGTCGAAAGAGATTGTGCAGCGTTGGCAATTTCAAAAGTGCTTTTAGCAACCTTCTCTGAGACCTTTCGAACCTGCACTTGACTAGGCGTGGAACGAGGTGTCTCGCGGGATGTTGAGCCGCCAAACAATGTTTGCAATTGATTTTCAAGGCTGGATCTCAATGCAATGGCTTGGCTCATTGAAGCCTTGTAACCGTCTGTTTTTGGTGTTTTCGTTCTTATGACGTCGAGTTCTTCCAGGTAAAGTTCTGCCTGTTGAACGATTGGTGCATTGTTGCTGGAAAAAACGTCAAAGTCTCCGTAATCATCCTTTGTATTGTGTCTCGTTGCACCGAAGTTGCTCCACCACTCGCTATCCGTCATGTGCGTTTCACGCTCTACCCGATCACGTTTGGATGCTCCCTTGTGAAACGTCTCCCAGGCCAGACCCACAGCCGCTTGACCTCGGACGAGTTGTTCTTGAGGAGAGCCAGATTTTTCCGCATCTTCAAGGAGTCCACCTGATCGAATAAACCAAGACTGTGCATCCTTCATATTAGGAAGATCAAAAACACCCAATTCTTGTACTTCGACGATGCTTTCTGATAACGCTCTCCACAATAATTCTTGCACCTTTATCCAGCGTTGATTCGATGAGTCAGGTTCGTCGGGTCCGCACGTTGCAGCGAGCTGGACAGAGTTCAATACGTCTTGATTTTGCGCAGTGATTTGCAATAAATGCTCTCGAAATTCAGGCATCGACATCGGTAATGCTTCAGTTACCCATCGATCATATACGAGGTGAGCTTCTATTCTTCGGTACATGTCTTGAATCTGGGCGAGTGCTGATTCATTGGCTTTTGCTTGCGCTCGCAAATAATCCGAAAGCATAAGCCAATCTTGCGAGATGTTTACTTTACCCGCAATGTGAGTGTTTACTTTGTTCAGCCATTGTTTCCATTGACGAACGTTTCGCTCCGAAGTCTCTTCTAACATCCGAGTTTCCTCAGATAAGAGTCCAAGTGCAGGTTCTCCATATCGCTTTATTGCTACTTGAAGTTTCCAGTCGATGCTTCCTGGTGCGTCCCAGCATTGGATTACTTCCATGTTGTTTTGGAGAATGAGAGCCTTGGAACGCATGATACTCGCGGTAAGAGGACGGTTGTCAGCATTGATGCTTTCAATTTCTTCGAGTGCATTGAGAACCCAATTGGGAATGGCCTTAACTCCTGTAGTTGTTTCCCCGGTAATTTCAGATTCCTCAGCGAGTAAGATTCGCTGAATGTCTGCCGGTTCACTGTTTTGACGACGCATTTGGTACGCCATTTCGGCATCAACAGGTTCAAGCCACGTGCCGCTTCTCTGGTTCATCCCCATTGCATTTTCGCTCCAGCTCAATGACGGTTCTTCGATGTATGTCGATGGCCGTGTTAATATGCCAAATGTTCCAGCATCTGTAATTCCCACTGCTAGTGGCTCCATGGCAATTTTGGAGTTGGTAGCCTCTGGAATACTCAGTGCTTCTGTCCATTGAGAAACGCCATTTTTGTCCTTCCAGCTGAGGGTAAGATTGACACCATTCTCTACCATGAAGTCAATTGCCGCCTCATGATCAGATTCAAGGGTTATTAACTCAGCATCGGAACCTTCTTTTTTTACAATGAGCCTGCCGGATGGACTAGCTTCTGGAAGCTCTAAACGAATGGCAATTGGTACTACGGACTCCAGATTACCATCGAATTCCCATATCTCTTTTCCTTCAAAGTCTTGTTTTCGATTCGTAGCCAGCCACCTGGATTCGTTTTTGAGACTCGTGTAGTACAGCCACTCGTCAGAAGTGCTATTGATCCCATACGGCAGATGTGTCGCTTTGAGATTGTCGGATAAACCGATGGCCGGCTCGAAAAACCAGCCATTTGATTGGAAGATGTCATACCCGCCAAATGATTCAGGACGCGAACTACTAAAATAAAGCTGGCCTGCTGTTTCGGTGTTGTCGTCGCTTGAAATGCAAATGGGAGCGCAATCATCAAAATCGGAATTGATGGGGAACGGAAGGCGCTCAGGCGTGCCATATTCTCCCATTCCGTCCACTGAGACGCGGTAGATGTCCAGTCCGGTATTTCCCTTCTGACCGTAACTCGCATAAAAGGCGAAACGATGACTAGGAAGCCAGTGCATCGTAGAGACATAACCCATTCGGAGATCATGTTTGCTTCGCAATGCCTCGGGAGTGTTCAAAATTCGACCGTCATGGATGGACATCTCAATGAGTCTGAAAAAATCATCGGAATGCGAGGAAAGCGTTGAGCGAATGGAGAGATTGATGGCATCAATTTTTTCTGGTCTCTCCGTTATGCATTGGCCGTAAAACAATTTGGCGTCATTCATCCATGCTTGCTTTGACTTGCCAGTATCTATGGCTAACCGATAATGTTCAGCTGCTTCATTGAATTCATACCTTAAATGATGAACTCTACCTAGGTAATAATGCCATTCTGCTGCATGTTCGGTGCCAAGTATCCCCAAATCCTCTGCCCACATTAAATGTTCTTCGGCTTCTTCGAGATGCTTCGATGTATAGGTGCATATGGAGCCAAAGCGAAAATGCAAGAAAGCTCGGTCCCCCGCAATGCTGACGAGGTGCGCAAACAAGCCATAGGACCGGCTCATCTCGCCTGCTTCGAAGGATTCTTCCGCGCGATGTACATTTCTGGCTAAGTCTTTTTCAGACCATTCCACGCTTTGTGCAGAAACTGTGGACGTTGTCCACAGTAAAATGAACAAGGAACAAACAACAAGAGAAGAAATGATTCGCAACAGGCTTGACGAAGGGTGGGGAGTACAAACGGAAATGCGCATTTTAGGCTTGTTTAAGTATGCACAAGTTAGTGGGACATTCTAGCGGTCCTCACCCCTCTTCCATTAGCTTTGCACAAACAATTGAATAAAAATCAAGTCCATGGCCAACGGTAATTTTCAAGTTCCTTATCCAATTAACGAACCGGTAAAGTCATATGCACCAGGCTCTTCGGAGCGTGAAGAAGTGCTCTCTGTATACCGAGAGCTTTACAACAAGAGCGATCTCGACGTCCCAATGTTCATCGGTGGCGAAGAAATTCGGACAGAGCATAAGAGACCCATGAGTCCACCACATGATCATCGACATATTCTTGGTCACTTTAATTATGGCAATGCAACTCATGTGACTTCGGCGATCGATGCAGCCCTCGCTGCTCGTGAAAATTGGGCATCTCTCCCATGGCATGAGCGAGCTGCTGTGTTTCTTAAGGCAGCTGATTTATTGGCTGGACCGTATCGTGCCAAGATCAATGCTGCCACCATGTTAGCGCAGTCGAAGAACATTTACCAAGCGGAAATTGACGCGGCATGTGAGTTCATTGATTTTTTACGTTTTAACGCTCATTTTCTACAGGAAATACAAGCCGTGCAACCTGAGAGTGCCGAGGGCATTTGGAATCGAATGGAATATCGAGGATTGGAAGGCTTCGTTTTTGCAATCACTCCGTTTAACTTTACTGCAATCGCAGGCAATCTATGCGCTGCTCCAGCGCTAATGGGCAATGTAATTGTTTGGAAGCCAGCGGATTCACAGGTTTATAGCGCCCATGTAATCATGGAGGTCTTTCGCGAAGCTGGCTTGCCGGATGGGGTCATTAATCTGGTCACCTGTGATGGTCCAATAGCTGGTGATGTTGTTTTTAAACATCCGGACTTTGCCGGTTTGCACTTCACTGGGTCTACAGGCGTATTTCGGCATGTCTGGAAAGAAATAGGCAACAACATTGATCGATTTCGCAATTATCCCCGGATTGTGGGAGAGACAGGCGGCAAAGATTTTGTTCTTGCCCACTCTTCTGCCAATGTTGACGAGGTGGTAACTGGATTGATTCGGGGAGCATTTGAGTTTCAGGGTCAAAAATGCAGTGCGGCTAGTCGGGCATACATTCCAAAAGGCATGTGGGCTGAGCTTGAGCCTAAGCTTATTGATTGCGTCTCTGAGTTGAAAATGGGTTCACCTGAAGACTTCAGAAATTTCATAACAGCCGTCATTGACGAGCGGTCTTTTGACAAAATAGAGGGTTACATCACTGATGTGAAGGCTAGCACAGATGCTGAAATACTTATCGGAGGAGACTGCGACAAATCAAGTGGCTACTTTATTTCGCCGACTGTTGTGCTGTCAAAAACTCCCAAATCAAGGACAATGGTGGAGGAAATCTTCGGTCCTGTATTGACCGTATACGTCTACGACAACGCCGATTTCGAGGAAGCCATGGATTTGGTTGATAGCACCGGTGAATATGCTCTAACTGGGGCTGTTTTCGCGAAAGACCGACAAATCATTGACCGTGCTACTAAGCGATTGGAGAACTCTGCAGGTAACTTCTACGTTAATGATAAACCGACAGGAGCCGCCGTTGGACAGCAACCCTTTGGAGGAGCTCGAGGCTCGGGAACCAACGACAAGGCCGGTAGTGTGCTGAACTTGTGGCGATGGACAAGTGCTCGAACGATTAAAGAAACACTGGTTCCGGCTCAGCACTATGCCTATCCATTTATGTCGGAATGATTAAATTTTGCTGATTTCGAAAGAAAACAGGGCCTAATTAGGCCCTGTTTTAATGCTTTACTCGAAAAACCCAAATTTGTTCAATCCAAATCTTCAGCATATTTAGGCGAAGCGAGGCTGGATAATTCCACTGTTCTTGGATAGAATGAATGATGATCCTTGAGCCATTTCTTATCCTCTTTTCTGACATTTCCTTGCTCATCGAGCCAGCTGCGTAGTACAAGAAATTTATCTTTTTTTCCATCTTCTCCGACGGTCGCAATCTTACCTTGTATTGCTCTTAATCGAAAAGCGCTATTAAGAATGCTCGCGCGAATCTTTGACATTTCTGATGCACTCCTACCGCCCTCATGCATCGCGAGTTGGATTAAATCACTGTAGCGCATTGGACAATTATTCTGTTTTAATTTTTCCAGAATGAATTTACCCCAAACACTTTTTGGGCCACGTTTTCGGGCTTTTTGGCCTTTTCGAGTGAGCAAAACCCCGGTGTCATTGTCTCTGTTTTGGCCGTGAAGTTTCCGCAAGAAGGATTCAACATGTTTTAACTCTGCGGTGAGCCGAATCTTTTGGGATTCATAAAACGCGATGACTTCGATTTTTTCACCTTTTGAAACGAGAATGGACTTCATGTGTCAAATATACACGCTCTAATTGAAAAAAACAGGAAAAAACAATAGGCGAAGCATTGTAAAAAAAAATGGTAAGCCGGATTCTGTTCGCCGAAGCGCTTCATCATTTATCTATGCAATCAACCCACTGACTTGGGCGGGCAACCCTCAGATGTCAGTCTATGCGATCTTGCAACCCGCAAGGTTTACCAGAGCCGACGAATCGCTTCGCCGCTGGTGAGCTCTTACCTCACCTTTTCAACCTTACCTGTTTGCCTCGGTGAGGCGCCATCGGCGGTCTAAATTTCTGTAGCACTATCTGTCATGTAAAACATGCCTTCCTTTCGAGAAGTACGGTGCCCTGCGTTGTCCGGACTTTCCTCTCCCGTATGGGAGCGATGAAGTCTCATTTTTTATTTCAATCCCAAATAACAGTCCTCTGTTCTCGTTGGCCATTGCGTTCAATGGTTACGACTGATTCAATTCCAGGTTCAAACATACTCAATGCCGTCATGTAGCTCATCATATCGCTGACAATGACTGTATCGATCTGCACAACCACGTCACCCCTAATCAAGCCGGCAATTGCAGCAGGACGATCGTTAGAGACACCATCAATCCTCATGCCATTTCCAGCGTAAAGGTAGTCAGGTATTACGCCCAACGTCACTTTGAAACTTGGGGTGCTATCTTCATCTTGATCCTTAGTGGCTGTAAAAATCCATTCATCTTCCTGATCCAGCCTTCTGATCAGCCGTTCGACAAAGTTTACAATCCGTAAAATACCATTGTAATTAATCTTTTCGACGGTATCGCTTGGTTTGTGATAATCGGGATGCTGACCTGTAAAGAAGTGGAGCACCGGAATGTTTTCCAAATAGAAGGATGTATGATCGCTGGGCCCCACTCCACTCTCACTGGGAACAAAAACAAAACCTTCTTCATTGCATTCTTCCAAGAGTTGCATCCAGCGTGGTGAGGTCCCAGTGCCATACACGGCAAGCGTATCGCCTCGCAACCGTCCAATCATGTCAAAGTTGATCATGTAATCAACTGAATCAAGCGGAATGGTTGGCGACTTGCAAAACTGGTTTGATCCCCAAAGTCCCTTCTCCTCACCAGAGAAAGCGGCAAACAACATGGATTTATCGCCATTGGATTCTTTAAGCCTTTGGCTTAGGGACAGCATACCTGCTACTCCCGAAGCATTATCATCTGCTCCATTATGGATTTCCGGTTCTCCTCGAAAAAGAGAGTTTTCATCACCATAGCCGAGGTGGTCATAGTGCGCTCCAATAACTCCCCATCTTTTGTTTTTCTGTGGTAGAGCGAATAGCACGTTGTTTCCATTGATTTCTTGGACCAATGCCATGCCCAATGACGCGGAATGTCCATTTCCATGCATTTGCATGGGCGGATGCGGTTTGTACTGAAAGGATTGAAAGGAACCTTTCTCGCCAAAAGCTTGAAGCCCTTGTGATGCGAAAACCGAGTCAATCCAGGCGCTTGCCCTTGCCTCTCCCGACTTACCTGTTTCTCTTCCTTCCATTGCGTCTGAGGACAGTGCTTCAACATGCGATGCAAGTGCCTTCATTTTGCTGTTTTTAAAATCTGCATCAAGATTGCATGATGACAAAATGACAATGAGCGCCGAAGAAAAAATAAAAACCTCACAGAAACTGATGCTACTTGCTTTCATTGCAGTTTACTTTTACGCAAGATTTGTAAAAACCATGAGACAAATTACATCCTGGAGTTTAATTTTAGTTGCCTGCCTATTCGGATGCGCAGCCCCCTCTGGAAGAGCTGACGCGCAAAAGGAGAAATTAGCACCGGCTCAAGATGATTTGAAGTATTCAGCGGAAAAGCATTTTGGCAACTTGCGCCAATTAACCTTTGGCGGTGATAATGCTGAGGCGTATTGGTCATTTGGGAATGACCAACTCGTTTTCCAGGCGAATAATCCGAATTGGGGAACAGGATGTGATCAAATTTTCGTTTTAGAATTGGACGAGGAGTTCACTCCTTCGTCCACTGCACCGAAACAGATTTCCAATGGCCTAGGACGTACAACTTGCGCCTACTTCATGCCCGGTGATTCTTCCGTGGTATTCGCATCCACTCACCTCGCGGATACACTTTGCCCAGAAGTTCCACCCCGCGGACCAAAAGGGGAATATGTCTGGCCCATATACGAAGGCTATGATATTTTTACTTCTAATCTTAACGGGGAGCGAGTTGTCCAATTGACGGATCTACCGGGCTATGATGCCGAAGCGACTATAAGTCCCAACGGTGATCGCATGGTCTTCACCAGCACAAGAAGTGGCGACCTTGAACTCTACACTTGCAATTTGGATGGATCAGATGTCATTCAAGTTACGGATGAGCTGGGCTACGATGGCGGGGCTTTTTTCTCGCCTGATGGTAGACAATTGATTTGGCGTGCGAGTCGTCCGAGTGAGCCATCTGAAGTTGAACACTACATCTCACTTCTCAACAATGGCTTGGTTGAGCCTACCTCGATGGAATTATTCATCGCTAACGCCGATGGCTCTAATGCGCGACAATTGACGGATTTAGGCGGTGCAAATTGGGCGCCGTTCTTTCACCCGAGTGGTGAAAAGGTCCTTTTTTCAAGCAACCATCATTCGGGAGGATTTCCCTTCAACATTTTTATCATCAACATTGACGGCACAGGATTGGAACAGATTTCCTTTGATTCAGCATTTGATTCTTTCCCAATGTTTTCTCCGGATGGCAAACGATTGGCTTTTTCATCGAACCGCAACAATGGACGGACGCGGAATACAAACGTGTTTGTAACTGATTGGGTCAAATGAATGCAATGCCCATTTGCTTCGCCTTGAACAAGCCTTTTGGGGTTCTCAGTCAATTTACGAGTGAAGGAGGTCACCCGGGTCTCGGTTCATTGGGTTTAGAGCTGCCCACAGATGTTTACCCCGTAGGTCGATTGGATCGTGATTCAGAGGGATTGCTGCTGCTTTCCAACGATTCAAAGCTGATACATGAGCTGCTTGAACCACGTCATGGTCATCCTCGAACGTATCACGTCCAAGTAGAAGGCAGTGTCACCGAAGAGCACATTGAATCCTTGGTTGCGCCCATGGAGCTTCGAATCAAGAAAAGGCAGCACCTTACTAGACCGTGCAAAGCGAAGATTGTTTCACAACCGTCTGTAGGCGAACGTATCCCGCCCATTCGGGAGCGAAAGTCGATTTCTACGGAATGGATTCAAATGAGGCTAACAGAAGGAAAGAATAGGCAGGTCAGAAAGATGACGGCACATGTTGGGCTGCCTACGTTGCGATTGATTCGAACTCAAATCGGGGAGTTGTCACTCGATTCTCTCAAGCTGCAGCCTGGAGAGGTTACATTGCTAAATGCTGAACAAACAGAGCAGGCTCTTTCGGCTGGTTCACAGAGTTAACCATCGATCATGTTGAGCGTCTTACGAACTTTTGTCGGGTTAGTTTGGTCAGCCATTAGCTGCCTCATTGCATTGTTTCTTGCACTGTTGAGCAAGCGATTCATACCATTTGTGCTTACGCGCATCGGGAGCCAGATGTGGAGCGCAAACATGCTGCGAATTTCTGGGATTAACCGTCCTAAAGTTACCTTCACATCTGATGCTGCCCAATTCATTTATTGGCCCGAAAAAGCCATTGTGATTTGCAACCATGCGAGTCAAATAGACATCAATGTTTGCGCTAAAGTGATACCCCGCCCGATTGTTTATTTGGCAAAAGCAAGCCTTCGTAAAGTACCTATTCTTGGCCTGTTGAATGAACGTGTTGGAACGGTTTTTATTGACCGAAGCAACCCAAATGCGGCCAAGGTCTCGGTGGACAATCTTCTGCATTCACTGTCCAAAGGCATTTCGGTCATTGTTTACCCAGAAGGTACCCGCAGCACGGATGGCGAACTCAATGCGTTCAAAAAGGGCGCTTTTTACTTGGCAGCTGGTGCCAAAGTGCCAGTAATACCGATGCATGTGCATGGAACTCGTAAGGTGCTTCCAAAAGGCGGTTGGTTGCTTCGGCCCAATTCGGTTCACGTGCGATTCGGAGAACCCATCCATCCAGACAGCCCATCAGCTGATGACATTACTCGTATGACCAAGACTGCCTACGAAAGTGTTTCATCCATGCGAGAATGGCACCAAAACAATGTCGATACTCCCGATTAAAATGGGGTCAAGTCCATTCTGAAATGGAATATGCAGCTTCCAATCCCTCTCTTATCGCACGCTGTGCGTCTAATTTCTTTGCATTGAGCGCACCACCAATTTTCTGAAATGTTTTGCCACCGTCGGCGAGGCTTTCAGCGAGCGGAGCAAAAGGAATTTGACCTGCGCAAACGACAACTGAGTCAAATGCCATTTCACGTTGTGATCCCGCTTCGTTAAAGGTGAGCTTTCCGTTTTTAAAGAATTGGTAATCAACTCCGCGATGAGTCTCTACACCTTTGTTTTTGAGCTGAAGCCGGTGTATCCATCCCGTTGTTTTTCCAAGCTTCCCTCCCACTTTTCCTTCTGAGCGTTGGAATAGGTGTATCTGATGTCTCGGTGCATTGCGCAACGGTTTTCGAAGACCGCCGCGTTCGGTGATTGATTGGTCGATGCCCCATTCCTCGAAGAAGTTGTCCGTTTCGTGGTGAATCAAGAATTCGGCAACATCGAAACCGATGCCGCCTGCGCCAATTATGGCAACACGTTTTCCAACTTTTGCATCCCCTCGAAGTACGTCAATGTAGTTAACGACTTCGGAAGCATTTGCTCCTGGAATGGTCCAAGACCTGGGTTTAACCCCCGTTGCGATGATGACATGTTCAAATTCGGACAATTTGGCTGCGTCAGCTTCCGTATTGAGTTTCACATCTACAGCATACTTCTGGAGCATGATCTCGAAATAGCGCAACGTTTCAAAGAATTCTTCCTTGCCTGGAATCTTTTTGGCCATATTGAACTGGCCTCCGATTTGCGATGCCGCTTCGAAAATTGATACGTCGTGCCCTAGTCGTGCCGACTCCAGAGCTGCGCTCAGGCCTGCTGGCCCTGACCCAACAATGGCAACTCGTTTGGATGTGTTTGCTTTTGCATCAAGAGGCCATTTCCCTTCGTGGCTTGCTCGTGGATTAACAAGGCAGGTGGCGATTTTATTTTCAAAAATGTGATCAAGACAAGCTTGGTTGCAGCCAATGCATGTGTTTACTGCTTCGGGCTCCGTCTTGGATTTGTTGACGATTTCGGCGTCTGCGAGAAATGGGCGTGCCATAGAAACCATATCAGCGCATCCCTCTTGAAGAGCCTTTTCACATGCCTCAATGGTATTGAAGCGATTGGTTGTAATCAAAGGGACTTTGACGCTGCCCATGAGCTTTTTTGTCACGAATGAAAACCCTCCTCTCGGAACCAAGGTTGCGATTGTCGGAATGCGCGCTTCGTGCCAACCGATGCCTGTATTAATTGCGTCGACTCCTTCGATTTCAAGTGCTTGGGCCAATTTTTTGATTTCACCCCAGCTGCTCCCATCTTCAACGAGGTCCAACATGCTCAGTCGAAAAATGATTGCAAAATCTGCGCCTACCTGCTCTCGAATGTGCCGCACTATTTCGATTGGAAATTGCATCCTATTCTCAAATGTTCCACCGTAAACATCGGTTCTCTTGTTTGTGGTGGAGACCAAGAATTGATTGATCAGGTATCCTTCGGACCCCATGATTTCGATGCCGTCATATCCGGACTCTTTGGCCAAAGCAGCGCACTCAGCGTACTGTCGAATGGTTTTTTTTACTCCTCTGGTTGAAAGGCTTCTCGGCGTAAATCGGTTGATGGCAGCTTTAAGATTGGATGGAGCTACGTTGAAGGGATGGTAACTGTAACGCCCCCCATGAAGAATCTGCAAGCAGATCTTCCCTCCATTCTCATGGACCGCTTTCGTTATGATTTGATGGCTCTTAATTTGCCTTCTGGAGGTTAGCTTGGCTCCTCCCGGCTTGAGAACACCACGGCGATTTGGCGAAATTCCACCTGTTACAATTAATCCAGCGCCTCCTTTCGCCCGATCTGCATAAAAACGGGCCAAAGCTTCAAATCCACCCCTTGCTTCTTCGAGACCGGTATGCATGCTACCCATTAAGATGCGATTCTGCAATTTCAGCTGTCCAAGTTGAATTGGCTGAAACACTTGCATTGCAGATGTTCTATCCGAGGTTAACATGTCAAAATTATCGTTTAATCAAAATCTCTGTAATCATCTACGAGGTCATTTCGCCAGCGATAACTGTTCACAAACCCGTAAGTAAACCTCCGTCCATCTTTTTCTTTTTGCTCTCGCTTCTTAGGTTTTATGTCCGCTATTTGTGCAAGGAAGACCTTATCCGGCGATGAACAAAGCAGTTCTGGCTTGGCATATTTGAGAAGGTACCAATTTTCTTCATCGCCGTGCAAATAAATTGTGAACGAATCCTTTGATCGACTTCTGCGTAGGATTAGCTTGGCAGGGATTTTTTGGAATACAGGTGCGCTTCCCAATGATGCAATAATGAACTCGCTTGTAGATGTAAATTCCTCGAGATCTGGATCCCATGTCATCTCCAATCCGGTAAGAACAAGGCTCTTTCGCATGGACTTCGGGATGTTCTTCAAGGTTCCCGTCAACGCCAGATCATTGATGACCTTCTGACTTTCTTTTTCTCCCAGCCATTCCTGAAGAGCTCGTTCGTAATTTGTCTCGCTAATATTGGCGGGTTCGGCGGGTTCCCAAGAAGGTATTTGCAGCGCCATTCGATCGTAGAGCTCTTGCTCAAATGAAATGTCAAATCGGTAAGATCCTTTGAAAACATAATCCCCTCGTGAATTGATTTCAAATGCACCAACGAAAGATTGGTCGATCAATTGAAAATCCAAAGGAAGATTGAAACGCCCAGAGCCTCGCAAGTCACATGTCGATGGACGAATGTCAATTTGGGTGCCAATTGATGTAGGGTTTTCCAGCTTGTCTCTTGTCGAAAAAACGTAGCGTTCATCCGCATAGCGCAACTCTCCCTCGCCATTCAATAGATTG
>DCPZ01000097.1 GCA_002323795.1 Flavobacteriales bacterium UBA1531 | reverse complement strand
AGCCTCAACTTGGTTATGTATTCCCTGAGGGCACTTCCGTGGCTCCGGGAGAGTTTTTCTTAATGACGGTTTCAGATGCTGGAACTGCTAACTATGCTGATCTCGGGGTTCAGGTGTTCCAAATGGATCTGGGGAACTTCTCCAATAGCGGAGAATCTGTGAGCATTGAAGATGGGTTTGGAAACCTCTTGGATGCAGTTGATTACGACGATGCAGCGCCATGGCCCTCGCAAACGGTTGCCGTTTTGGGAAGCGTTTTGGTTCAGAGCCCTGACGGTGGCTGCTCGACGTTGGAGTTGATCCAAACAGACCTGAACAATGACGACGCAGACAACTGGCAGGCTAGCTGGGTAGACAATGGAACGCCGGGTGCGCCAAATTCGTCTGCATTCGGTTGTGCGGACGCATCGTCATGCAACTATGAGTCAGGTGCTTTCTTTGACGACGGTTCCTGCACGTATGATTGCATCGGTTGTACGTACGTAGATGCGACAAACTACGACGCGGCATATACCATTGACAATGGAACGTGTGAGTTTGATTTGACAGACGATTGCCCAGCAGACTTGAATGGTGACGGCCTCGTTACGACTTCCGATCTGCTCCAATTCTTGCCGGAATTTGGTTCTGCTTGCCCTGAATAAGGCACAGATCGAAACGGATAAAATTGAAAAGGCGCTTCCCAACGGGAGCGCCTTTTTTATGATTAATATTTTCGGCAGCCTTTCTAGTCAGGGCTTCAGCACCAAGTTGGTAAAGGTTTCATTGGATTCATTGAGCGAGCGATCAAACAAAGTGATCCGGAAGCGCAAGGAATCGTATGCGCTCGTCAAGCTCCAAGAATTCATTGCAATGGCAATGGTGCCATCCAAAGCAGGGTTGTCGCCGGTTGGTACGGCAGGTGGTACGCGATAGTAAAAGGGGATTTGGCCAGCAGCAGGATCAAGATCAATCTGAACCCATGTTCCTTCCTGCAGCTCCTGATACTCACATTTTAAATTGTAGTGGTATTCGCAATCAGCGCAAAAATGAGGCGCCAAGGTGTCGTTTTGGTCGAGTCCAACATCACCGTCACCATCCGTAAAGGAGATGATGAGTTCACGGCTGCCGTCTGCATTCAATTCGAAAGATTGAAACTCGATCAACGGATTGTCCGGAAGATTGGGTTCAGGAAGGCATCGGGATAGTCCAAACACGGTTGCGCATCCTAAGGCCAAAAAGACGATGTGAAAGTTGATTTTCATAAAATCGCGATTGCTGTAGGTTCAAAGCTAATCAATCCGGAATTTAGCAGGGATGAAAGCCACGCGTGAAATCTTGCTAAAAGAAAAGTCCTTGGTGAAGGAGGTGGAGCAATTTCGCAATCGATTTCGGAATATCCTCGACAAATCAACTGAGCGCTCGGAGACAAATCCGTGGAAGGATTTTACCATGGACCTTTTTCGATTTCAAGCACGGGCCAATCCGGTGTACTGCAAATTTGTGGAGCTCATGGGGGTGAGCCCATCTGCGGTAAAGTCGGTTGAGGAGATTCCTTTTCTGCCCGTGGAGCTTTATCAGAAGCATCGGGTTTCAGTTTTTCAAAATCCGGAGTCTGACGCACATTGTTTTGCGAGTTCCGGGACCAAAAGCTCATCGCTTTCTTACCATCCAGTCGACGATCTTGATTGGTATGATGAGGTGGCTTTTGAAGGCTTTGACCGATTGGTCAGCAGTTGGAGCGAACGCCCTATGTTCATCGGTTTATTGCCAGGTTACTTGGAACGAAACAATTCTTCGTTGGTGCACATGGTGCAGTCGTTCATGATTAAGGCGGAGCAATCCAACCCGGAAGACTGGTTTTTTTTACGTGACTTTGAAGCTCTTGAAAAGGAGCTAACGAGGCTATGCGAAACGGGATTTTCTCAGGACCGTCCGATTTACATCATTGGTGTGACCCACGCTTTGTTATCGTGGGTGGAACGTTTGAAAGGTGAGAGCCAATTACCCTCATGGCTTAGCCTGTTCATTCAAGTGATCGAAACAGGTGGAATGAAAGGTCAAGGGAAGGAGCGCATTCGCACGGAATTGCACGAGGAGTTATCTTTATTAACCCGGGGAAGATTAGTAGGGAGCGAGTATGGTATGACAGAATTGCTTTCCCAGGCTTGGTCCAAAGGAGATGGTCGATTTGAATGTCCGCCTTGGATGGAGATTAGAATGGGTTCGCTCAATGATCCCAAGGGTTGGGCAGAGGAAGGCAAGCAAGGACGGATTCATGTCGTTGATTTGGCCAACGTGAGCACGTGTGCCTTCATTGCTACAAGCGACATCGGAAGGCGATTTGATGACGGATCTTTTGAGGTGCTCGGTCGTTACGACTTTGCGGAAGTCCGGGGGTGCAATTTGATGGCCATCGACTGACCCTCAGCTGCAGCTGACCAAGAAGTAATTTTTCTTTCCGCGCTGAACCAGAATGTGTTTACCGCCAATGAGATCTGCCGGTGAGACGGAATAACCTTCGCTGACCTTGGTCTTGTTTATGCTGATGGAATTTTCCTTGACCGCTCGACGAGCCTCTCCTTTTGAGTTCAGAAATCCAGTCGTATCCGATAGGAAGTCGATGATTGAAATTCCAGTTGCCAATACGTTAGGATCTACTACAGCGCTTGGAACGCCCTCGAAAACACTGAGAAATTCAGCTTCGGGGAGAGCTTCAATTGCCTCTTTACTGGACTTACCAAAGAGTAGGTTAGATGCGGCAATGGCGGTTTCGAGATCAGCTTTGCTGTGAACGCGTTCGGTGATGTCCGCAGCAAGTTCCTTTTGCAAAATTCGTTGACCAGGATCTGCGGCATGCTGCACCTCGAGCTCTTCGATTTCTTCTTGGCTTTTGAGCGTGAAAATACGGATGTACTTACTCACCTCTTGGTCTCCGGCATTGATCCAATACTGGTAAAATTTGTATGCCGACGTTTTGGTCTTGTCAATCCAAACATTGCCGCCTTCGGACTTGCCGAACTTTGAGCCATCGGCTTTGGTGATGAGCGGAGCTGTAAGGGCAAACGCGTGGCCACCGCCCATGCGCCGAATCAATTCAGTTCCGGTTGTAATGTTTCCCCATTGATCGGACCCTCCCAGTTGGACCGAGCAGTTTTCGTTTTTCCAAAGATGATAGAAGTCATAGCCTTGCACCAATTGATAGCTGAATTCTGTAAAGCTCATACCGGACTCCAGGCGTTTCTTGACGCTGTCTTTTGACGTCATGTAATTTACCGTAATGTGTTTTCCAACGCTTCGAATGAAGTCTAGGAAGGTAAATTCTTTGAACCAGTCAGCATTGTTGACCACGCGCGCAGCATGCTCCCCATTAAAATTCAAGAAGGATTCGAGTTGCGCCTTCTGGCAGTTGAGATTGTGTTGAATGGATTCCATGTCAAGCAATTGCCGCTCGGCACTTTTGCCACTTGGATCTCCCACCATCCCGGTCGCTCCTCCGACCAAGGCGATGGGGTTATTTCCAGCTCGCTGCCAGTGAACCAGCAGCATCACGGGCACCAAATTCCCAATGTGCAGGGAGTCTGCCGTGGGGTCAAATCCCACATAGCCGGTGACATTGCCTTTTGTGAGGGCTTCTTCCAGGCCAGGCGTCATGTCATGCAACATCCCCCGCCAACGCAGTTCATTGATAAAGTCCATGGACTACAAAGATAGCACCTCAATCATTGGATTTGTGAAGGCAATCAGAAACGCTTACAAAGCATTTAACGCGCTTTCTAAGGCAATGTAACGAGATCCCTTCAGGAGTACTTTATTTCCTTTCAAAGGGCTTCTGCGCAAATGCTCTGTCAGTTCAGCCGTGGACATGAACGAGGCGACACTGGAATGTGTTTTGGCGGATTCATGGAATAGAGAGCCAACAGTGATGACTTTGATTCCTTTTTGGACTGCGAGGTCTAAAATTTCTTTGTGCGCTGCAGTTCCATAATCCCCCAATTCACCCATGTCTCCCAATATTGCCACGAATGCGTCTGAGTCAGTCGCATTTTTTGCGATTCCTTCGAAAAAAGTCAGGGCTGACTCCATGCTGCTAGGATTTGCGTTGTAAGCGTCTAGCAGTACATCATTTCGATCTGTCTTTATCCACTGCGAACGATTGTTGTCAGGTGTATAGCCGGCTATAGCTTTGCTGCAGGCCTCTGCTGAAACACCAAAATATAATCCGACCGAGGCGGCAGTCATCATGTTTTCAAAGTTGTGAGCACCGGAAATTTGACAGTGCATTGGACCGTGCTCAGCTCCGGTCAAATCCGTCCAAGACATCGTAAAATCATCATGTACCTGTGAGACAAAGGGTGGATGTTTCTGTGTACCGAACAATGCACGAGGTAGGGAGTGCGAAATCTCTAGCAATATCGGATGCATCGCATTTACAAATACCGTTGCACCTTCCTTCGTTTTGGTGCCTTCTGCGCGAAAAAAATCGAACAGCTCGCGCTTTCCTTGAATCACTCCTTGAACTCCTCCAAAACCTTCTAGATGCGCTCGACCTATGTTGGTGATGATGCCATGAGTGGGTTCTGCGATTTGTGCAAGCAATGAAATTTCCTTTTGTGCATTGGCTCCCATTTCTACGATGACAAAGTCAGGATTCGCTCCAGCACTGAGTAAAGTGAGGGGCACGCCAATTTCATTGTTTAGATTTCCCAAGGTCGCTTGGACGCCTGGGAACCGGCTTTTGCACACGGCTTTCAGCAACTCTTTGGTCGTCGTTTTCCCATTGCTGCCCGTGAGGCCAATGACGGGGCATTTCCATTTTCTACGATGCCACCTCGCGAGGGACTGAAGTGCTGAAAGGACATCATCAACAAGTATTACTCCATTGAGTTCTTGGGCCATTGCTGGATCGTCGACAATTGCGCCAATGCATCCTTGTTCCAAGGCTTTTTTTGCGTATCGATTCCCATCGAAATTGTCCCCTTTCAATGCGAAGAAAAGCTTTCCTTCATTCGCTGTGCGCGTATCGGTAGTGACACCTGTTGAAGATGCGAATGCGTTTTGAATCAATGAAAACCCCGAGAAATCATCTGACAATGACATGGGCTCGAAATTAGTTCATGTTGCGAATTGGAACAAGAGGCAAAAAAAAAGCCCCGAATCACTTCGGGGCTTTTTCCTGTAATTTGATTCTTAACGAGGCGAATTCATCGTTTGCGATCCCATTCGGTCCATCGCACAACGGAATCCAATGGCTGCCGAGCTTTTGTTTTCATCCAAGAAACGTCGGGTTCCAGGGCTCAAGTAGTAGCTGCGATCGTTCCATCCGCCTCCTTTGTAAACGCGGGATTGGTTGTTAATGAGGGATGTTTTTCCGTATCCGTACATCCGGTTACCCTCTTGTTTGAAGCCATCGTCCCCGTAGTAAATGCTGGATTGGAAGTCACCATCTTTGTAGTCGATGTTATCGGCTTCTCTGTAATTGTCCCGGCCCAAGCTCTCTTCAACGGTCATGTTCCGCTTTACAAGTTCACCTGGTGCTGATTGGATGTTATCTACGAAGATGTCCAATAAATCTGGGGCTATGAGTAACTCGCTGTCCACGATGATTTCTTTGGCTTCTGCCAGCATTTCCATGGCCTCTTCCCTGTTCTTCAACTTGCTTTCATCTTTTGCAGCCTGAAGTGATGAGAAGATGTTTTCGACGAGATTTGCCTCCTCGTCAATGAAGTTCTTGGCAGCAGCATTTTGATAGTTTCGGAGGTCTGACTCCAAGCCGGAAACGTCATAGATGACGTAATCGATTTTGTCAGCAACCACTCCTTCTGAATTGAGCTCAGTCGTTTGAAAAACATTTCCTCGGAATGGTCGAAACTCTTCTGCGTCTACTGAATTATATGGACGGTAAACATCCATTACCCATTCATTTACATTGCCAGCCATATTGTACAAACCGTAGTCGTTTGGTGCATATTGATACACAGCGGTAGTGGCCGCCGCACCATCATTGAGATTGCCAGCGACACCCATGTAGTCGCCTCTTCCACGTGAGAAATTGGCATTCATGCTTCCATATGAGCCGGAACGGCTATTGTCATCTCTGGTGTAGTGGCCGTCCCATGGATACGTTCGTCGATCAGTGATCAGTTCCGCATAACTATTTCCAATTAAGCCCAACGCTGCGAATTCCCATTCTGCTTCTGTGGGCAGACGATATGCTGGTTGAAACAGACCATCTTCAAACTTGACATTCCTGTAGCCTGAAGAATTTGGGCGGTAATCGGTCAAACCTTCAGCTACAGGCTCTCCTTGGTATTGTCCGTTCATATATGCAGCAGTCGTGAAGTGATCTTCATCCATCTGACCGTCTGGATTGTGTGCAATCAAACCTTCTCGAACAAGGAGTTGCTCGTTGACTCGATCCGATCGCCACTTGCAGAAGTTGTTTGCTTGGGTCCAGGAAATGCCGACCACAGGATAATCTCGGTAGGCAGGATGTCGCAGGTAGTAGTCAACGAAGGGTTCATTGAAACTGAGTTTTTCACGCCAGACCAAAGTATCGGGGAGAGCGCGGTCTACCACTTCGGGATATGAGTCGCCGTATACACGCTGGAGCCAAAACAGATATTCCAGCCAAAATGAATTTGTGACTTCTGTTTCATCCATGTAGAATGAAGACACCGTCACCCGGCGTGGAATGTTGTCCCATTCCATAGACAAGTCTTCTTCGACTTGACCCATCGTGAAGGTTCCACCTTCGATGAATACGAGGCCAGGGGCAGTTTCCTGTTCAAAAAACGGTTGACGTTCAAAGCCTCCGTTTTGCGAGGAGTTATAGGCCCAGCCAGTTGCTCCAGATCGTTCTCCTGAACATCCTGAAATGAGCGTTGCCAATGCGATGACCGTGAAAGTCGATAACCTCCAGTTCATGTTTGTGTTGATTTCAATGGGTTTCATGCAGATTGAGGGGTGTAACGCCGACAGGTCGGCAGCGTGCAGGTTCTATTCAACTAGAAAGAAGGACAGTTTATTGTTCTAAACTTCGAGCGTTTGCCGCGGCAGTCGAATTGAATTGTCATACTGACTTCGTGGGCTCCTCCAGTTGCTGGGGTCAGTTGAGATACTGTCAAATCATAGCTGTATCCGAACTGGACCACATCCGTTTTAATGCCGAGTGTAACGATGAATGCGTCTTTATAGTCGGTAAACATGATGCCGCGGTACCAAATTCCACCAACCAATGGTCCTTTATTGACATAAAGACCAATGTTCATTTGTTGAAACTCACCCTGCCGTCGGTAGAAAACATTCGGCGAAATCGTGCTTTCAACTCCAGTGACAGATCGTTGAAGTGGAAGTGTGGCCCCGGCGTGAATCGTGTACTTCATAGGAAGGCGACTGGTTCCAACAACCAGAGACTCGTTTGGCTCATTCAAGTGGTGAACAGCCATGCCGAAATAATATTTGTCAGTGAAGCCCATGATGCCAGTGCTGAAGTCAACTGCCTGAACCATTCCACCTCGCGGTTTGTCTTGAGTTTCGTAGATGAAGCCGCGCCGCGGATCAATCATATCGCCAAAATTGAGGTTGTCCCAATTCAGCGCTTTTTGCATGTACGTCACTTGCATAGCTGCTTTGATGGAGAGCTTGCGGGTAACGGCTTGCTGGTAACTGTAAATACCACTTGCGGTGGTTGTGCTGAGTGTTCCTCTCCCAGCTTGGTCATTCATTACAATGAGCCCGAGGCCTCCAGAGAGCGTTTCCACATGTTGGTCGTAGGCCGCTGAGGTGGTGACAAAAGAGCCAGCCATTGCCGGCCATTGATTGCGGTATGACATGGTCATGCGCGGGCAACGTGCGGTTCCTGCAAATGCAGGATTGAGGTACAGGGGGTTGGCGAAGTATTGAGTGAACTCAGGGTCTTGTGCCTTGGCTGTGTCAGTGCCGAGGGTCACAAAAAAGAGCGCCAAGAGAAAGGCGATTGCAGGTATTGTCAGGAGTTGCTTCATGTAGAGGAGGCACTATGAATTTACAAGAATAAGAAAAAAACAAATGCAGACCGTGTTTTGTTGTCTTAAGCGAAAACGAAAGCGCCGCATACTACAATTGTTTAACGAGCGTTTTGGCCTTTGCGTTGCATTTATTTTTTGATAGACCTTTGCTTCGTTCGCGAAATGATTTGCACATGACCAATAACCAGATGCCTGATCTGAAATTACATCGGCTTTTGATTCATTCCATTGAATGGACGAATCGAAGCACTTCATTGTTCTCTTTTCTAGTCATTTCTTCAATCGCTATTGCCCAACTGGAGGGAAATTCGCTCATTTGTGAAGGACAGTTTGAAGTGGAGTGGATGCCCAGTGAGGACACCTTGATCCCGGTAGGAAAGTTTGCTCCCGTCGATGGGTTTTGGCTTGACGAAGTGCCGTGGGGGGTATTCGAGATGGAGTTGCCCGCTGATTGGGCAAGCGCCCAAGACCTCGTGACGCAACCGTATTGGGCAGTGATTGACGCAGCAGACCTTACAAATCGGCAGAGGCAGTTGCTTCAAAAGGGAGAAATGCAGCGTGATTTGAACTGGACATTTTCAGAGGTCGAGCATTCCATGATCGCTCAAGTGCAAACTCCGCTTCTGCGGTATGATTCGGAGAGGGGGCTCTATGAAAAATTGGGGCAATTTCAATTCACCCTCGGGGCATTGGAGCATGCTGATGGAGCAGTCGAGCAAACGATTTACGAACGGACTCGAAATTGGCCAATTTCGAGTCCTCTTGGGGTTGGTGATTTCATTCGGATCTCGATACCCACAGATGGCGTATACCGCATTGACAAGGATTGGATTCAGTCCGCTGGTTTTAATCCGGACACTTTGGATCCAAGAAAACTGCGTCTTTTTGGCAATGGAGGTGGAATGTTGCCGACGGATAATTCGAAGGAACGACCGCTTGGACTTATGCCTGTGGCAATTGATTTTGAAGGGGAAGAGGACGGAGTTTGGGGCGCCCAGGATGCCCTCTATTTCTGGGGCGAAGGTCCGGATGAGTGGAAGCCTGAAGGCTCTGTTTTCAATTGGGCTCATCAAAACAATGATTACAATGTGAGAGCTTGGTATTTCTTGCAACTGGATGGTACAGAGCCCGTAGAATCATTTCGCATCGAAGATCAAGTTTCTTTGGGCTCCGAATCGGACACGCTCATCACAACATACTGGTCACAGCAATTTCATGAATTGGAGTTGGAGAGTGTCAATCGTTCTGGTCGAGAATGGTTCGGAGAATCGTTTGGGGCTGTGACTGCCCGCACTTTTGCCTTCAGTGTTCCCTATGCTACAGCCAAACCCGGAAAGATGGAATTTCGTGTGGCGGCGCAATCTATGGGAGCGAGCAGTTCTTTTTCATTGAATGCGGGCGAGATCAGCGCCAATGCGTCACCCTCATACACGAGTCAGACTTCTACGAGCAACGTCGCGAATCTTTCATCCGGTTCGAAAATGGGGATCATGACTTCCGGCTCTGGTTTGAACGCCCGAATTGACGTTGATGTGGATTTTGTTCCAGCTGTTCCCGGTGCTTTGGGTTGGTTGGATTACGTCCGAATTGCGCAAGAATGTGAGCTCAACATGTCGGGTCCTCAATTGAATTTTTATGCTGACCAGGATGCAGCTCAAGAAATTGGTGAATATCGTTTGACGCAGCCCGTTGGTTTGAAGGCAGTCTGGGACATAACCGATGGCAATCAGCCTGTGCAGATGATTTTGAATCAATCTGAATCTTTCAGCACCTGGAAGGCTTCTCTGGACACAATTCGGCGTTTTGTGGTGTTTTCAAATTATGGCATTTCTGAGCCTGCGTATAACGGAAGGGTGGACAACTTTGATCTGCATCAATACGAGCGTGCGGATTTAGTCATTGTGACGCGAGCACAATACATGGAGGCCGCGCAGCGGTTGGCAACTATCCATGCCGATGAAGGGCTGGAAGTTTTGGTGGTGACACAGAGCAGTGTCTTTGACGAGTTTTCAAGCGGAAGCGTTGACCCTACAGCTCTCAAAATGTTAATGATGATGCTGCGGGATCGAGCATTGCAAGGCGGATGGGATCCACCGCGTTATCTTCAGTTGTTCGGGGATGGAACTTTCGCCAATCGCTCCGATTTAATGGCCACCCCTTTCATCGTGACGTATCAAAGTGAAAATTCCATTAGCCCAACATCGAGTTATGTAAGCGATGATTATTTTGGTTTTCTCGAAGATCAGTACGGGGAGGGCATTGGGGATAAAATGGCCATTGGCGTAGGTCGCATTGCTTGTTCCTCAGTGGACGAAGCCAATGCCATGGTCGACAAGATTGAGGCTTACTTGGAACACCCCAGTGCTCAAGTTTCGGCTCCAGGATGCGCAGATGGAGCTGAAGGTGATGATGGTCGATGGCGCAATCGGATTTGTTTCGTCTCGGACGACATGGATGGCAACGGCGGGCCAACGGAGATCGAACACATGCAGAATTCAGATGAACATGCCGAGACATTGGCAGAAAATCATTTCGAATACGATGTGGTTAAAATTTACCTTGATGCATATCCACAGGAGAGCACGCCGGGAGGTGAGCGTTACCCGGATGCCCAGGATGCCATCGATCGGCAGGTTCAAGATGGAGCGCTAATTGTAAATTATATTGGGCACGGTGGAGAGAAGGGGTGGTCACACGAGCGTGTATTGAATACCACGACAATCCAGAATTGGTCAAATCTTGAAAGTATGCCTTTGTTCATGACGGCTACCTGTGAGCTTGCGAGATACGACGATCCTGAAGTAGACTCGGCAGGGGAGATGATGGTGATGAATCCGGACGGTGGTGCCATTGCCATGCTAACGACTACACGCGTAGTTTTTAGCGGTTCAAATCAACAGCTGAATCGCGCTTTTTATGATGTCGCCTTGTTTGATACGGCTGCGACGACGCTGCGATTGGGTGACATTGCGAGAGCGACAAAAAATGATCCGCAGGTTTCGAATAGCTCGAATAAACGGAATTTTACATTGCTGGGAGATGTGGCCTTACAGTTGAATTATCCGGAACATACGGTCCAGCTCACTTCAGTGCCAGACACACTTAGAGCGCTTGATCAGGCGAGTGTTGCGGGGCATGTCGCTGATGAAACGGGAACATTGCTCAATGACTTTTCAGGCATCGTGCATGTCAAAGTCTTTGATAAGACCTCTCAAATTACTAGCCTTAACAATGATGACGGCCCGAACCCGCATGCTTTTGAGGTTCATCGAAACGTGCTCTTCAGCGGAGTCGCGAGTGTTGAAGATGGTCAGTTTAATTTTGATTTCGTGGTGCCTCGTGACATTGACTACAGCTTCGGCCAAGGTCGAATCAGCGCTTATGCGGTATCAGATTCTTCAGATGCTCACGGGGCGACAAACTCTTTTGTCATCGGAGGTGTTTCGGAGGACTTTGTGGAAGATTTCGACCCGCCTCAAGTGAAGCTATACATCAACGACACGCTCTTCGAAAGTGGAGGGCTTACGGATGATAAGCCTTTGTTGTTGGCGCGCCTTTATGATGCAGGAGGAATCAATTCATCTGGTGTTGGCATTGGTCACGACATCCGAATGATTTTAGACGAGGAGTCGAGTCAAAGCGTGGTTTTAAATGATTTTTACACGAGTGATCTCAATACGTACCAAGGAGGAACAGTGCGTTATGCTCTTACAAATCTTGAGGACGGGCCACATTCACTCAGGCTTACGGCATGGGATGTCTACAATAACAAAGGAACAGGATCCATCGATTTTGTTGTAGCGTCCAATTTTGAGGCGGCGCTTGGTGAGGTTTTGGCGTTTCCAAATCCCTCTTCGTCTGGGTTTCAATTTTCGATAGAACATAATCAAGTATGCCAAGAAGGCCTCATGACATTGGAGGTGTTTTCGAGCCATGGAAGGCTCGTACATTCCGCTGAATTCCCATGGCATGTCGAGGGTTTCAAAAACGATGAAGTCCGGTGGGATGCTCGAAACCAGTCCACAGGCAGCCAGGTTGCTGGCGGAGTTTACCTCTTTCGGGTAAGCTTGCAAGCAGAAAATGGCTCAGTGGTGCAATATGCGGACCAGATTGTCGTTTTGCGTCCGTGATGGATGTAATGTTTCATATTACCTTGCAGCGTCCGACAAACAAAAAGTGAATTCAACATGAATGCTCGACGATTACTCGCATTTGCGATTTTCTCATTGATTTTTTCTAATGGGCATGGCCAGCTGACCCCAGGTGAGGGAGCGCAACTTGTGCAGCTGAATACCATAACAACAGCTGTGCCTTTCCTCATGATCGGTCCAGATTCAAGATCTGGAGCGCTCGGCGACGCAGGAGTTGCTTTGTCACCAGATGCGAATAGTCTTCATTGGAATCCAGCGAAAATGGCTTTTGCATCCAATGACGTGGAGTTCAGTTTGGCCTATGCTCCTTGGTTACGTGCCTTGGTGGACGATATGAATCTGGCCTACTTGTCCGGAGTGAAGCGCATCAACAAACGCCAAGCGTGGGGGGCAGCACTACGTTACTTTAGCCTTGGAAACATCACATTTACTGATGAAACAGGAACAACGATTCGTGACTTTCAACCGGCAGAATTTAGCCTCGATGTCGGATACAGTCAGAAATTGAGTGACCGATTTAGCGGTGGCATTGCCGGTCGATTCATCAATTCGAACCTCACTGGAGGGACAAATGTACTCGGAGCAAATTCAAAACCGGGACGCTCTGTAGCAGTCGATATTAGCGCGTTCTACACGAACCCTTCGGCTAAAGTAGCAGGCCGAGACGCTGAGGTAAATTGGGGCCTGTGCATCTCGAATATTGGAGCGAAGATGAGCTATTCGGAGTCTGCAGAACGGGATTTCATACCTACCAATCTGAAAACAGGAGCAGCGTTGAAGCTGAATCTTGACGAGTACAACAGTTTGACATTTACCGCTGATGTCAACAAGTTGTTGGTTCCAACAACACCGATTTATGATCAGGAAAGTGGAAATGAAATCGTGAGCGGCTTCAACCCTGATGTTGGTGTTGCGACTGGGATGATTCAGAGCTTTTACGATGCGCCAGGTGTTGTGAATTTCAACGATGATGGTACTTACACGGTTGAAGAAGGCAGTATATTTCGAGAGGAGATGCGGGAATTTAATATTGGAGGCGGAGTTGAATACCTCTTCAATGATGCATTTGCGTTTCGTACGGGATTTTTCAATGAACATTACTCCAAGGGAGCAAGGCAATTCATTACGCTTGGAGCGGGCATTAAGTACACTGTATTTACGGTGGACCTGAGCTATTTGATCTCGACACGTCAACAAAATCCTTTGGCGAACACGTTGCGCTTTACGCTGCGGCTTCAGTTCTCCGATCTTGCTCAGAGCAGAGGGGAAGAAAATTAATTTCCATGCCGTTTCGAATCGGTTACGGGTACGATGTTCATCAGTTAGCGCCCGGTGAGGAGTTTTGGCTCGGAGGAATTCGCATAGAGCACTCACATGGAGCCGTTGGCCACAGCGATGCAGACGTTTTACTGCACGTGATTTGTGATGCGCTGCTCGGCGCACTAGCCTTAAGAGACATCGGTTTTCACTTCCCAGATACGGATGCACAATACAAAGGCGTGGATTCTAAAAAGTTGCTTCAGCATACATATGATCTCATTACGGAGGCAGGCTGGCAATTGGCCAATTTGGATAGCACAATCTGCTTGCAAGAACCTAAGATTTCTCCACACGTCGATCACATGCGTCGGTGCGTTTCGGGTTTACTTGGCGTGGAGTTGAATCAAGTAAGCATTAAAGCAACCACCACTGAAAAGTTAGGATTCGTTGGGGTCAAAGAGGGGATCAGTGCTCACGCTGTGGTGTTGCTTGAGAGGCCAAGTTAATTTTCAGGCCACATCTCTCATCAATCAGTTGCCGCCTTGGCTTTCGAAATGTCCGGGTTGGCTGTCACCGTCGAAGTGAACTTTAATGACGGCTGTATCTCTTAATAAATCAACCTTTCCGATTTCGATGCGAACGATTTGGACTCCGGTCCGCTTTTCGAGATCGGCAATCAATTCCTCTCGCCGCCCTTCACTGAGTAAATCTACGCGGTCGTAGATGACCACTTTGGTCGCCATGTGTCTGATGGCCCACAGTCGATCGAGAACCAGCGTGAGACCCCAAACCAAAGCGTTTGCTGCAGAGATCAGAACGATTCCATTCGATTGCGGCGCCAAAGCGTTGAGCACAGCTAGGGCGATTACAATGAACAGGTATGTCATCTCCCGAATGGGAATGGCGTCGGTTCGATATCGAATGATACCGAAAATAGCAAACAAGCCGAGCGCAAAAGCCAAGTCAATCTCAACTTCTACCAAGAGATTACACAACAAAAATACTGCTGAGGAGACCAGGAGGAAGGTGAAAACAAAGTCCCGCCGTTTTGAGACGTGGTGATAAATCCCCAAGACCAAAATTAAGCTTGAGACTAGGTTGCCGGCAAACGCTAGCAATAGATGGATGACTTCTTCAGACATGGGTTAATTTTCTTGCTTCAGATATTCGATACGCTTCATTGCGCTTCGGTAGACTCTAGACTCCAGATTTCGGTTCAAAAGTAATGTTCCTACAATATACTTCGATAAACTTGTTTTGCGACCCAGTGGTGGAGTACTGAATCGAAAATCTCGCAAAGCCAAAAGAATTGGAGAGAATCGATTGATTCGTTCCTGCTTTACCTCCATGACGGCGATGGATCCGAGTCCTTCGGTTTGGTTTTTTTGGAAGAAGGTGAGGTCAGTATCGATTGTAATGCGCTCATTCAATGCTGTTGACACCAGCGTGAGTCGATTGAAGGTGCTTTGCATTTCAAGCATACGCCCTTCGCTGTAACCGTAATGCTCACTCAAAAAGCGGGTTTCGGCGTCGGTGAGCGGAGCATTCCATGCAGATTCTTTGGATCGCGCAATGCGAGCCTTCATTGTTCTTCCGTGCACAGTTTTTCTCTTAACCTCCAAAAATGAGAGTCCATTGGAACCATAACTTCTTACGCGTGCCTTAAAACGTGATTTTTTGCCTCTTATGTGCTGATTGAAAGACTCGAGTTGAGGCGTGTCAATGAAATGATTGGAGTAGGTGGCGAGTCTAATTCCGTCCACTTCTAGGATTTGGTAATCCTTATTACATCGGCTCAGAAGCTCTGGTATCCAGTCTTTTAGAATGAGATATTTCTGATCGAGCCTGCTCATCAGGTCGGCCTCGCCAATCTCGTTCAGGCCGATGGGTTCGAGGCAATCAATGTTTTCTTGCAAAGTCACAGGACGCTAAAATTAACCATATTTTAACCTAAACGTAAAGAATACCACGATATGATTCGTTCTTACTCGGAAAATACGGCATTTGCTCTTGCACCTCTCGGGTCGTGTCCTTAATACACTAGCGGTTTGCTTTGGGATTGAAAGATGCTGTCATTTTCAGGAACATCCATTTACCAAGGCTATATTTGCAATCTCAAGCAGTATTGAACATGGCGACCAGTGCACCCACTCGAAAACCGAAAACCTCGGTTTCATCGAAGCCTGCAGCGAAAAAAGCGGGTACGAAATCAGCTTCGGCAGCTGCGAAATTGCCGCATTCCAAAGCTGTTTATCAGCGCTGGTTCCGTGACATGTACCTCATGCGGAAGTTTGAGGAGCGATGCGGTCAGCTTTATATCCAACAAAAGTTTGGGGGTTTTTGCCACCTGTATATTGGACAAGAGGCGGTCTTAGCAGGGATATCAGAAGCCATCCGCCCAACAGATCGAATGGTTACCGCTTATCGCGACCATGCTCATCCCTTGGTGCTGGGCACAGATCCGAAGCACGTCATGGCTGAGCTCTACGGCCGGACCACAGGAACTAGCAAGGGTAAAGGAGGTTCCATGCACATGTTTGACAAGGAGCGTAACCTCTTCGGTGGACATGGAATTGTAGGTGGACAGATTGGCCTTGGTGCAGGAATTGCATTTGCAGATAAGTATCGGAAAGAAGATCACGTCACATTATGTTTCTTCGGAGATGGCGCAGCGCGTCAAGGAATCTTGCACGAAACCTTCAACATGGCGATGACATGGAAGCTTCCGGTGATCTTCATCGTGGAGAACAACAAATATGCGATGGGCACTTCCGTAGAACGTACCTCAAACGTGACAGATTTGGAAACAATGGGAGCGAGTTACCGCATGCCATCTGCAACGGTTGACGGGATGAGCCCAGAGGCTGTTTGCGAAGCTATCGCAGTGGCTGCAGAGCGCGGAAGGAAAGGACAAGGTCCAACATTGCTGGACATTCAAACTTATCGCTTCAAGGGTCATTCGATGTCGGACCCCCAGAAGTATCGAACAAAAGATGAATTGCATGAATATCAGGACAAGGATCCGATAGATTATGTGCGCAACGTGCTGACCTCGCAGGGTTGGAATACAGAAGAAGAAATTAAGGCAGTTGAAAAAGAAGTGAAAGCAGAGGTAGAAGCTGCCATTGAATTTGCCGAGAACAGCCCTTATCCAGAGGCGCAAGAGCTTTACGAAGATGTATACATGACGGAAGATTATCCGTTTGTCAAAGACTGATTTAATTACCAACACGAAAACATATGGCTGAAATCATTCGCATGCCGAAGTTGAGCGACACCATGACCGAGGGGGTTGTGGCGACGTGGCTTAAGAAAGTGGGGGAAGAGGTTGAGAACGGTGAGCTACTTGCTGAAATTGAAACCGATAAGGCAACAATGGAATTCGAGTCCTTTTATGACGGAGTGCTTTTGCACATCGGAGTGGAGGAAGGAGCTACCGCACCTGTTGACAGCCTGCTCTGTATACTTGGAGATGCAGGGGAAGATGTTTCGGAATTAATAAAACAAGCAGAATCCTCTGTTCCTGACGTGGGTGCTGCCGAAGCGGCTCCTGCACCGGCTCCTGCACC
>DCPZ01000095.1 GCA_002323795.1 Flavobacteriales bacterium UBA1531 | reverse complement strand
GATCTCCTTCGAATTTACGGAACCTGAGTTTCAATTGACCAATCCCCGCCAAGTCGTTGCAATTCAATGTCCATTGCTTGCCAAGCATTGAGCGCCTGAAGTTGCTGCTGCTGTAAGTTGATGACCTGCATTTGAATTTCGCGAAAATCCAATGAATTTATGGCTCCAGAGGTCAACCGCTCTTGTGCAATTTGAAGCGACCTCTCGCTGTTCTCAGTAAGCTGAATCAAAATCAAATGGGTCTGCTCTGCAGAGCTCCAGCGCGACCACACATCCTGAAGCAATCGATCCACTTCCCTTCGTTGGTCTTCTGCTTGCATTTCGGCCATTGCAACTTGAATCTTCGCCTGCTCAATGGCCCTGCGTGTTGCCCCACCATTGAATAAGTTGAAATTGATTGCCAAATTAGCCGACCAATTCTTGGTCACTCCATTTCCAGACAAATCACCCGCTTCAAAACGACTGCTTTGCTCATTTTGGTTTGCACTTAGCGACACGTTTGGACTCAAGCGAGCTCGCGCTTGCTGCACCCCGGATTCGGCGAGTTCCTGAGCGATCAAAGCATTTTGAATGACCGTCGCATTTGAAAAGATCTGAGAGCGAAGTTGTCCAAAATCGTTTCGAGATTTCGGTGCATTCAAGGTCGAAGCAAACTTCCATTGGCTTTCAGCCGCCTCTCCCATCAGACGATTCAATGCAATCGTCGCCTGCTCGATATTGGCCTTTTGCTGCAACCAGGCCAAACTATCGGTCAGCAGTGCGTTGTCAAATTGCAATCGATCGAATGTCGAAGAGGCACCTGTGGCTTGACGTGCTTCCATCCAATCAAGTCGAGCCCGAGAAACCTCCATAGCTGCCGACAACACATCACGCAAAGCAAGCTGCACCAGGACATTGTTGTACGCTTGCATGGTCGCTGAAGCCGTCTGTTCGATCACAAGTGCCACTTGGCCTTCTGCCTGTTCCTCCAATCGCTCCAAAGCACGCTTGTTGGCGAACATGCCAAAACCATCAAACAAGACCCAATTCAACTGACCTCCAACATTGATTGACTCACTTTCCAACTTTTCCTGAATGAAAGAGGTTGGATTTCGCGACTGATCACTAACGGCATTGGAACCCGATGCAGACAAACCAATTTGCGGCAGTGCTCCAGCAGCGCCCCAAGCATTTCCCACAGCCGATATTTCAGACTGTTGACGCGCGAGTCGGATGCCAAGGTTGTTTTGTAACGAGCGCGTCACGGCGTCTTCCAGATGCAATGATTGTTGGGAATACAGGTTTGATTCCTCGCTTGAAAAGGCAACAAAAATGAGCAAGAGTACAGTGCCCCGCAAAGAAATCAGAGGATGTGGCTTAATCATTTTCATTCTTCAAAAGATTGGTCTTCCCGGTTGGCCGGCTCACCTGCCTCCATTGAGGGCCAATCGCCACGTTTGATCCAAACCCAGCTGCGGTGAAGCGGATTGATCCACTGCAAATAAATGGGGAGTAAAACCAAGATGATGACCGTAACGAATAACAAGCCAAAAGCAACCGCAATGGCCATTGGAATCAGGAACTGAGCTTGAAAACTTTTGTTTAGCATAAGCGGAGCCAAGCCCGCAACTGTGGTGATAGAAGTCAAAATGATTGGCCGAAAACGACTCATTCCTGCTTCCCAAATCGCTGATTTCACCTCCATCCCCCGTTTCAAATTCACATTATAAGCTGCTACAAATACCAAAGCGTCATTGACTAAAATTCCAATGAGGGCAATCATGCCCAAGATTGAAAACAAACTGATTTGTGCCCCCAAAATCCAGTGACCTAAACTCACTCCGATGAATCCAAAAGGAATCAAGCCAAACACAGCGAGTCCCTGAAGTGGTGACCGAAATGCCAATATGATGATGAACAGCATAAGCGCCAAAATCAAAGGCATCACCCGTTGAATGCTTTCCTGTGATTTGATGACCTCGCGGTTCTGCCCTTCATAGCTCGGAGTAATGCTCGGATATCGAAGCAAGATTGGCGGCAACACTTCAGACTTGATGGCAGCATTCGCATCAGAAGCACTCACTTCCGGTCCAGACAAATCCGCAGAGACCTGCACTTCACGTTGACCGTAGAGTCGGTTAATCGCACTGATGTCCCGGCCAACCTCTAAGTCCGCAATCTCGGTAAGCGGAATCATCGCTCCTGCAATGTCTCGCACGCGAAAAGACTGAAGATCTCCCATCGATTGCCGATCCCGCTCATCCAGACGTACCCACACCCTCACTTCGTCACGGCCCTTTTGGAGGCGCTGCGCTTCTGCACCAAAGAAACTTTGCCGAACCTGTGCCATCACCGACTGGTGGGTAAAACCAAGCTGAAATGCACGCGGTTTGAGTCGCAACGACACCTCCTGCATGCCTTTGAGGTTGTTGTCAATGACATCCTTGAGATCCTCTCGTTGCAGCATGGCAGATTTGAGCTCCTGCGTGGCAGCCTCCAAATCAGCAAGATTATTGCCAAGCAAGGAAACCGAAACAGGACGGCCGAAGGGAGAGAACGCAGCGAAGCTCAAATTTTCTGCCCCCAAAACCGTGCCCACTTGCTCACGAATCATGCTCGAAATGTCGGTGGATTGCATGTTGCGTCGCTCACCATCAAGAAGCTGAACATTGAGAAGTCCATTGTGCATCGAAGGTCCAATGCGCTTATCGACAGCTTGAATCACTTGCAAGCCGTCCTCACGTTGCGCCGAAAGCTCTTCATTTACCTTCCATACAATGGCCTCGATGCGATCCAATTCCGACCGCGTAATTTCATCACGCGTTCCCGCCTGCATGGTCAAGTTAATGGACAGATTATCGCCCTCTATGAATGGGAAGAATGTGGTCTTTACGAGACCACTTCCAATCAAACCGGGAACCGAAATCAGGAATACAGAAACGATTATGCAAAACATAATCCAAGGCTGTTTTAGACTGAATCGCAGAACCGGCGCATAGATGTAATCCCGCATGCCGTTCATGATGCTCCGCATGAGCCGTTCTAAACGATTGGGCTCAAAGTCACGGCGAAGGGCTTTGGAATGACCAATGTGCGCCGGTAAAATCAATGCGCCTTCGACCAGTGAAAATACCAAGGTCAGTATGATGACTGTTGCCATGTCACTGAAAAAATCCCCCAATTGTCCTTCGATGTAGAAGAATGAAGAAAAGGCCACCACCGTGGTTACAATGGCTGCAAAAACAGCTGGCAAAACTTCCAATGTGCCATTGATGGTGGCTTCCATACGAGATTCCCCGCGTTCATAATGCTGATAAATATTTTCCGCAATCACGATGCCATCATCCACCAAAATACCGATTACCAAAATCATTCCGAACAACGAAATGACATTGATGGTCACCCCCATTGAACCGGCAAACAGGAACATGCCCATGAAAGAAACGGGGATTGCCAAAGCCACCCAGAATGCCAGGCGAATGTTGAGGAACAAAGCCAAAAATAGAATGACCAAGAAAAATCCGATGATTCCATTGTTCACCAATAAGTCGATCCGTTGATTGAGCACTGTGCTTGAATCTCGAATGACCTCAATACGAGTCGCTCTGTTTTGTTCGTTGTATTGCTTGATGTACTCCCGGACATAGGCTGTAATGTCGAGAATGGACTCCGTGGTCAAATTATTGACCGTTATGACCGCTGCAGGTTCTCCGTTGAACCAATTGCGTGAGGGATCGTTCTCAGCCCAGCGCTGCTCAACTTGAGCGATGTCGCCCAAGCGAACGACGCGTCCTTCACGATTTGCGCGAATGATGATGTCGCGCATGGATTGGACGTCGTATTGGCGGAATCGACCACGAATGATCATCTCTTCGTTGACCAACTTCAATCGACCTCCGGTCGCCTCCAAATTGGCGTTCCGAACCGCCGTCGCAATTTCCGCAACGCTCAAATTCAATTCGTTTAGTTTCGCCTGGCGCAAACTGATTTCAATCTCTTCATCCGGAAAGCCACTGAGTTGTACTTGAGAAATCATGCGGGCACTGCGCAACTCCGTTTCAATCTGGCGCGCTTCTGACTTGAGAACGCGCAGGTCTTCTACCCCGGTGATCGCGAATGAGATGGCCACGCCAATGGCGTCTTGTTTGAACACGATAGGCGGTTCCATTCCAACCGGGAAACTAGCAATGCGATTCACCGCATTCTTGACATTCTGAAGCGCCTCGTCGGTAAGTTCTGGAGAAACCGTCTCAATGGAAATGGTCGCTGCATTCTCATTGCACACCGATTTGACCTGATCGAGTCCCGAAATCCCCTTGAGATTTTCTTCGATTTTTGCAACAATCCCTTCTTCAATTTCAGCCGCTGAGGCTCCCGGATAAACCACTTGCACCTGAATCTTCTTGGACTCGGTAACTGGAAAAAAATTCGAGCTCAGGTTGGTGAGGCCCACATAACCTGATGCCAAAATGGCCAGCATGAGGAGGTCGCCAGTCAGATTATATCGGACAAAGTATCGAATGAGACCCCGCATCAACCCTCGTTTTCATTGGTTTTGGTGCGAACGATCATTCCTTCAAAAGCATTTGTCAATGATTCACTCAGAACCACAACCCCCGATTCCAAGCCACGCGCAATGGCATGAGAGCGCGATCGAAATAGCACTTCGATTTCCCGTTCCTTGAGCCTCCCTTCTACCACCTCAAAAACGTGACTCTCATCATGCATCCAAGCCAAGGGCAGCTGAAAGGAATTCTCCAGCGGTGCACTCTCGATCGTTCCCGTGAGAAAGCGACCGTCGCGCAATGCATTGACAGCGCCTCGGACTGGCTTAATCCGGCAGAAAACACTCGCAGATTGGGTCGATGAATCGACGTTTCCTGCAATGCGATGAACTGTTCCCGTTGCCACTGTTTTGCCTTCTTCATCATAAAACTGAACAGAATCCCGTCGCTGAATGGTCGATAAGTAGCGCGCATGCACGGCCGTTTTTACTTCATAATTACCTTCTCCGACAAACTTACCTGCCATTTGACCCGCTCGCACCAATGCCCCTGGTTGAACATTGGCCAGAACTACAATGCCGTCAAAGGGCGCACGAACCTGAAACTTACTGCACTTTTCCTCGGCTGAGCGAATGCTGTGATAATTTGAGACAATGCCACGATTCGAAAGAAAAAGGCGCTCACGATCCGAGGCTGCCTCTGGCAAAGGCGGCAGTGTCTCATCCACGTCTATGGATTTCACATAGCCCGTCCAAACCTCGCTGCTGCCGTCAAAGTCCATTTGAAGGTCTGCCAACTGGCCTGAGAGTAGTTGCAAAAACTGACTGCGCTGCGCGATTAAAGCAAGGCGAGCTTCGGTGTCATCCATCGCGAGGATCACCTCGCCTGCTGCGAAAGCCATGCCCTCACGAAATTCCCTGGATCCCATCAAAAGGGTCCCTGTCACTTCCGAGATAAGGTCCATTTTGTACATCGCTTCAACTCGGCCTTCCACAGGAGTTTCGGGGTGAATCGACCCAACCTCGATCACCGCGTTACGAACCGCACGAGGCGCAGTAGGTTTATCCGAAACGGGCATTTCCTCCTTCATGGAAATCAAGCCGTTCATCATCCCAACGCCGATTGCCAAAACGCCGACTCCCAGTGCCAATCGAACGGCACCCTTCAAAATTGAATTCATATATCGATAACAGTTTTTCAGGCACAAGTTCACTCAACCTATGCCCAACTGCGTTCCCCCAAATTAATTAATACCCACTTCGAACTGTTATCATCTTACCTCAGTCGGAATCAAATCAGAAGTTGTCCA
>DCPZ01000027.1 GCA_002323795.1 Flavobacteriales bacterium UBA1531 | reverse complement strand
CCTCGAGCGGTTTGTTCAATTGTTTGGTCCTCTATGATTGACACAGCCGTTTTTTCCTCTTGAAACTCTGGAACAGTGGGCGGCGTCTCAACATTTTTAAGTTGCTGCTCATCCCGTGCAAGATCAGATGATGATGCTTCGACAGGCGCAAATGTGCTTTGCTGCGTTGCATCTTCTGCAGCTGCAGCCTCCGATTGACTGGGTGTTGATCGGTCATTGGCAGATTGAATGGCATTCGACTGTTCCACGAGGGGATTACCCAGCCAATATGCAAGGCAAAGCAGCGCTATCGAACCAGAGATTTTTCCAAATCTCGATCGTCTTTGGTTTTTTGCCATCCGTTCAAACAACGCTTCTTCAGCACCTGGAGGTGGCGGAGCGCTCTCATTGGCATACAGGCCTTTGATATACTGATCCATCTTATCGCTACTCATCACTCTTTTTTTGCTATTCGTGCCATCTTGATCAACGTTCCTTGCAAGGCTCTCCTCGCGCGGCTCAATTGACTTTTGGAAGTATTCACATCGACACCCAACATTGCCGCGATCTCTTTGTGTTTGAATCCCTCGATGACATACATCTTAAATACGGTCGCATAACCCTTTGGCAATGCGTTTATGGCAATTTCTATTTCTTCTTTGTTGTACTCTGTTTCTTTGAACGCATCTAAATCCTGAGGGGTTGCATACGTATCGTCAATATCGACGTGATGGGCATGTTTTTTTTGCCTTCGATAGTGCGTGATGGCGGTATTGACGACAATCCGACGCAACCACCCTTCAAAACTGTTGTTCTCACTGAACGATTTCAAATAGCGAAAAACCTTTACCCAAGCATCCTGAGCAATGTCTTCAGCATCGTGTCGCGTGTTGGAATAGCGAATCGCCACCGCAAACATGAGTGGACTATAACGACGATAAAGATCCCGTTGGGCAGCAGCGTGACCTTTCTTACATCGCTCAATCAATTCTACTTCTTCCGATTCCATCCAAGAAACTTCTTCTCGTAAAACCAAAACTTCAGGCAAAAGGTTGCTCAGATCGTAAGGTTCTGCGCACCTTATGGAAATCAATCAAATTGTGATCGTTCCAAGTTGAGCCATTGAAGGGCTGCGTTACAAAACAAATTCTCCAACTCGGGTTCACTCAATCCCATATAGAGCATGTAAGCCCCCAACTCCAAATCACCCAGCGGAAATGGGTAATCCGATCCCATGCAAATTTTTTCGGATCCCTGAAGCGCGAGGACATAACGCAAAAGGTCTGCGTCGTGAGTGATGCTGTCGATCCAAAATTTCCCGAGGTATTCCCTCGGATTGATAGGGTTGTCGACGGCAACCAAATCAGAGCGGCAATTGAATCCGTGCTCAAAACGACCGAGGGTCGTCAAAAAAGAACCTCCAGCATGACTGAACATTACCCGTAAGTTTGGTAATCGCTCCAATGTTCCGCTAAAAATCAATGAACTCGCGGCGCGCGAAGTTTCGGCTGGCATGCCGACCAACCAAGGCAACCAGTACTTCTCCATTTGAGCCTTGCCCATCATGTCCCAAGGATGAACCATAACGGCCATCCCCATTGTAGAGCAGGCTTCAAAGAATGGGAAAAATCGTTTTTCCGACAAGTTTAAACCGTTGATGTTTGAACCAATTTGAACACCACGCATCCCCATCTCCTTGCACCTTTTCAGCTCCTTGATTGATTCGTCGGTATTCTGCATTGGAACACTCGCAAGTCCCACATAATGCCTGGGGTCAGTCTGAATCAACTCAGCAATGTGATCGTTTAAGAATTGAGCAATTTGCAGCGACTGATCAATGGGAGCATCGTAGTTGAACATCACCGGAATCGTGCAAATCACTTGCACTTGCGTTTCCAATGCAGCATATTCAGATTTCCGCAATGTTGCATCCCAGCAATTCGATTCTACTTCTCGAAAAAACCGAGTCCCCTGCATCATACGTGCCGATGTTGGACTTGAGCCCTCTTCCAGGTGAATGAAGTTTCCGCCTCCAAAACGCTCGGTCCAGCGAGGCATGTGCCGGGGTAAAATATGAGTGTGACAGTCGATTCGAAGCATGAATATCGTTGATTTCGCTTCTGACAAGGTAAGCACAACAGCATGAATGCAATTGAATGGCCCAAGCTATCGCACCTCCCGCTTACGCACTTCCCTCAAATCCAATCGATTCACTGGACTGACCTTCCAACCTGTCACTTCATTTCTGACAAAATGGGTGACTTGATCGTGAAACAATGGAATCACAGGCATGGAACGACTAATTCGGTCATTCATCCTTCGATATGTCGCAACCCGATCCAACGGATCCGTTGTAGACATTGCTTGCTCAAACATGCGGTCAAATTGCTCGTCAGAAAAGTGCGAATAGTTGGGACCAGATGGAGCAAAGTTTCTGGAATGAAATAGCCCTAAAAAATTCTCAGCATCGGGATAATCGGCCAACCATGATTTGCGAAACAATGCCGCTTTTCCAGTCGCAACCCGCTCGCGATGAGCAGCCGCCGAAACCACATCAATGGTGACCTCAAGTCCAAGTTGTCCCCACTGATACTGGAGTGCTGCACAGATATCTGTGTAATCTGAAGTGGTGCTGATTTGAAGCTTTGGCCAAGGGACCGGATGAAGCGTTCGGACTGAATCCAAAACAGCCTTCGCCCAATCGCTACTTCCTACTTGTTCCATCGTGACCAACAAGGAATCGCTATTCAGTCCAAGCAACACAGGCGGAACAAAGGAAGACGTTGGCATCACTGCCCCACGTCGAAGGTTTCGAGAGATGGAAATCCGATCGATACCAGCAGAAAGTGCTCGGCGCACTTGCCGATCTTGCCAGGGAAGCCATTCGTCTCCCTCGCTCAGTTCGGTGAAAAAACCAATGTAATCCGTCTTCAGAAATGGCACTGTTTCCAATCGCAAATCCTCAGCGTAGGCCGCATTCAATTCACCTGAATCATCCAATAATTCGTTCATGTAGGCCGGATGCAGCCCGCTCATGAAATCAAATTTCCCTTGTTTCAACCCTTGAAATTCTGCCCCCATATCTGCAGCAAAGCTGATATGAACGGCATCCAAGTAAGGGAGTGATTGTCCCGTTTCGTCACGCTCCCAATGATGTGGATTTCGATGCAGCACACAAGCCACATCCTCCAACCACCAAGCCAACTGAAAGGGACCCGTTCCGACGGGGTGCGAACGAAAATCCGCACCAAAATACTCGACCGCTTCAACTGGAACAACATTGGCATACGCCGTGCTCATCAAGCCCAAAAATGGTGGAAACGGCTCCCTCAATGTGATTTCAACAACATCATCATGCAAAGCCAAAATCCCCCCTCCAGGCGCCTCTGCATCCACTGCATCCAAAATCCAAGCGCCGCTTGACGCTACTTGTGGATCACGCAATCGATTCAAAGAATAAACCACATCATGCGCCGTACATAGTCGTCCTTTATCTAATCCTGGAACAACATCGATGGCATGAAACCTGACATCATCACGCAAATAAAATTTCCACACACAACCGCTCGAATCCAGCTCAAAACGTTGGGCAAGCAGAGGTTTAAATTCCAAATTCTCATCCAACTCGACCAAACCATCAAACAGTTGGTCAACTACCCACATGGGTTCCAATGTCCTTGCAAATGCCGGGTCGAGCGAAGATAAATTGGCGCTTTCGTTGTAGCGAAAAACACGAGCCTCATCCGTCGCGTCCACTCCGCATGCAGACAGGCATGCGACACATACCAGTTGGAGCCATTTTCCCTTCAAAATCTTGCGCTTTTTCACATTTGCAATGTACTCCCCAACAATTGCCAATTCCAGCTGTTCTTTGCTTGACTAATCACCGTTGAAGGTAAATTTACCCACATGTTTCAGGCGCTCTCTTGCTCACTGTATTCTCGCATCATTTTTTGGCTTCTTTTGAGTCTATCGCCGCTGCACGCATTGGCACAAACCACTTACACCCTCAGTGGTAAAATCACGGATGCATCAACAGGAGAAACCATCATAGGAGCCAACATTATACCAGATGGAATGCCACGGGGAACATCCAGTAATGCCTATGGTTTTTTCAGCTTACCCTTGCCTCGTGGCGAACAGAGCATTCGGATCAGCTTCATCGGCTACCAATCCAAAACCATCGCCCTGAGCATGAATGAGTCGCAGATGCGGAATGTGGAATTATTTCCGGTTGTTGTGGCCTTTGAAGAGGCAACTGTGATTGGCGAGAAAAGTAACCGAACAGAAAGCACCGATTTGGGATTGGAATCTGTCGAAATTGAGCAGATAAAAGCATTGCCAGCGCTTTTAGGCGAAGTAGACGTCCTCAAAGTATTGCAGTTTTTACCGGGTGTTTCGAGCGCAGGAGAAGGCAATTCTGGATTTTATGTGCGCGGTGGAGGTCCTGATCAGAATTTAATTCTCCTAGACGATGCCACAATTTATAATGCTTCACACTTGTTTGGGTTCTTCAGTGTGTTCAATGCGGATGCCATCAAAAATGTGGAGTTGATCAAGGGAGCAATGCCAGCAGAATATGGCGGTCGAGTATCCTCTGTTTTGAACATTGGATTGAAAGAGGGAAACAGCAAAGAATGGAAAACGGCTGGTGGGCTAGGTCTTATCAGCTCTCGACTCACGGTAGAAGGCCCTTTGCAAAAAGACAAAAGCAGCATCATCCTCTCAGGACGACGTACTTACATCGACCTGTTGACCAAACCTGCTTTGAAGGGCACTGCGTTTGAAGGGACCGGCTACTATTTCTATGACCTCAACGCAAAGGCAAACATCCATCTCACCGACAAAGACCAGCTCTTCCTCTCGGGATATTTCGGCCAGGATGTATTCAGTTTCGTCAGCGCAGATGCCGGATTTACGACACGCATACCTTGGGGCAATGCGATGGGATCGTTGCGCTGGAATCGCATCGTCAATGACAAGACATTCCTCAATGTTGGAACGACATACAGCTCCTATGAATTTGCCTTCATTGCCGGTCAAGAAGAATTTGAATTTGGATTCGAAAGCGGAATAAAGGATTGGGCAAGCAGGGCTGAATTGAGCTGGTATCCTAACCTCCGACACTCCATCAAAACGGGGATAGATTACGTCCACCACGATTTCATTCCGACTGATTTTACTGCACGAAGCGCAGACACGGAATTCGATACCGGTGAGTCGGAACAAACCTTCAGCCACGAAACAGGCCTCTATGTCCAGGATGATTTCGATTTGACTGAGCGACTTCGGATTCACGGAGGATTGCGTTGGTCAGGCTTTTGGCACGTTGGACCCTTTACGCGCTACAGCATCTCCAATCCCCTTGCCCCTAGTGAATCGGAGCCACCAACATATTTCGCGTCAGGTGAGTTGGTCAAGTTCTACAATGGTTTTGAGCCAAGACTCGCTGTACGCTATAAATCAGGCCCCAAATCCAGCATCAAGGCCGGATATAGCCAAAATTACCAGTACATCCACCTCACATCCTTGGGCACCACCTCCCTGCCAGGAGATATCTGGATTCCAAGTTCAGATCGGGTAGCGCCACAGTGGGGGCAGCAATTCAGCTTGGGCTACTTCTGTGACCTCGGAAATCAAAACATGTGGGAAGCTTCCATGGAAGGATATTGGAAAGATCTTGATGGACTTGTGGCATACGGGGAAAATTCCCGACCCGAGGATAACATCAATAACAATGTCGACAACAACCTTGTCTTTGGATCAGGCTGGTCTTATGGTCTCGAATTGTTTCTCAAAAAACGCCAAGGCGACTTCACGGGTTGGATAGGATACACGTGGAGCAAAACAGAAAGAGAATTCAATGAACTCAATAATGGCATGATATTTCCTTCGAAATACGATCGAAGGCATGACCTGAGTGTTGTGGCTGATTGGAAGATAAATGATCAATGGCGCCTCGGAGCTGCATTTGTGTATGCGACTGGCAACTCCCTGACATTGCCCGTTCAACGCTACGTCTTCGAAGGACGCATCACGGACGTCTACGGCTCAAGAAATGGATACCGCATGGCTTCGTATCACCGAGCAGACATCAGTGCTACCCTGACCCCAGATAAGTCAAAGAAACAGTCAAAGAAAAAGAAAAAAAACAGCGACATTCGCGTCGAATCCAGCTGGACTTTTGGGTTCTACA
Source organism: Flavobacteriales bacterium UBA1531 (assembly GCA_002323795.1). GTDB lineage: Bacteria > Bacteroidota > Bacteroidia > Flavobacteriales_D > Sanyastnellaceae > UA16. The sequence goes on along the minus strand of DCPZ01000027.1, from coordinate 15,414 downwards.
ATGTGTACAATCGAATGAATCCGTACTTCATCTACTTCAGTAACGAAGGCAACCTGAGCGAAGGAACATTCGATCTCCAAGCCAATCAAGTCAGCCTGTTTCCTATCATACCCTCTGTGACCTGGAATTTCAATTTCTGATCACATGAGAGAACTGCTCAAGCTCAATCCATTTTTCAGAAAATACCCACACCTCTTATTGAGTGGTGTGGTTTTCATTTTCTTCACGAACGTTTTTGCTGTTTTTGCGCCTGCACTCATTGGAGAAGGCGTAAACGCACTTCGGGATGCGGACGAGGCATTCTTGAGTCCATTGCGAAACGGCTTAGCTGAAACTGACGTATTCCAACAAAAATCTCAAATTGCCTACCCCAAAACGCTAGGGACTTTGCAAGCTTGGAGCGGAGGGATCCTCGAGCATCCAAAAAAAGTCAGTTCAAAGAGTGAGGTACTACAATGGATGGGTAAGATAGCAGCGCTCCAGGCAGGTCTATTCCTCCTTGCTTATCTGGTCAAAGGGACATTTCTATTTTTCACTCGTCAGACAATCATCGTCATGTCACGAAGAATTGAATTCGATTTGAAAGGAAGAATTTTCGATCAGTACCAGCGGTTAGACGCTGCTTTTTATCGAGCCAATGACACAGGGGATTTGATGAATCGGATCAGCGAAGACGTGAGCAAAGTGCGCATGTATCTCGGTCCAGCTATCATGTATACCATCAACCTGGCTATGCTCATCTTCTTGGTCGTATGTGTCATGGTATACATTGACTGGAAACTGACTCTATTTGCTCTTCTTCCGCTTCCCTTAATGTCTTTGGCAATCTATTTTGTCAGCACTCGAATCAACGTTCAAAGTGAAGCTGTTCAAAAGAAGCAAAGCGGTCTGAGCACATTCGTGCAACAACACATTGCCGGAATACGGGTGCTCAAGTCTTTTCAAAGAGAGCACGATGCAACTCAACGATTCACGAGCATCGCCGATGACTACAAGACCTCCGTTCTCAGGCTCGTAAAAACAGAAGCTCTGTTCATGCCCATCATCGTTCTTCTCGTGGGACTGAGCACTATCTTAACGGTTTATGTTGGAGGGCTGCGCGTGATCGCCGGCGACCTTGAAGTAGGACATATTTTTCAATTTGTCTTTTATGTCAATCTCCTCACATGGCCTTTTGCCTCTGTAGGCTGGGTCACCTCATTGGTTCAAAAAGCTGAAGCATCAATGCAGCGAATCAACCAATTTATGGAAGCTGAGCCGGCCATTCAGGCCCCTGAAATAATGCGCAGCGGATGGCATCCTCAATCCAGCGCGGGTCTCGTTTTCGACAATGTTTCGTACACCTACGAGGACACGGGAATCGAAGCGGTTAAACGCTTGAGTTTTGAATTGAAGCCCGGCGAAATCGTAGCCATCACTGGTCGAACCGGGAGTGGAAAATCGACAACCGCTCAGTTAGCCATGCGCATCTTCGACCCTGCATCAGGTAAGATAACCTTCGACGGTGTGCCTCTCAAAGAATGGCCGCTTGCAGACTTCCGTGGTGAAACTGGTTATGTGCCCCAAGACGTCTTCCTGTTCTCTGATACGATCCTTCGAAACATTGCCTTCGGACTGCCAGAAAATGATTCTCCTTTTAGCGATGTCCAAAGTGCAGCCAGAGATGCACATGTCGCACATAACATTGATGGCTTTGAGAAGAGATATGAAACACTGCTTGGCGAACGCGGTGTCAACCTGAGCGGAGGTCAGAAGCAGCGCATTTCAATCGCACGCGCGCTCATACGAAAACCCAAGCTTCTGATCCTCGACGATTGCCTTTCAGCTGTTGACACAGAAACAGAAGAGGCCATCTTGCAGTCCATTCGAAGTCAAGGAAATGAGACCGCAGTCTTGATGATTTCTCATCGGATTTCAAGCATTCGAGGCGCCGATCACGTCCTGGTATTGGACGACGGCACGCTCGTTGAGGAAGGAAAGCCTCACACGCTCTCCAAAGCTGGAGGAGCATATGCACGAATGGTACAACAACAAGAAAACAGCCCTAAGATGCCTTAATTGTCGTGCGTATCAAGGGCAATCATCTCCAAAAACTCCGAGAAAACTGAGCAGATCGCCCACGTTCACGACGCCATCGCCGTTCAAATCGGCTATGCAATTGGAAGTACAGCCGAAATCCCCTAACAATGCCAACAAGTCGGCCACCGATATCACCTCATCACCGTTGAAATCCCCAACGCAACCTCCAACCTCATCAGGATCAATTTGACCGTTGCAGTTGTTATCCACTCCCTGTTCCGTTCCATCAGCCCCCAAATAAACGAGAGGGTTCAGGTCGTCGCAATCCCCGGCAATCAAGACATAACCTTCTGGTGAATTGCATGTCTGAATAAACTCTTCTTCATTGCCGTATCCATCGCCGTCCAAATCTGCAAACCACGTTTCACCGAGATCCACCCCGAACTGAATCGATTCCGAGACCTCGTTCAGGGCAGAAGTCAAAACAATGGAGAAGGAAACATTTGTATCCGCATTCTCTAAACCGGTCACCGTAAATGCAAACGAGCCAGGGGCATCCAAGGTTTCCTCAAATCCATTCACCGCCAATCCCGCTGGTAAATCAGAAATGGCCAATTCAAATGGTGGTAACAGCCCTTCTAGCACCTCCAATTGAATAGCCATGGTTTGATCCACACAAACCTGTGGTGCAATCGGTGTCACGTCTATGAATTTGGGACGCACAATGAAAATACCATCCAAACGAGAAGTCACTACGACGCAGCCCGATTTGAAGTAGGGATAAGTTGACCAGGAGCCATTGGTAAAGATTGGCGCATCGTCCTCAGGATAAACATCAAAAAAACCAATCTCAGTCAGCTCCCCATCTGCCACATCGGAGAGCGACAACATGCGCAGTCCTGCGGCGTAGTTTGCCTGAAACAGCAAATTACCAGAAACGTACTGATTGTGGTCAATGGCCGTACTCTCCGAAAAATGCTCACCGATGAGCACAGGTTCTTCCAAATCTTGAACATCCCAGATGAGCGTTCGCGTATTGATTCCCTGATTCTGCTCATCCGTTTCATCGCCCAAAATCAAATAGCGATGGTCATCAGTCAGCCAACATTGATGTGTGTAGGAATAGTCATAATTGGCGATGCTGATGGAGAATATGTCTGTAGGATCATTCGCGTCTATGATGGCCAACTTGTTCGCATTCGCAGCGAACACCAGAGAGCGACCGAAGTAGGTCTCATCTGGACCGTTGTAGATAACCGCTTGCGCATCATGCGTATAACCTGCCTCACCGTAATCGCCGACCAAAACAGGGTCATCTGGCTCACTGATGTCGAAGGCAACCAGGCCACCATTTGCCAAATTGGTACCCACAGCAAACAACATCTCCGCATCTTCATTGATGACCACGTTGTGAGCATCTGAAAAAACATCGACGTGTTTTGTTGGATCCAATAGGGCGGGGAATTCAGTTAAGTCACGCAATTGGTTCAAATCCAAAACCTGCAAACCGTGGCCATTGGCCTCTGAAACCACATAAACATGATCCGCGTGCACCTTCATATCACGCCAGGTGCTGCTGCTGGTTTCCGTGGCCATAAAAGCGGCTAAAAAAGGATTCAATGGATCTCCCAAGTCGACGATGGCCAGCCCTTCGCGCTCTCCAACCAAAGCATATTCAACGCCGGTAATGGGATCCTCCCAACCCCAAACATCATTCGAACCGGTGCCGAGGAGGTCTTCATTGGACATTTGAGACATCAAATCCATCCGATTGCATGGGGACCCATCCACCATGCCATCAATGCATGGTGATTGTGCTGAAGCCGAAACCAAAACGAAGAACGCTGCAAAGAGCAAGGCCAAGACAATGTGGTAGTTTTTGAACAGCTGATGGATTTTACTTCTCATGGGGCTTTCTTTTCTATTTCAAACCGCAAATGGAATATACGATTTTTTCCAACCTCCTTTATAAACAACTTACCGCAAGGCTATGTTGTTGCATTATGGTGCAAAAGTCAATCGTGATAACCGGAGGAACAGGCCTCATTGGCCAGGAAGCCATTCAATTCTTTTCAGAACAAGGCTACACATTGCGCATTCTCAGCCGTGCACAGCAATTCTCAGAATTGAAATCTGTTCAGTATTTTCAATGGAATCCAAGCAATCAGCTCATTCCTGACGAAGCTTTGCGTGGAGCGCATGCAATCGTCCACCTCGCAGGTGCACCAATCGCTGAGCGCTGGACGGCAGCTTATAAGCAAATCATCATCGAAAGTCGTGTCAAAACTGCCGATGTTCTTTTGAAAGCAATCAAACGCTTGCCCGATTCAGATCGTCCCAAAATCATTGTTGGAGCTAGCGCAGTGGGTTGGTACCCGAGTTCGAATGAATTGCAATCAGAGTCAGTTGAACGCGCTGCTGGATTCATCGGGGACGTCACTGAAGCTTGGGAAAATGCCCTGAATGGCTTCGAAACCATTGGAATGAGAACCGTTTCTCTGCGCATCGGGCTGGTTCTTTCCCCCCACGGAGGTTTTCTGAGTCGGTTGAAACCTATTTTCAACTTGGGCCTGGGCTCTGCCATTGGAGACGGGAAACATTGGCAATCGTGGATCCACATCGAAGATGTTGTTCGCTTGTTTCACTGGACAATCTCCAACGATTCCTGTTCAGGCCTCTACAATGCTACTTCGCCTGAGCCCGTCACCAATCTTGCGATGTCGCGGACATTGGCGCGTGGAATGAAACGCCCTTTTTGGGCGCCCAATGTTCCCGAGTTTGCATTGCGATTGCTCTTCGGCAAGATGAGCTCGATTCTCGTGGCTTCTCATCGAATGGATGCTAGTCGAATCGAGGCTAGTGGATTTGAGTTCAATTATCCAACATTAGAAGAAGCTCTGCTCAACGTGTTGAGATAGTAAATTTCGAACCCACATTTCTAGGCAGATCTGAGCATCTTCAGAGTCTTTGATTCTTTCCCTTTTTTGTGATAAAAAAAGCGGGCCATCCATGGAGGATAGCCCGCTCTGCAGTTAATCGGTCTGAGAATCAATCAACCAAAAACATCTTTTGACCACTGCTCGTGCCCGATAGCACGCGTACTGTGTAAACACCACTGCTCAAACCATCTGTGGAAATCACATGCTGGTTTTGTGTCATTTGTGCTGCCTGCACCAACTGTCCTGCAGCATTCCATATTTGAATGGAGGCGTTGGACTCCCAGACGCCTTGAACGTTTAATACGCCATTTGCCACTGGGTTTGGATAAATGTTGAATTCAATTGCTGTTGTTTCCAAAACGTTTGTCGCTGTTGGAATGAGCACTGCATCAATGACGTGCACTACTCCGTTATCCGCTTCCAAGTCTGCAATGATCACCATTGCATCGTTGATCATGACCCCAGCGTCGCTGATGGTGACAGTTACATCTGACCCTTCTAGAGTGGTCACGGTTTGGCCGTCTGTTAAATCGTCCGAATAAGCCTCAACAGCTGCGACATGGTACTGGAGAATTGCTCCCAAGTTTGGCAATGCGAGCAATTCGTCGGCTGTAATTTCAAGAGCCTCTGTCAATGCCACAATTGCGTCGTCAGTTGGAGCGAATACTGTGAATGGACCCTCTCCGCTCAATGCTTCCACAAGACCTGCTGCACCAACAGCCAATTCAAGAAGTGTATGAACTTCGCTCTCTACAATGATGTCAACTACAGTCTCCGGCAGCTCTTCCTCATCTTCTGGAATGAGTACTGCATCGATTACGTGAACCACACCATTATCAGCTACCAAATCTGCTACAATTACTTGCGCTTGGTTGATGAAAACTCCGTCTGCAGTAATGGTGACTTCAACATTATCTCCCAACATCGTGGCAATTTCCTGCCCGTTTGTAAGATCGGTTGACAACGCTTGAGCCGCGACCACGTGGTAGAGCAAAACGTCTGTCAAGCCCGGGTACGCCAGTAACTCATCGGCAGTGAGCTCTAAAGCTGCCAAAAGTGCTGTAAATGCGTCGTCCGTTGGAGCGAAAACTGTGAATGGACCGTCTCCGGTGAGTGCTCCTACCAAATCTGCAGCAACAACTGCGTCTTCGAGAACGGTGTGTACTTCACTATCCACGATGATATCAACAACTGTTGTGGTGGCAGGTTGCTCAGGTACGAGCACCGCGTCAATGACGTGAACAACGCCGTTGTCAGCTACGAGATCAACTACAGTAACCTGTGATTGGTTGATAAAGACTCCGTTCTCATTGATAGTTACCAAGACATCGTCTCCCAGAAGCGTATTGATTTCCTGTCCGTCTACGAGGTCAGTAGACAGGGCTTGAGATCCAACAACATGGTAAAGTAAGATATCAGTCAGGCCAGGGTATGCTAAGAGCTCGTCGGCTGTGTAACCGAGTGCTTCCAACAGCGTTGCGAAAGCATCATCTGTTGGAGCAAAAACTGTGAATGGACCATCTCCACTCAGCGTTCCCGCTAAGTCCGCTTCTATAACTGCCGCTTCTAAAACTGTATGGCTTTCGCTGTTGACGATGATGTCGACAACTGTATTGTTCTGTGTTGCTGGAACAACCGTTACAGAAGCGACCATGCCATTCGCGGCATGCTGGCCTATGGAACAGTCGTAGTCGTACGCACCTTCCACAGTAAACGTGTGTGTACCGATGCACACGCCCTCACTGTTTCCAGCTACTGCTGGTAAGTTGAATGTTTCTGGATTGTCCCACATTGCACCAATGCTACTCGTGGTTGCATTGACATCGTGCGTACCGCCCATGTTTACCCATACAACGGTTTGACCAACTTCAACCTCTAGGCTTGAAGGAGCATATTCATAATTTGAGGCTTCGATGACGATGCCTTCAACTCCACAAGGATTGTCTTGTGCGATTGACATAACGGTTGCCGATCCCATTAGGAGAATCGACAGGAGAGAGAAAAATCTTTGCATTTTGCAGGTTTTAATTTTGACGTGTTGAGTTAACCCATGTTACCTCTTCATTGTTCAATGTTGTGACAAAATCAGCAAAAACAATCTGCACATTCGAGGGTTAATTTGTTGCCAAGCGGTTAAGACCATCCTTTAGAGTTGAAATCAAAATCATGAAAGAAATCGCCATCCATTGGATGAGACGCGACATGCGTCTCCACGACAACAGAGCACTCCTCGCCGCACTTGACAGCGGAATACCCGTGATTTCTGCGTTTCTTTTTGACGAAGACATCTTGAAGCGCTTGGACAATACCAGCGACCGGCGGGTTTCTTTCATTCATCACCGGCTCAAAAATCTGCAAAGCGAAATGAGAGCTTTGGGAGGGGAATTAATCGTAGGATATGGACAACCGAGAACGATGTGGTCGCGTTGGATCGAACAGTTTGCAGCAGATGGATTTTCCGTTCGTGAAGTGCATGCCGGCCGTGATTATGAGCCCTATGCCCAAGAACGCGACCAATCGCTTGCAACTTGGTTTAATGATCAAGGCATCGACTTCAAGGGCACCAAAGACAATGTGATTTTTGAAAAGAATGAAGTCACCAAAGACGATGGAAAACCCTATACCGTCTTCACTCCCTACAGTAAAAAATGGCGCAAAGCGCTCAGTTCTCAGCAATATGAAGAAGCTCAATCAGCAGCACATCTTTTGACTGCCGAGCTCGTCCCAAGCGAGGATGTGGGTGCTCTTCCCATTCCGAGCCTGGCGCAAATGGGATTCGAAGACGTTTGGGAAGACGGCGCATGGATGCCGTCAACAACTGTTGATGACAGCCTGCTGAAAAACTATGGAGACCATAGAGACTTCCCCTCCATTCCGGGAACCTCGAGGCTCTCATTGCATTTGCGTTTTGGCACGATCAGCATTCGCGAGGCGCTACGCCAAGGATTGAAGACAAGCGAAAAATGGACGACAGAACTGATTTGGCGTGATTTTTACCAAATGATTGTCTATCACTTTCCCCACTCCGCCACAGACTCTTTCCGTCCGGCATACGATGCCATTCCATGGATCAATGATGAATCCCAATTTGAAGCATGGTGCCAAGGCAAAACCGGTTATCCAATGGTCGATGCGGGGATGCGGGAATTGAAGCATACAGGGTTTATGCACAATCGTGTCCGCATGGTCGTGGCCTCTTTCTTGTGCAAGCACCTCCTCGTTGATTGGCGCTGGGGGGAGCGTTTTTTCGCCAGGCACTTGCTCGATTTTGATTTAGCGTCGAACGCCGGCGGTTGGCAATGGGCTGCAGGGTCCGGGTGTGATGCCGCTCCATACTTTCGGGTTTTTAACCCTTCATCGCAATTGGAGAAATTCGACAAAGACCTCGTTTACGTGCGAAAGTGGGTCCCTGAATATGGCACATCGCTGTATCCGGATCCTATTGTAGATCACGCTACTGCCCGAGTCAGGGCCATTGAAACCTATCGGTCGGTGCTGAAGCCAAATCCCGCGTGATTAATTTCACACCATGACAAATACAGTTCGAACCTTGGGCTCTGTGCGTGTTCTGGAATTGGCCAGTGTGCTGGCGGGACCTCTCGCAGGCGCAGCGCTCGCAGAACGCGGGGCGCAAGTAACCAAGGTGGAGCGTCCACCCCTTGGCGATGTGACTCGCAGTTGGAAAACCAATGGAGAATCCAAGGATAGCATCACATCAGCTTACTACGCCTCTGCCAACGGGAATAAAAAAGTGGTCTGGCAAGACCTAAAAACAGAGGAAGGTCAGCGATGGCTCCAAGAAGCGCTGGCTAGCCACGACGTGGTCATTGAAAATTTTAAAACCGCAGACCTTCCAAGTTTTGGACTTGAACCCGAAACGCTTGCCCAACGACATCCGCACATCGTCCATGTGCGACTCATTGGATTCGAAGGTCAACCTCAACGCCTTGCTTATGATGTGGTAGTGCAAGCAGAAACTGGCTTCATGCATATGAATGGAAGCAAAGGAGCCCCACCAACTCGCATGCCTGTCGCCTTAATGGATGTGCTCGCCTCTCATCAAATCCGAATGGCAGCATTGGAAGGATTGCTCGCTCGATCCGAAGGGAAAACAGGATTTTTTGCAGAAGTTTCACTCGAAGCAAGCGGTTTGTCCGCGTTGGTCAACCAGGCTACGAATCACCTCAATGTGGGCGCATCTCCCACCCGCAATGGCGGTCTTCATCCTAACATCGCTCCTTACGGTGATGTCTTGAATTGCAAAGATGGCTTTGTCGTTTTGGCCGTTGGAAACAACCGGCAGTTTGCCGCATTGTGCAGGGCATTGGGAGAATTCAAATGGGCAGAGGATGATCGTTTCGCGACCAATCATCTCCGTGTCCAAAACCGAAATGACCTGATGCCGTTGCTTCAATCAGCTGCAGGTGAATTTGAAAAAGCTGATCTGATGACCCGATTGACCGCTGCGGCTGTTCCTGCCGGTCTCGTCAAATCCATGAACGAAGTCTTTCAAGCCGGGACCAACGCCTCCAAAGCTCTTATCAGCAATGACGATGGTCAAGTAAGGCCAAAATCCATCGCGTACCGTGTGCAATGCTATGGGTCTAGAGACGACGAACCAAAAACCACGGATTGAGCAAATCTTCGCGGTTGTAGTCCAATTCTTCAGACGTCTCCCAATTCAGCACCTCACAACCCGCACTGGTGCATATTGCCTGTCCTGCGGCCGTATCCCACTCCATGGTCGGCGCAAACCTCGGATAACAATCTGCCCGACCCTCAGCTACCATGCACAGCTTCAATGAGCTGCCTTTGGAGATTAATTCTACTTCACCAAATTCGTCGCGCAAGGCTTCAATGTAATCTTCCGTCTCTGCGCTCATGTGCGAACGGCTTGCGACAACCGTGTGTGGACGTTTGCCTTGATCAAACGGAATGGACTGGGATTCTTGCATCCATTCTTGTGGAGACCAATCTGAAGAACCCGAGGTTGCTTTGCGTGCACCATCAGGAACCGTTCCGAAATACAAATCCCCTGAGACAGGCACGAAAATGACTCCCAAAACAGGGCGTCCTGACTTCACGAGCGCAATGTTCACTGTGAACTCACCATTGCGCTTGATGAATTCTTTTGTTCCGTCAATGGGGTCGACAATCCAGAGCGTTTTCCACGCTTTTCGTTCATGAAATGGAATGGCCTTCCCCTCTTCTGACAATATCGGTATACCGGTGGTTTTGAGGTAATGCACAATGACCTCATGGGACGCCAAATCCGCTCGGGTCAATGGACTATCATCCCCTTTGGTGGTCACATCAAAATCCCCCGATTCATAAATTTCCATAATCGCCTTGCCAGCCTCAAGAGCTGCTTCGATCGCAACACTCAGTTCTTTTTTCATTGGAATGTTCTTATAAGAGCCTCTACCCGGCCATCATGGAAGCGGTAGTTTCAATGCCACAGAATCTCCTGCAGCCAAATTCAGTCGACTGGAGCGAAGCCATGGATTTAACGTCTTCAAAGCTTTCAGATTGGACCCCTCCTCCAATGCAAAGGCCGCAAGATCAGGAATTGTCGCATCGCGCCAAATGGTTCTGAAGGAATACTCCGAGTAAAGTGCCTCGGGCTGAATGTAGAACCCAAATGACTCTGGATCTTCGAAAATCGTTTTAATCGCCAACAATCGAAACACATAACGTGACGTCTCTTCGTTCAAATGTAAGTTCCAATAAGATTCCACTCCTTGTGTTTCTATTGCTCGTTTTACCCCAGCGCGCCCCATGTTGTATGAAGCCGCAGCCAAAGCCCACGAACCAAACTCCTCCTTTGCTTCAAGCAGGTATTGGCATGCTGCGCGCGTGGACTTTTCTACGTGGTAGCGCTCATCGATTTGATCGTTCACTGATAAGCCATAAGCAGGCGCCGTAGATTTCATAAATTGCCAAAAACCAGCTGCCCCAGCAGGTGAGACCACTTGACTCAATCCACTTTCAATGATTGCGAGGTATTTGAAATCATCTGGCAGGCCTTCCTCTTCCAAAATCCGTTCAATCATTGGAAACCAGCGCGCCGCCCTTTTAAAATAGAGCAAGGTCGAGCTGTGCCGGTAGGTGTTCACGATGAGTTCACGATCAAACTGATCTCGAACTCCGAATGCTTCCATCGGAACCAACTCGCCGGCTAGGTCTCCGTGATCTGGAACTTCAGGGGCATTATTTTGAGCGATAATGCCACTCGTGGAGGGGATGAAGGAGAGGTCAAGACCTTCCGAATGGGTCGAGCCATTTGAAGCAAGGAGTCCAACGAACAAAAAAATCAGCGCCAAAAAAGGGGACAACTTTCTGAGCCGCGTTTGCCGGAGGCTTCGGTGTTTTCTAAAAGAGAAGGATTTGTCGATCCGATTCATTCCACAAAACTATCGCCAAGCCCTCTCATGGAGCCATGAATCGAACGCAAATAAGTGACTTGTTGTGAACAGTTTTCAATTTGCTTGTTGATGAGAATCACTGCTCCCGTCGAGAAGTTTCAGAACGGCCAGTCTATGTCGTGTAAAAAAGGAGCGATCTTATCTTTTTCCGAGAGCAGCGGAGCTCCTGGAGGCAGCTCAGGTGAAAAAGCTTTCCAATCAATTCCAACAGCGGGATCATCCCATCGGACACTTCCTTCAGATTCTGGGTTGTATAAAGCGGTGCAGCGGTATTCGACAACAGTGTCATCCTCAAGGGCTAAAAACCCGTGGGCGAATCCCTCGGGAATCCACAATTGACATCCATTCTGCTTCGACAACTCACATCCAAACCACTCTCCACGCGTACTTGAATCTTTGCGCACGTCGACCACTACATCAAAAATGCGACCTGACGCAGCACGAACCAATTTGCCCTGCGCGTGAGGAGCTCGCTGAAAATGCATCCCTCTCAAAGTGCCTGCTTTCGAGACCGACAAGTTTTCTTGCACAAATTGTAGCGGATTGCCTTGCTCGTCCTCGAGCATTCCTTCCCTCCACGTTTCCCAGAAAACACCTCGATCATCCGCAAATTGCTGAGGTGTCAACTTCACCAATCCTTTGAGGAAGAGACTTTCAATTTGCATCAGTTGCTCTGGTTTAAAACAATCGCCCAAAGGGCGGTAACCGTTGAAAACAACGAAATGATTGGAGACAAGCTTTCCGTGGTTTCACGAACAAGTTGTGGCATGGGTTCGACATAGATGATGTCATAAGCCTGCACCACCATGTTGGCATCATCGAGCCCTTCAATTACCGACAAATCCATTTTATAAACATCACGACCTGTTTCGGTCTTTCGAATCAATTTGACACTCGAAGCATTTCCACGAGCTCCAATACCACCAACCATGGCAAGGACTTCGAGCAGTGTGGTGTTCATATTCTCCAGCGGCACAACAGTCGCTCTGCCTGCCTCGCCAGGAAATACGAAAACACGGTTATTGGTCACTCGAATGATGACGTACGGATCATTGTAAAAACTCGTGTAAGCATCTTCGAGCAGTCCTTCGGCTTCTTCGATCGTCAATCCTTCCAATCGAATGTTGCCCAATTCCGGAAGCTCCACCAATCCGTCGGGCTTGACGAGGTAGGTCAAACCACCTTGTTGCATCATGTTCATCCTCTGCTGTTGATTTTGTCCGCCTCCAACACCTGCTTGGCTCGAAATAGTCCCAGCCGTAAATTGATTCAGTCGCTCTCCGTTGTTACTGTACAATTGGAAGGTCAACATATCATTGGGTGCGATTCGATAACCCGCGCTTTGATTTTTGTCGAGATCTTCTAGGTCCGCAAATTCATAAAACTCGCCAGAACGAAATAAAATATCCTGATTGATCGTGCAACCGCTCATGAAAATTGCAAAACCAGCGACAACGATTAATAAAAACGGATTGGCTTTCATTTGTGAATCGAAATTTGGCACAAAATACCAACGAAATCCTCACGACCTGCAACATCGGTATCTTTGCAACATGTTGGAGACAATTACCCATCGGTTGCGAGCTGTTGAACCCACAGATGCTGTGCAATTGTATCGAATTGAAAATAAGTCAGATGAGTGGTGGCTCGGGTCAAATTTAGCGCCCTTTAGCCGAGCGACCCTCGAACACTATGCTGCAGGCAAGCACGACCTTTATACCGACTTACAATTGCGAATGATGATTGAAGTTAAGGGCAATCCCGGCATTTGCGTCGGTGCGGTTGACCTTTATCAACTGGACCCTCGGAATCGACGAGCAGGTGTGGGAATAGTCATTGAAGAGCAAGAACGGCGAAATGGCCATGCTTTATCTGCATTGAATTTGTTGTCCGAATATGCATTCGGGCACCTTGGCTTGCATCAAATGTGGGCAGAAGTCCCAGCATCCAATGGCGAAAGCATTGAACTTTTCATCCAAGCCGGATTCGAACAAAAAGGCATCCTGAGCGATTGGATTTGGAGTGGTACAAAATGGCATGATGCCCATTGGATGCAGAAAATTGGAAATTAATGGCACTTAAAGCTTGGGTGAGAACAGTGCTTGTGGCAGGAATCGTTGTCTCCTCCGGACTCGCGACTTCGTATGCCTGGTTTTACTATAAAATGTGGAACCGGCCCGTGGGACAAATGAATAGATGGTGCGTCGAAATCACACCTGATGAGGCGCGAAACGGAGAATGGGCTAATGGACACCCCGAAATAGCCAGCGTCATCCAATGGCGACGCTGGAGCACCTATGCAGGCCGATACTGTGAAGATGGAATTACCTCTGCCCATCAAATGGCTCGTCGCATTGCCACAGGTCAGCGCGAAGAAGTTGCGCTCACTGTTCCCGCGAAAAGGAGCATTCAAGAGGTGGCCTCTGCAATTGCGCCGCGAATCCTTGCGGACAGTTCGAGTATTGTAAGCGCATTGCAGCCGGATTCAATCTTGTGGAGAGTGCTTCCAAACACGTACAACCTGTATTGGGAAATAAATGCGAGTGAGCTCAAGGAGCGATTGATGGTGGAAAGCAATCGCTGGTGGAATCGCAAACGCATCGATCAAGCCTGGAACATGGGCTTGAGCCAGAAAGAAATCGTTACACTCGCCTCAATTGTCCAAGAGGAGACCGCAAACAAAGCCGAGGCCAAAACGGTGGCTGGACTCTACTTGAATCGCCTGAATCGAGGCATGTTGCTGCAAGCCGATCCCACCCTGAAGTTCGCGCTTGGGGACTGGTCAATTCAGCGCCTGCTGGACGAGGATAAAAAAATTGCGTCTCCCTACAACACGTATCGAAATCAAGGCCTTCCCCCAGGTCCGATTCGAATTCCTGATGCCTATTACATTGAAGCTGTCTTGAATGCAGAATCCCACAATTATCTATACATGTGCGCCAAACCTGATGGTTCAGGAACCCACGCATTTGCCCGTCGTTATAGCCAACACCTGAAAAATGCGCGGGAGTGGCAGAACATGTTGAACAGAGAAAGGATTTATCGTTAACAGCTGTAAACTGATAATGACGAAACTCCGAGATCTTTTAGGCTTCGCCAGCGCTGCGGACCGGGCTGCTGCATTCCTTATTGCGTTCATGCTGATCATGGTCGTCGCAGAGATGCAGGCGCAAAATGTTCAAGCCGTTCGAAAGTCGGTCGGTGCGGAACGCCTCACGACCTCCATTCAAATCGATGGATCACTTGAAGATGACGCATGGCAAACCATTCGTTCAACTCAAGGATTTCAGGAATTATCGCCACAACCCGGTACACAGCCACAATTCGATACTGAAGTGCGCTTCGCTTTTGACGATGCGGCGCTTTACATCGGAGCGCGCATGCAGGATGATTCACCCGATTCGATATTGCATCAACTCAGTGAGCGTGACCGCATGGCAAACACGGACGAATTCGGCATTTGGTTCAGTACTTTTGACGACGGATTGAACGCTGTTCGTTTCTCAACTACTCCAGATGGTGTGCAAGTAGATGAGCAGTTATCCCCTGAAAACAACGACCAATCTTGGGATGCTGTTTGGGACGTGGCGTGCCAAATCGACTCCCTTGGTTGGACCGCAGAATTTCGCATCCCCTGGATGGCTTTTCGCTTTCCAGATGAAGCAGAACA
Source organism: Flavobacteriales bacterium UBA1531 (assembly GCA_002323795.1). Lineage (GTDB taxonomy): Bacteria > Bacteroidota > Bacteroidia > Flavobacteriales_D > Sanyastnellaceae > UA16. The sequence continues at coordinate 361 of DCPZ01000027.1, read as the reverse complement.
AACGTGGGGAATGAACATGTACCGAACGCTTCGTCGCTCGCGCGAGGAGAGTGTTTGGAATCCGATGGACCCAACGCAAAAACTATTAAACCAAGGAGGAATACTGCGCGGAATATCGAACATTGATCCACCGCTGCGGTTGAGCCTCTTCCCCTATGTCAGTGCCTATGGCGTCTCGGCAAATGGAGAAATCTCATCGTCGTACAATGGCGGAATGGATCTGAAAGTGGGACTTGGTAATGCGTTTACCTTGGACATGACGCTCATCCCAGATTTTGGACAAGTGGTCACGGATGCACTTGTATTGAATCTCTCCCCATTCGAATTGCGCTTTGACGAAAATCGCCAGTTTTTCAAGGAG
>DCPZ01000074.1 GCA_002323795.1 Flavobacteriales bacterium UBA1531 | reverse complement strand
TGAAAGACTTCTTTTCGACCTAAGTTGATCATGGGTTCAATGGCCAAAACCATTCCATCCATTAGACGCGGGCCATTGCCCCGCCGCCCGTAGTTGGGAACTTCCGGTGCTTCGTGCAACGAACGTCCCAAACCATGACCCACCAATTCCCGAACAACTCCATAACCATTTTGCTCTGCGTGATGCTGGCAAGCAAATCCGATATCTCCGATTCGCTTCCCCACTATCGCCTGCTCAATGGCCTTTTGAAGGCATTCTTTGGTGACTTCCAATAGCTGCTGAATCTCCGGAGCAATCTCGCCCACCGCAAAGGTGTACGCACTGTCTCCATAAAATTCGTTCTTCAACACCCCACAATCTACCGATACGATGTCGCCATCGACGAGCGGTTTGTCATTTGGAATGCCATGCACTACAGCCTCGTTGACCGATGTGCACAAAGAATTCGGAAATCCTCCGTATCCCTTGAACCCTGGTTCTCCACCATGATCTCGGATAAATTCCTCGGCCACAGCATCGAGCTGAAGTGTTGTGACACCCGGTTTGATCCGGTCTGCCACAGCAGCTAACGTTTTCCCAACAAGCAAAGAACTCTCTCGAAGGAGCTCAACCTCTTCGTCCGTTTTTATGTGCACGCGTCGGCCGAAACTCATTTCGGTTTATCCTGTAATGCCTCCCACAGGTGACTGCGGGCGACCACGCAACTTTCCAGACTTCATCAAACCGTCATAATGACGTGAAAGCAAGTAGCTCTCAATTTGCTGAAGGGTATCTAGAATGACCCCTACCATGATCAACAACGACGTTCCGCCGAAGAAAATGGAGAAGCCTTGCGCTTTCGTTAATCCGAGACTGAAAACAATCGCTGGAAGGATTGCAATCAATGCCAAAAACAATGAACCCGGGAGAGTGATACTCGAAAGAATACGCTCGAGGAAATCCGCAGTGGGCTTTCCAGGTTTCACGCCCGGGACAAAACTATTTTGACGCTTTAAGTCATCCGCCATTTGATTGGGGTTGACCGTAATCGCCGTGTAGAAGTAGGTGAACACCACAATCATCACAAAGAAGATTGCATTGTAGGCAAACCCATTGAAATCCGACAAGCTCTGAAGCGCTGCGTTTTCTTGGAACGTTTCGCTCTGAGTCAAGTACAACGGGACAAACATGATCGCCTGGGCGAAAATGATGGGCATAACGCCTGCAGAATTCACTTTCAATGGGATGTAGCTACGCGCTCCTTCGCCTTGGGGAAGGTGCGTTCCACCCGCCTGCATCTTCGCCATCTGTACCGGAACTTTTCGCAAAGCTTGGACCAACGCAACACTGGCGCCAATTACAACAAGCAAGAAAGCCACTTCAACCAAAAAGAAGAACAGCGTTGTATCCGGATGTATGAACTCTTGAATCAACGCTTGAGGGAAGGTCGCAATGATCCCGATCATGATGAGCAAGGATATACCGTTGCCAACACCTTTGTCAGTGATACGCTCACCCAACCACATGATTACAAGTGTTGAGCAGACCAAAATTAATACTGCGCTGAACCACCAAAACGTTGATGGATTCGCAACAGCACCTGGAACACCCGCAACAGAAGTTGCAAGGTAACCTGGGGCTTGAACCAACGTGATTGCGATGGTCAAAAAACGTGTGTATTGGTTGATTTTCTTCCTTCCGCTTTCACCTTCAGCTTGCATCTTCTGAACAGCCGGCACCGCAATGCCAAGCAATTGGACGATGATAGAGGCCGAGATGTAGGGCATGATGCCGAGCGCGAAAATGGATGCTCGGGTGAAAGCTCCTCCTGTGAAGAGGGATAACAAATCGCCAAGACCACCTGAACCTGATGCCGCCAATTGTTCAGCCAAGACGTCACTGTTTACGCCGGGAATCACAATGAAAGAGCCGATGCGGTAGACAAGGATCAATCCCAATGTGACGCCCAATTTCTGACGCAACTCTTCGTGCTTCCAGATGTTCGATATTTGAGTAAAGAAATTCTTCATCTGAAAAGGATTATGCTTCTGTAGCTTCTCCGCCCGCCGCCTCAATTGCAGCTTTCGCTGTAGCTGAGAACTTGTGCGCTTGGATGGAAACCCCTGATTTCAACTCTCCACGTCCGAGGATCTTGACGAGATCACGCTTTCCCGCGAGACCATTTTCCATCAAGTCTGCTACCGTCACTGATTTGAGCTTCTTGCGGTCAATCAATTCTTGAAGTGTATCCAAGTTGATGCCTTTGTACTCCACGCGATTCGGATTCGTGAAACCGAACTTCGGTACACGTCGTTGAAGTGGCTGCTGACCACCTTCAAATCCGATTTTACGGCTGTAACCCGAGCGTGATTTTGCGCCCTTGTGTCCGCGCGTTGAAGTGCCTCCGTGACCGGATCCTTCTCCTCGTCCAACTCGCTTGCGCTGCTTCCGAGAACCATCTGCTGGCTTTAGATTGCTAAGATTCATGGTATGTGCTGGTTATTAAATTATAGTTCTTCGACTTGAATCAAGTGAGACACTTTGCGCACCATTCCCAAAATCTGGGGAGTGGCTTCGTGCTCAACTGGATTGTGCAATTTTTTGATGCCAAGGGCCTGAATGGTGGCCTTTTGACGCTTCGGGCGGTTGATTGCACTCCGCACCTGGGTGATTTTGATTTTTCCCATGATGACTGCGATTAACCGTTGAATACTTTTGAGACTGAGATGCCACGCAAATCAGCAATGTCTTTGGCGCTTCGGAGCGCCTGAAGAGCGTTGAAGGTTGCTTTCACAACGTTGTGCGGGTTACTCGAACCCAGTGATTTCGCAAGAACGTCCTTGATGCCAGCACTCTCGAGCACTGCACGCATGGCTCCCCCCGCGATTACACCGGTTCCTGGAGAGGCCGGTCGGATCATGACGTGAGCGCCTGCAAACTTCATTTCCTGAGCATGAGGGATTGTACCCTTCACCAGAGGAACTTCTACCATGTTCTTCTTAGCATCCTCAATTCCTTTTTGAATTGAAGTCGCAACCTCACGGCTTTTACCCAATCCATGCCCTACCCGTCCCTTCTCATCTCCCACTACCATAATGGAGCTGAAGCTGAAAGTACGTCCACCTTTGGTGGTTTTTGCGACACGGTTGATTCCAACCAGGCGTTCCTTCAAATCGGGATCACCCGTTCGCGACTGCTGTTGCTGGTCGCGCCCTTTTCGTTGTTGACGTTGTTCCATCTTTCCTTAGAATTTGAGCCCGCCTTCACGAGCAGCTTCTGCCAAGGTTTTCACCCGGCCATGATACAAGTAACCGTTCCGGTCGAACACAACCTGCTCGATTCCAGCTGCTTTTGCTTTTTCGGCAATCATCTTACCAACAGCAGCGGCCTGTTCAATCTTGGCTCCCTTTGCAGCGTCATCTCCCAATGATCCTGCTGCCGCGAGCGTGCGTCCTTCACGGTCATCAATGATTTGAACGTAAATCTGCTTGTTGCTTCGAAATACTGACAATCGAGGTCGTGCAGATGTGCCTTGGATTTTTCCACGAACACGGCGCTTGACGCGATTGCGAGCGAATGTTTTCTTCGTTCCCATTTGAATCGATTATTTAGCTGCGGTCTTACCGGCTTTACGACGAATTTGTTCTCCCGCATAACGAACACCTTTGCCTTTGTATGGCTCAGGCTTGCGCAACGAGCGAATTTTAGCTGCTACCGTCCCAATGAGTTGCTTATCATGTGACGACAATAAAACATAGGGGTTATCACCCTTTTTGGTTTCAGCTTGCAATTTGATTTCAGCAGGTAAGCGCATGACTATCTGGTGGCTGTAGCCCAATGCCAAAGTCAAATCCTGACCTTGAGAAGATGCACGAAAACCAACACCCACAAGTTCCAGTCTAATGCTGTAACCTTCCGTCACACCGACGATCATGTTGTTCACCAGAGCGCGAAACAATCCGTGCTTTGCGCGGTGATCTTTGTGATCTGATGGCCGTGTAAATGTTAAAACGTTCTCCTCAAGATTAATCCCGATTTCAGCGTCAATGGCCTGTTCCAATTCCCCTTTGGGGCCCTTCACTTTGACCAAGTGTCCTTCGAGCGTCAGTGAGACGCCTTCCGGTACAATTATGGGTGCTTTTCCTATACGTGACATGATGATGTTCCGTTTTCTAAATCAATAAACCGTGCAAATCACTTCACCGCCGATGTTCATTCGCCTCGCTTCTTTGTCAGTCATTAGACCTTTTGACGTCGAAACGATGCAAATGCCCAAGCCATTCAAAACACGCGGTAAATCTCCAGAGCTCGCATATCGTCTCAACCCTGGAGTAGACAATCGCTTCAACTCTGAGATAGCCGGTCTCTTTGACTTGCTGTCATATCGAAGGGCTATTTTGATTTTGCCCTGGTACCCTTCATCATCGAACTTAAAATTCAAGATGTATCCTTTATCAAAAAGGATCCGAGTCATCTCTTTTTTCATGTTCGAGGCCGGTACCTCAACAACCTTGTGACCTGCCATTTGCGCATTGCGAATGCGGGTCAAGTAATCTGCTATTGGATCAGTATTCATGATGCTTCAATATCGTAGGTTACCAGCTGGCTTTTTTTACTCCAGGAATTTTTCCTGACAGCGCCATCTTTCGAAATAAGACACGTGAAACTCCAAATTGCCGCATGTAACCGCGGGGACGTCCCGTGATTTGGCAGCGGTTATGCATACGCACTGCAGCGCTGTTTGGTGGTAGCTTTTGTAAACCTTCCCAATCACCAGCAGCTTTCAATGCGGCTCGCTTTTCAGCGTATCGAGCCACCATTCGTTCCCGCTTGCGCTCACGCGCTTTCATTGATTCCTTAGCCATCTTAGTTCTTTTTGAAAGGGAATCCGAAACTTTCCAGGAGTGCTTTCGCCTCCTCGTCGGTGTTCGCCGATGTAACAATTGTTATGTCCATGCCGTTGAAGTGCTTCACTTC
>DCPZ01000107.1 GCA_002323795.1 Flavobacteriales bacterium UBA1531 | reverse complement strand
ATTCAAAACATCAAAGAGATTCCTGACAATCTCAAAGCACTGTACCGCACAGCTTGGGAAATTCCTCAACGCGCTTTAATTGATATGTCAGCGGACCGCGGAGCTTACATCTGTCAATCTCAGTCATTGAATGTCTTCATGGAAAACGTGAATACCGCTAAGCTGACTTCCATGCATTTCTACTCCTGGAAAAAAGGATTGAAAACAGGAATGTATTACCTGCGAACAAAGGCTGCAACCGACGCCATCAAGTTTACTGTTGACAAGAAGTACAAGGAGGATCCAGCCAAGGCAAAGACAGAAGTGCCTGAAGCACCAAAAAAAGCCATCCAAGACATGACAGATGAGGAGCAAGCGGCTTTAGCTTGTTCGATCGAAAATGGATCCGATTGTGAAATGTGCAGTGGATGATCATTGATTTACCCTAACAACCTTGAAAGACCGCATCCGATCCAATTGGGTGCGGTCTTTTTATGGGTAACCTTGAACACTTCAGCTCTTCCTGGAAACCAGCATTGCCCAAAAGTTGAGCAATACGAGCCCTACTGCCAGGAGCAAATGAAGCGGCTGAAGCACTGCCGGCATTGCGAGAAAAACAAAGGATATGCCTGATATCATTTGAATTGCAATCAACCCCAATGCCCACTGCGCGATACGCTGAATGGGAGTGCTTTTCTTCAATTCTGGAAAAATCCACATCAACTGAGTTAGCAAAACAATCCAAGAACCTGATCGATGATATTTCCACCAATCAGGCAGCACAGCTAGTAAATTTGGACGCTCAATTCCAATGTGGAGCAAGGCGTCTACTTGCTCCCTGACTTGCGTCCCCGCAATGAGTTGAGCCAGTGTCAAAACCGCAGCAACTATGAGCCATAATTTTCGATCAACACCTGCTGCATGTTTCCAATTGCTCGAGCGCACAGTGTACAAAATCAGTGCAAGCGCCATGAGGATAAACACTGCCCCCAACATGTGCAATGTGATGGAGAAGGGGATCAGGTTTCCATCCACAACCTTTTTTCCCATCCATGCGACCAATCCAAGAAAAAACAAGTGCACCAAAGCCCAACGAAATGGGCTCCAAAAACGGTATTTCCGTCCACTCAAAAAAGAAAGAAGCAAAATCAACAAAGCTGGAATTCCCGTCAATGCTCCTATGAGCCTGTTGATGAACTCGACCCACGTATGGACTGGGTTGAAAACAGCATAATCATGCTTGGTGTAGGCTTCCCAAACGCCTTCACTTTGTTCTTTTACAAAATCCGCCGAGAGCACATCAATTTGAGCCACCCACAACGTGTCATTGGCAATCAACATCCGACCTGCCTTGTAGGACTGTCCTGCGCTCCAAATCACTTGGTCATCTGCTGTAGGCGGAATCAACAAGCCAAAACACATGGGCCAATCCGGACATCCCATTCCTGATCCTGTCATGCGCACAACACTGCCTGCGAGAACTACGAGCGAAGTCATCACCAGGGCAACCCGAGTCAGGCGCCGCAAAGACCGTTTGATGCGATCAGTTGAGCTCTGTTCTCTTTGCAAAATGCGTAACCTCTACAGCCTGAACGGCATACAATTTTCCATCGGCAATTCCGGCAATGGCTTCAACCAATCCATTCACTTCAACTACCCGTTCATCGTATTCCACCTTCGCATAATTCAACGCTCTATCCTCCTCAAATTCAATGGTAGCGTTTGCAACACCGTTCACCTTTAAGAGCTCTTTCTTAATTTTCCCACCACATGCGTGCAGGCACATCATGCCCGAAACGTCGAGTCGCGCCATAGTCATCACTGATGTTCCATTGGTATGCCTTTCCGTTACTTCGTAAGAATCCGCACTCTCACTGCAACCTGTAAGCCCCATGGCCAAAACCCAAAGGCCAAACGTAAAAACAATGTGACGCTTTATCTGTACCAATGTAAACTCCTTCTGCATCCTGCAAATATACGCCCGTGCAAGCCGCCGGAAACCCAACATAATCTAATTTCACACCCCATGGTGAGCCACTCGTCCCAAAAGCAAAGATGGGCCCCAACGCTAACTTTATTGCTCCTAGGTTTCGTCTGGGGCAGCAGCTTCATCTTAATGAAATGGGGACTTTTCGCTTCCGATGGCAGCCCCTTGTTCCCCCCATTAGAACTCGCCGCAATGCGAATCGCCATTGCCGGGATTGCGCTGCTACCCGTTTCCCTGACTCACTGGAAGAAGCTTAGCCGTCCTCAATGGCTCTGGGTCAGCTTCATCGGACTGGTTGGCAGTTTCGTCCCGGCGGTTCTTTTCGCTACAGCGCAAACTGAATTGCCTAGTGCAATGGCTGGAATGTTAAATGCACTGAGCCCTATCTGGACCTTACTCATTGGGTTTGCCTTATTTGGATTAAGCGTAAAGCGCAATCAACTTCTTGGAATCGGAACTGGATTCATAGGAACCATCTGGCTCATCCAGGCTCAGGGATCTGTCCATACTCACACCAGCGAAGGAGTCGAACCCATCCTCATCCCAAGCCTGTTGCTTGTTATCGCAACGGTGTGTTACGGGATTAGTGTAAATATCACGCGCGAAAAACTACGGAAACTGAGTAGCCCCGTGATCGCCAGCTGTTCATTAGGGCTTGCAGCAATGCCCGCCAGCGCGATCGTAATCAATGGTGATATTCCACATTTAATCGTTTCACATCCAGATGGATTGCAAGGGCTGATTGCGGTGGGCATTCTCGGAGCTTTAGGAACAGCTGGTGCCCTCGTTCTATTCAATCAGTTGATTGCATGGACCAGCGCTGTGACCGCCGCTTCTGTAACTTATATCATTCCCATCTTTGCCGCATTCTGGGGATGGTGGGATGGCGAGCTACTTCACGCGCAGCATCTTGCAGCGGGTCTCTGTATCTTGCTCGGCGTTTGGCTGACCAATCGAAAGAATAAGAAGTGATCCACTCGAGGACAGAAGACAATCACCGGAATTGTTGAAAAGTTCCGAAGTTTCCTATACCTTTGCCACCCCCATTTTCGGGGACCATTATATTTAGTCATCATGTATGCAATCGTAGAGATCGCAGGGCACCAGTTCAAGGTAGAGAAAGACCAACAGGTTTTCGTCAACCGCTTGGACGCTGAAGAGGGCAAAAAGGTCAAATTTGACCACGTCCTCCTCATCGACAACAAGGGAGATGTAACTGTTGGCGCCCCAGCGATAAGCGGCGCGGAAGTGTCTGCTCAGGTTGAACGCCACCTTAAAGGCGACAAAGTTCTGATCTTCAAGAAGAAGCGTCGGAAAGGTTATCAAAAGTTGAATGGCTTCCGTGCCTCATTGACGGAAATCAAAATCACTGGTATCAAAGCCGGTGGTGCCAAAAAAGCTGCGGCTTCAAAATCAGATGCCAAGGCACCTGCTGCGAAGAAACCAGCAGCGAAAAAAACTGCAGCGAAGAAACCAGCAGCTAAAGCACCTGCCACGAAAAAGGCGGCAGCTACCAAAACAAAGAAAACCGAAGAATAATGGCACATAAAAAAGGTGTAGGAAGTTCGAAAAACGGACGCGAGTCAGAGTCGAAACGGTTGGGTGTCAAAATTTTTGGCGGCCAAGGTTGCATTGCAGGTAACATTATTGTGCGCCAGCGTGGTACACAGCACCACCCCGGTGAGAATGTTGGTATCGGTAAAGACCACACCCTTTTTGCGCTGACTGACGGAATCGTAGAATTTCGGAAAAAAGCAAACAACCGTTCTTTTGTTTCTGTTGTCCCCATGGGTGACTCATAAGACAGAAACAGAACAATAAACTGAGGATTTCACTTTGAAATCTTTCGGTTGAATCATATTTGTGACTCCCGACCCTTCATTGGGTTCGGGAGTTCTTTATTTTTACCAATGAACGGCTCAGGCCGCTAGGAAACCATTCAATCATCGCCCATTAGCCATGCTCACCATACAATCGTTGCGAGAAGAAAAAGAGCAAATTGCGAACGCCCTTGACAAACGGCACATCGACGCACGCAAAGACCTTGATCAAATCCTTCAATGGGATACCGAACGGCGCAGCACCCAAGCTCAGCTCGATGACATCTTGGCCCAAAGCAATGCATTGAGCCGAGAAATCGGAACCTTGATGCGCGAAGGAAAACGGGAAGAAGCAGAGGCCATCAAGGCAAAAACCGCATCTTTCAAAGAAGAATCCGCCCTGCTCAAAGAAAAAATGCAAGCGATCGAAAAACAGATGCACGACCTGCTGTGCACCATTCCGAACGCACCGCATGACGACGTTGCATCCGGACGGCATGCGGAGGATAACGTCGAAACCTTTCGCTCGGGAAGTGCAGAAACACTAGACCGCCATGCCAAACCGCATTGGGAACTTGCGGAATCCTTAGATCTCATTGATTTTGAGCTCGGAGCCAAGGTCACTGGAGCCGGATTTCCATTTTACAAAGGGAAAGGAGCAAAATTGCAACGTGGGCTGATACAGTTTTTCTTGCAAAAGGCTGATGAAGCCGGATATACAGAGTACATCCCACCGCTCATGATCAATGCCGAGAGTGGGTTCGGCACAGGCCAACTTCCCGACAAGGAGGGTCAGATGTATCACATGCAGGAAGACGAACTGTACATGATTCCAACTGCTGAAGTTCCGCTTACCAACATCTATCGCGATGCGATGGTAAGGGAAGGCGATTTGCCGATCAAGCTTTGCGGTTATACCCCATGCTTTCGGCGTGAAGCGGGGAGCTACGGCAAAGATGTGCGCGGATTGAATCGGCTGCATCAATTCGATAAAGTCGAAATTGTCCAACTCGCCCATCCCGACGTCTCATATGCCTTGCTCGATCAGATGGTCGAGCATGTCAAAGGACTTTTAGAAGGACTTGAGTTGCCCTATCGAGTCTTGCGATTGTGCGGAGGCGATATGGGATTCACATCGGCAATGACCTACGATTTTGAAGTGTGGAGTGCCGCTCAAGAACGATGGCTGGAGGTGAGTTCTGTTTCCAATTTCGAAACCTATCAAGCCAGTCGCCTCAAATGCCGCTACAAGGGGAGTGAAGGAAAAACGCATTTGGTGCATACGTTGAATGGATCCGCGCTCGCTCTTCCACGCATCGTAGCTGCGCTCTTGGAAAATCATCAAGACGAAAAGGGCATTCACATTCCTTCCGCATTGGCTCCATTTTGTGGTTTTGACCGCATCGATGCCTAATCGAAAATAGCCCAATCATGCAGAAAGTAAACCATTTACAACTTCTTTTCTGGTTGACCGCCACTTGCCTCTGCTCTTGCCATTCCAGTCTGCACTCTGATGGGCAAGAATGGCCATTGCTCGCGTTGGCTGACTCCATTGAATTGGAAACTAGTGCCCTAGAAAGCGTGTCTGCCGAAAAAGCGATAAGCGCTTCACAATGGGCCCAAGAAAACCTCCGAGAATTTGAACTTCTTTTAGAAGATGAAGAAATGTCAGTCTCACGGGAAGAAGGGGAAATCATTTCCGACGTCTCACGCGCGCGACGACTGCTCAAGGACCAATCCAAGCGTCGAGAATCCATTGCGAACAGCCAAAAGCGTACATTGCTGCAATTACGTGGACTTGCCGCAGCCATTGGAAACGGAACAACACACGATAGCCAAGGAACACCCATTGACTCAGCGTACATTGCTCTAAATCTTTCGGTCGAACTGCAAATGGGACGAACATTGAAAAAAAGCATCACTGAAACGCAAACGTACGCTTCCCGAGGCATCGCTATTGCCGAGCGAACGAAAGACAAGAGCGATAGCCTTCAGACTGTTTTACGCGGCCGACTGGCACGGCTCATCCTCGAACGCAATTCTTCAGAATAAGATACACTCGTCACTGAAATTCGTATGAAAAAACCCTGGATTCTCGTTGCATCACTATTTGTGGCTAGCACAATAAGCTGGAGTCAATCCGATCTGGAACTTGCGGAGTTTTATTACAATGAAGGTTCTTATGCACAGTCCAAGCTATACCTCGATCAGATTTGGAAAAAGAATAAGACCAAGATGGTCTTTGATATGTATTACGATGTCCTCATCGCATTAGACAACTTTGACGCGGCTGAAAAATTGGTAAAAAGTCGCATGCGTGGCAAAAATACCCGGGCGAGTGCCTACGTCGAGTTGGGACAACTGTACCTTCATTTTGGCCGTGAAGCGCAGGCGCGAGAAGCCTTCGACGAAGCCATGGAACGGTTACAACCGAACCGAAATAGTGCGATCGGGTTGGCGAACGCATTCCTTAAACTAAATGAGCTGGACCTTGCCCTTGAAGTTTACTCCAAGGCTCAAGAGATGGGGGTGGGCAATTTGGATTACCAGTTGGTCGATCTAGAAGGTAGACGCGGAAATTACGACGGCATGATCGATGCCGCGCTCCGCTTGCTTCACAGCAAACCCACCTACTTCCGCAACATTCAGAACAGCTTTACGCGCAATCTTCGCGTGTTGGACAATCCAGAATTGGGCACATTGCTCAAAGGCAAGCTCATCGCTTCCGCTCGAACCTATTCAGACGACAGCGTTTATCCCGAACTACTGGTTTGGTACTTCAACCAAGTCAAAGATTTTGCGAATGCATTCATCCATGCCAAATCTTTGGACTTACGTGGCAAGGAAAACGGAAGCCGGATCATCGAGCTGGCTCAAACCGCCTCGAGCAATGGAGATTATGAAACGGCTGCTCTCTGTTATACTTATGTCGCTGGCAAAGGCAGAGAAAATGCTTATTTCTTTACCGCACGAACACAATCCCTTCGCATGCGCATGGAACCCTTGCTCAATGCCGTTCCGAACAACACTGAAGCCATTGAGGGCCTCGCCGAAGAATACAAACAGACCCTGAACGATTTGGGGATCACTACAGAAACTGCTGGAATCGCGAAAGACTTGGCACACGCCCAAGCCTTCTATTTGCAACTTCCAGACGAAGCAATTGCCACATTGGAAGCGGTGTTGGAAATTCCAGCCCTTTATGATCGCATGGCAGCACTATGTAAGCTAGAGCTGGGAGATATCTTGGTGTTCCAGGACAACATTTGGGATGCCTCACTCCTATTCTCGCAAGTTGAACTCGATTTTAAAGATGACTTTTTTGGTCACGAGGCCAAATTTCGAAATGCACGCATCAGCTATTATGCTGGTGATTTTGATTGGGCGCAAGCCCAACTTGATGCACTCAAAGCCTCGACCTCCAAGTTGATTTCCAATGACGCCATTGACTTGTCGCTATTGATCACGGATAATTATGCCATGGATACGATCAGCGAACCGATGTGGCTCTTTGCCCAAGCTGACCTGCTATCGACACAACACCGGTATGATCAAGCAAGGACGAAGCTAGATTCCATCGTATCCATTTGGCCCGGACATGCCCTAGAAGATGAAATCCTCATGACCCAAGGCCACATGGCATTGGCACAAGGCAATCTTGACACAGCACTCGCGCTGTTTCAAGAGGTCGTCGATCTTCACTTTGATGATATCCTAGCGGATGATGCGCTTTTTGAATTGGGAAAACTCTATGAAGATCGCCTCGGCAATGAAGAAGCTGCTGCAGGCTATTTTGAACAGCTGCTTTTCGATTATCCAAACAGCCTGCATGCCGTGGAAGCACGACGTCGCTTTCGCGTCATGCGTGGTGATGATATCGAATGACACTAGGCAAAGCTGACGGACTTACAAATAGAAATCCTTTCTTCACCATCTTTTACAATAAAAACCCCCTCAGTTGACAAATGTCGCTGACGGGGTTTTATTTGGAGTTCAGTGACTCCAAACAAGTCCAAATAAAAAGGGCTCCCCACATGGGGAGCCCTTTCTTTGATTACGCTCTGGGTGTTTTAGTTACACAACTCACCGTAGTAAGCAAGGAGGATCAACAGATCTGCTGTTCCAACGATTCCATCCTCATTGAGGTCCTCAGCTCCTCCGTTTTCGGAGTTGCTGATGGCCTCTGGATCCTGTGCCCCATAGAGGCTCAAGATTGCGAGGAGGTCATTGGTTCCAACTGCGTTGTCACCTGTTACATCACCAGGGCACTCTCGGAATGCCATCTGCTGAAAACCTTGGGTCAAGAAGATGTTTCCATCCCCAATGGTCGTGGTGAATACCTGGCCGATGCTTCCATCGATTTCTCCAAGTACATCTCCAATTGCATCAACTTCTC
>DCPZ01000029.1 GCA_002323795.1 Flavobacteriales bacterium UBA1531 | reverse complement strand
ATCTCCCGTTTGGTACCCGGAGCGGGACTTGAACCCGCACGACCCTTCGGGTCAACAGATTTTAAGTCTGTCGTGTCTACCAATTCCACCATCCAGGCATAAGAAGCGTGAGCGTCTTATTTCGTGATGCAAAATAAAGCATTAATTCCGCTCGAAAGTCTTTTGTGTACTCAAATATGCTGTGTGATTCACTTGCATACATGAAGCGTCCAAATTCACCGCTCAATCAGCTCAAACAACTGGGAGGAAATCCGTGCTCCTGCACCAGCATTTTCCTCTGCATATTTCCGAGCAGCCGAACCCATTTCCTGAATGCGCTCGGGGTCGCCCCAAGCAACACGAATGGACTTCGCACAATCGTCTTCGGCTTTCATCGATTGCAATGCGGCGCAATCCACTAGAGCTCGCACTTCAGCGAATCGCTCCACCTTAGGACCGGTCCAAATGGCCAAACCATGGGCTGCCGGTTCGAGCGTGTTGTGCACGCCTTTTCCAAAGCCACCGCCGACCAAAGCGAGATGTCCTGCGCCATAAGCATCCATCAGATGGCCCATGGCATCTAGCAATATAACATCGGCTTCTGGAATTGCCGTCGAACCCTCAACACCGGTTCGTCGAAACTCACTCCATACAATGGCCTTTGCTCCTCGTTTGACCCATTCGTCCCTCTGTCCTTCTGCCCAACTCGAATCCCATTCGTGAGGAACAACAATACACGCCTTTCCTTTCGTCCAAGCTGCTTGAGCAATTCGTGATTCAGCCTCCCATGCACTTCCCACCACAAGGCACATTCGATTTCCAACCCATTCTTTTAAACTTTGGTCAGAACTGGTACGAACATTCTTTTCAGCCTCAACCACACGATCAAATCTTGGATCACCCAACGCAATTGCCTCTATGCCCCATCGCTCCAACTCAACCACGGAAGATTCACTTTGAACCAATACTTTCTTCAAATTTCTCCAAGCGTTTCGATGAAAACTGCCGCCCAGCCGAAATGGCCAACGGCCCGCAATCACGTGGCCTGCAAAAAGAACAAGTGGCGCATGTGGTTTTAGTTGCGCAATCAACTCTGGCCAAACATCGTATTTGGCAAGGGCAAACAACCGAACAGATGGCTTGGAAGCGTCCGGCCGCGTCAAAGCAGCCAAGCATTTCCGAACATCTGCTGGCGCGTCCAACGGCATCGCCGCGACACAATCGGATGGCTCCCACCACGAAGGTTGTTTTTTGGCAAAAAAGTCCCAACCCGAAGAGCTGTAAAACGTCAGTAAAAATCGCAACGTTTTGTCTTGATCGCGCATGGCCTTCATGACCGGCTGGGCTTGCTCGAATTCTCCCACCGAAGCACAATGAAACCAAAGCCAGTCCTCATCTTTTGCGAGCGCATTGGTAGCTTGCTGCAGACGGTCAAGGTTGCCTTTCCTCATGGCCAACCAAGCCCGAGCCTTGGGACTGCCCGTGAAAGCAGCCAAGCCAATGGCCTGACAGTAAACGCGCATCATTAAGGCGTGGGCGAATCGACTCATGCTGATCTGAATCAATACCAATGCTCTGGATTCGAGCGCTTGTAAATGTGAAAGACCCAACCGATTTGGATGGAAGCCATGGCATCAAATCGTGGGCCATTGTCTGGCATGAGGGTATCAAAATTCATCGGTCGCTGCGGCCACGTGCGTGCCTCCCAAAGCTCTACGCCACCGAACCAGTTGACCAATCCATTGTCAGCCATGTGCCAATAACCTAAAAACTGCCGCGCAGCAACACCCCAAGTCAAGCGATCGTAGCCCGAAACATAGGGTTCTTCCAGTTGCGTAATTCTGTTCTCTGTGTTCTCAAAATGAACCCGGTGATGAACCGAACCCGCTCCAATCATAATCAAAATTCCGGAATTGGGATTTGTCTTGGCCAATGGGAAAAGCTTTCCCGCATCGAGGGTAAACCAACCCCCTTTGCCAGATAACGTCAACAATGCCACCTGCCCTTCGTTATCAATCAACTGACCGCTCGGCGTGAGTAGATTTGAGAGTACCCCCAACTCTTTCAATTCCATTCCGAAGCCAAAACTCGCCTGCCCACCAAAAAACCAGTTTTTCGTTGTTTTGACATGAGCACCGGCCCCCACGTGCCCTCCAGTGCCGTAACGCAATCCCAAGTCACCGGCGCCACTGCCCAAACCACCATGCACTTGGATGTATGGCGAAAACAACACGCTATCACTCACCGAGCGGCCTTGAGCAGTCCCATTGGTGCTCGCGCAGCAAAGCAGTAATGTCAATATACCAGCTAAAAAGGACTTTGGAATCATCATGATTTTCCGTTGAATGCCAGTGCAATTTCGATGCAGCAAGTTACCAATCACATGTTAGCTTTTCTGAAACGTTTTCATTTGACGCACATTGCCCTTCGTAGATTTGCCTGAGAACCCAGTACGACAATGGAAGGCATCCAGATGGTGGACCTTATCGGTCAACACCAAAAAATTGAGAACGAATTGCGAGAAGCCATGGGGCGCGTTCTGAAGACGGGAGCTTTTGTCAAAGGACCCGAAGTAGAAGCCTTTGCCACGGAATTGAGTGGATTCACCGGTGCAAGGCATATCATTCCTTGCGGCAATGGAACGGATGCTCTCCAAATTGCCATGATGGCATTGGGCATTGGACCGGGCGATGAAGTGATCACCACGGGCTTCACATTCATCAGCACAGTAGAAGTGGTTGCCCTCTTAGGAGCGATCCCAGTGCTTGTAGACATTGATCCCGATTCATTTACAATCGATGCCGCACAAGTCGAGCAGGCAATCACCGATCGAACCAAAGCAATTGTCCCTGTTCACTTGTTCGGGCAGATGGCCAACATGAGTGAACTCGCCGCCATTTCTAAAAAACACAACGTTCCTCTCATCGAAGACAACGCACAAGCAATTGGTGCAAAATGGTCGAGCAAAGGAGAAAAAACGCAACAATCAGGCACCATTGGCCTGATGGGCACCACCAGCTTTTTTCCTTCCAAAAACCTGGGTTGTATGGGAGACGGTGGCGCAGTGCTCACTCAAGATGATGAGATGGCCCGGAAATGCAGACAGATTGCCAACCACGGCACGTCAAAACAATACCACCACGATGTCGTTGGCATCAACTCTCGACTCGATGGCCTGCAAGCGGCCATTCTCAGAGTAAAACTCCAGTACTTGCCGCGGTACATCGCAGCGCGACAGGAAGCTGCAGCCCGATACGACCGGATGCTCGGCGACATCAGAAGCCTCACCATTCCTCACCGGACTCCTCGGAGCACCCACGTCTTTCATCAATACACTTTGCGCATTCATGGCGGAAAACGCGATGCGCTCAGGGCACATTTGAAATCCAAAGGCATTCCAAGTGGAATTTACTATCCGATTCCAGGGCATGCCCAAAAAGCCTTTCAAACATTCGGTTATGACCCAGCGTTTTTTGGCGAAAGTTCACTGGCGGCTGCAGA
>DCPZ01000081.1 GCA_002323795.1 Flavobacteriales bacterium UBA1531 | reverse complement strand
TTGAATTCACAATGACTACGGCAGGTGGCGAACATACCGGATGTTACGTTGGAATTCCTGTGTACTATGATGCCGATGGGTCAGGTTCAAGTGGATCGGGTTCCGGAGGCATCACGGATGGAGGTGATCATCAAGGATTGAAAAAGCAGAGCAACACCCAAGTTTGGTAACGTACCACATGGTCACAAAATGCTTGCACCTGCCCCGTTACCTGCCTCAAACAAAAGAGTGAAACAGGTGCCTGTTAATTCTCATTAAGCCTTTTTCGCATCGGAGACCCGCCTGCTATTAGATAAAACGTTGGTGGGATGAATGAACACTGCTAAGCAAGCCGAAAGGGGCTTTGCTGCTGAGGCTTCAATCTTCATTTAGGTGGTTCACGATTTAAGCAAAACAGTACACGGATGAAGTTCAGAGTAACATCGTATTTACTAATTGTGGCGTGCTCTATTCTGCGCATGCATGGACAAGAACGAGCATTGAACAAATCGCTTTCGCATTCACCCCTTGCATACGCGATTTACGACGAAACAGGCAAGCCCACATCTTGGGCCGAACTCATTGAAGAGGTGAAAATCGCAGATGTAGTTCTCTTCGGAGAGTTTCATGATGATCCAATCGTGCATTGGCTGCAGCATGAGCTGATTCTTGACCTGTTGGATACTGGAATACGTCCCGTACTTGGCGCTGAAATGCTAGAGACAGATGACCAATTAATCATCGACGAATTTTTAAAAGGAATTATTAATGATGATAAATTCGAATCTTCAGCGACATTGTGGCCGAATCACTTCACGGACTATCACCCGCTATTAATAACGGCTCGCGAGCGTGAGTTAGCCTTTATTGCAACGAATATCCCGCGCAGGTATGCCTCATTTGTCTACCAGCGTGGCTTAAAGGCTCTTGAAGATTTGAGCCTTGAAGCGAAGGAATTCCTCCCTCCACTACCTGTGCCCTTTGATGTCTCACTACCGGGGTACAATGCCATGCTTTCCATGGGAGGAAATCATTCTTTAGAGACCTTGCCCATGGCTCAGGCCATACGCGATGCTACGATGGCACATTTTATATCTGCTAACCTAAATGAAGAGGTGCCATTCGTTCATTTTAATGGCACTTACCATAGCCAAGACCGTGAGGGAATTGTATGGTATCTGCAGAATTCTAATCCAGATTTAGAAATTCTAACCATTCACTCTCATATGCAGGCCAACGTTTTTCCACCTGATACAAATGCTGTCGGACGTGGAACCTATCTGTTGATTACCAATGAACGTATGACTCGCACTCATTGATCAGTTTTGCATGGAAAATACTCTTGGCACAATCCTACTTTCTTCCAATAAAGTAGTACGAATTTGAATCGCAGTGCAATCAATGCTTTACTTGAAAACGGCTCATAGAGACCCCCTGATTATAGATGATCTGGTACAAGCCATCTGGTAAAGCAGAGCAGTTCACTTCGAGTTCGTTTCCGGAAACTCTTGATGTCACCGATAGCTCTCTACCGAGGTTATCGGTCACGCGTACATCCAAGCTACCTCGTTCAATCATTGCCTGGTCCGTGAGCGTCAGATAAAGGAGATTCGACGTTGGATTGGGGTGAGCGAGTGCATGATTCACTGCTAATTCTGCAGTATTGGCGGGACAATCAGGTGCGGTGCCTTCTGACTCGTAAAGGATTCCTTCAGCGACATGCCAATGCATCCAAGTCCCTCCCTGTCCAGTTCCCCAAGTGTTCAAATCAAAAGTATTCATGCCGTTTGTTGTTCCATTCACTTCGTAGACCTTCAAAGCTTGGCCATCGTGGTTCCATTCGAGTGCATTATTCGGAGCGCAAACCTCTGGCATTGGATTTGCTAATTCACAATTTGGAACAATGAAATAGGCAACATCCTCGTAATCGGGGTGTTCACCGAAAACCTTCGCCGTTCCAGTCTCATCGATGCATACCGCGGTATACTCTTCGCAAGCGATGCCTCGGGTTACAAGTCCGTAATCTGTTAATGCCCTTGCTAAAAATACAGTGTGGCGTCCTTTGCGATCGGGATCATCGTAATGCGTATCGGTCACAACCCGCTCGAGATATGGTACGTGCAAAAAGCTTGTCGAGTCGACCACCACGCTCGTACTGTATGGAATATTGAGAGCGGTTGTGGAAGTAACCGTTCCATTGATTGCTGAAAAATAGTACTCCCCTAGCACTGCCATACCGGCACTTGTTCCACCTACTGCGATATTGCGATTCGTGATGCCTTCATTGATCAGCGATGCAACAGGTGTATCGCGCCAAAATGAAACGTAATCCCATTGATCGCCCCCGGCTAACCAAATCCCTTCTGCTTGCATGATTCGATCATGAATCTCCTCGAGGTTCGCTGCGTTCGGGTTATTAAATACGATGGTTTCAACCGAATTGACGTCAATGCCTAGCTCCGAGTACAAGTAGTCATTGTAACCGTCACTGCCTGAGGCGCGCAGGACGAGGACATCACCTCCATCGACTCGCTCAAGGAACCACTTCATTCCGTTATCGTCCTCAGCCGCTCCACCCATAAGGCAAACCCCTCCAGAAGGGCTGGTTACAGCGTCTGTGGCATTGCCCGTGAAATACGATGTAAAACCCTGAGAAAATCCACTAATGGATTCAAAGAGCAGCGCGAAGAGACATAAAAAATGCAGTTTCATGGAACTTGTTTTAAGTCGAATTTAGGATGTATGGGAGAATGTATGTTATCAATCATCAGTAAAGCATCTCTAGTGCGCCAAAATTCCCCTGCCACTGTATTGGAACGCCCCGAGAACTTAAAAGGACGTGGAATGATTATGTAGTCATGGATTTATATACACTGCTCTTTGCTCTGAGTACACTTTGGGTAGGTCCATTTTGGTTTGCAATGATGCTGAAGCCTTATGATGCCAAGACATCAGAGATGATGAATAAGCCATGGTTTTTTGCCGGTCCAATTTGCATCTGGTTTCTGATTATGATCCTGCATCCGGAGGGCCTTGTTGATTTTGCAAATAGTGGTTCACACCCGGACGGATTTATGGCCGGTTTGGCGGTAGGCATGAGCTCAAAAGCCGGCATAACCGCCATGTGGTCTCACATGGTGGCTGGAGATATTCTCGCAACTCGCTGGATATGGAAAGACAGCATTCGCCGTCAAAATAGTCCTTGGGTCATACGTCTCTGTGTTTTCTTTGGAGTCATGTTGATGCCCTTTGGTCTTCTTTTTCACTTTATTTTTAGAAAGAGGGCAATCTCCGCCAGTTAATTTCGCTTCCACCTCAAAAAGGCCTTCAAGGAAATCGCTCTGTCTTAAAAAACCATGCTAGCTGGCAATGAAAACGGGAATCTTACTTATTAACCTTGGCACTCCTGATAACCCGGGACCCAGTGCAGTAGGCCGATATCTTACAGAGTTTCTCTCTGATAGCCGGGTCGTCGATATTCCTTGGCTTCCTCGGCAAATCCTGGTACGAGGCATCATATCTCCACTTCGAAGGTTTCGAAGTTCTCGAGAGTACAAAAAAGTCTGGACTGAAGAAGGCTCGCCGCTGTTGATTTACGGACAACAACTGGCCCAAAAAGTCGCAGATCGTTGCACGTCACTGGCGTCATCACAGCCTGAGCTTGGTGAGCTGCATGTTCATTTTGCCATGCGTTATCAGAATCCAGGCATGCCGATGGTGCTAGAGCAAATGCGTAAGTGCGGTTACGACCGGATTATTATTGTCCCGCTCTATGCCCAGTATGCATCGGCAACCACCGGGAGTACGCTACAGGAAGCCATGCGAATCATTTCAAAATGGTACGTGATACCGGAGTTGCGGATGATCAGTCAATATTGGGATGATGAGGGCTACTTGTCCTGTTTTCACAATAGAGCGCGAAAATTTGATTTGGACAGCTACGATCATATCCTTTTCAGCTACCATGGGGTGCCTGTCCGTCAGGTCGATAAAGTGTATGAGGACCAACGGTGCGCCAACCACAGCTGTGAGGCTGAAATAAATGACGAGAATAAATTCTGTTACAAGGCGACCTGTTTTGCTACAACGCGCGCTTTGGCAAAACGGCTAGGTTTAGTTGAAGACCAATACTCCGTTGCCTTTCAGAGTCGACTCGATAAAAAGTGGCTAAGGCCTTTTAGCGATCAGGTCATTGAAGAACTCGCAAAGGACGGCGTGAAGCGGCTTCTCGTCTTCTCACCGGCTTTTGTAGCTGACTGCTTGGAAACAACCGTTGAAATCGGAGAGGAATATGTCGAAATCTTTGAAGAGGCGGGAGGCGAAAAACTAGACTTTGTCCCAAGTCTCAATGCAGAAGACGATTGGACAGAAGCGGTGACGAACTTGATCCGCCGTCATCTCTAGCGATTCTGACGAAGGTTTGACGCGGGTTAAATTATTGTTGGACATACCAGCAATTCTGAATACGAACCGCATAAAAAGCATACAATTCGCCTTCAACTGCAATCTGAAATTCAGCTCGGGCACTGGTCATGAGGTCTAGCTCAGGCCAAATGCCGGCTTCCTCTTCAAGTTGGATGAGTTCAACTTCAAACCCTTCAGCAAGCCATTTTTGCCACTCACCATTATCCATATGAGCACAGAATCCCTCTCTCCCCGGAGCAGGGATAAGCAAAACGGCGTCGTGACAATTATCATTCTTCCACGCTGTTAGGTAATCAATAACTGCTTGCTTAGCGCCATTGATGTTCTCATTAAAATTGTGCTCACGCTGTGCACTTACAGAAAAAATCCAGAAGCAACTGATTGTCGTAAGCAGGCATATTTTGATTTGTGTTTGCATGATTTACCTTGGAAATAAAGGCTCAGAATGCCTTCTAAAAAAATCAACCTCCTTCAAAGCGCCGGATGTCTTCAACTGTTCTTGCTTCGTTTTTAGCACAATTTTTGCCCTTCATGTAAATATTGAAGTTAGTACCGAAATAAAAAAAGGTTGGGGCCTAAGAAAATGTAATTTTGGTGGCCTTTTCCAGTAAAAGCGCGCTTAGAAAAAGATGAAATGCCCCGGCCTCACGCGAACCTATTTTTCTCCGCGTGCGCAGCGAATTGCGCGGTGCTTTTGGCTGGAGCCCTCCCCCATCGCAATGTGAGTTATTGCACAATAAGCACGGTCCTGCGTTCTCCAGAACGCACCACGTACATGCCTGGAGCAATCCCCGAAATGTCCCAAGTGCAAACTGATCCAACTGGCCAAGTCCGGACCCCAATCAATTGGCCGGACAAACTCCACATCTCTGCACACAAAGTGCCGTTGGAAGGGTTCAATCCAGCAAGCTGGATCATCGAAGACGCTGGATTGGGGTAAACCTGAAGCTCATCCTTATTTGTCTCGATTTCAGCTGTGTTGATCAGCGTCTGCAATTGCCAACTCGATGCGAAGTGATTGTCCAGGTTTGAAGAAACCCTCACTAACGCTTCCTGGCCCGCGCTGGGAACAGGCCACGGCGCCTCCGGTTCGTATTCTACGTAGTCGACTACAATGCCAGCACTATTGTGCAGAAGGATACGCTCCCCCTCATTCGCAAGCTGACCGCTATCCCACTGAATAACAGCGTCAGGAATATTATCAAAGAACGTCACATCGCGCACGACCCAAGCCTTTTCACCAGGACCCAGTACAAGTGGGAAAGATTGCGTCCAAGCCACCGCATCGCTTAAGCGATATCCGAGCAGTTCTATCGGGGCATCACCATCGTTGCGCAAACAAATCCATTCGAGGTTCGGATTCGCAATACCCGCATACCCAAACTCCACAATGGTAAGACCCCTACTTACACCTGACCACTGCGTGATTGCACCCTTATCGAGGCCATCTAGCGCAGATCCAATGGCTGGCGAGCCCTCCTGCAAGGCAAAGTCATATCCATCCGGATTGGTAAACAACGGATTAAGCTCTTGTACCTCGTCATAAGCAAGCGTATCAGAATCATAAATCGAGTAAGCCACCAAAGCCGAAGACAGGGAATCAACGAAAACTGGAGCGTGGCTGCTATTGGAAAAAATACTGTTGGTCACCGTCGCATTTCCACCGCCCATGCCCATGTTCTTCTCATAAGCGCGAACGGCGTATTGATTGCCATAAAACGTGGTGTGGTCAAGGGTAGCGCTGCCTTGATCCTTCATGGCCACACCGAGTGCGCAATGGCCAATGGTCATATCCGCAATGATGGCGTTAGACGATTGACCAATGCTCACACCTTTATCCGTGCAGTGATGGATGAAACACGACTCAATTAAGATATCCGTTGATCCTTCACCTAGGTCAATACCATCACTATTAAAACCGTAAAAAGAATGAATAACAGAGTTTCGCACAACGCCGTTTTCCAAGACATCGTAATCAATAGCATCCGTATCCGGCTGATCATTTCCGATAAATAAGCAACTGTCAATAAAGCCTGAACCATGGCGAACGTTGATGAGGTCACCGGTAATGTCGGAATGGAGCGTACAGTTGGTGAGTGCAATTTGGCTATGCTCTGCATATACCGGGTTGCTGTGATTGGCAAGTAATTCCACTCGATCCAACGTAAGATCTGAGAACCATGCCGCTATTGCGGCTCTGTGATGGATGGGATGTGGGCCCTCGGAAGCATTTTCAACCACCGCATGGCGTATGAGACTCGGTGCGGTGGCTTCATCAAATTGAATGTTCCCCCACGGCTCGCTGTATGAAGGGTTCAAACGAAACGCCACTGGTGCCTCAGCAGTTCCTTCAGCCTGCAGATTGCCCTGAACAATTAGGCGCGCATCAGAAGGAAACCAAATCTCGACGCCCGGTTCCATGGTCAAAGTAACGTCTGGAAGAACAGTACTCGTGCCTACTGCGAGATATGGAGAACAAGAAGCTTCCAAATTCAAATCCTCAGCCACCAACTCTGGCAGCAAACACTGGCCCGTAGGTTGATAACGCGCCACATAGCCCGTTGTCGATATCAACGTAACCGGCAAAGGATTGGCTTGGGAAAACAACTGCTCAAGAGGCGTGAAGCTCATTAAAGCCAAATCAAAACTAATGTCTGAACTCGTCAAAGAGTGTTGGTGAATTTCAACCGCCAACACGTTTGCACCTGGTTGAAGCGTGACGGGTGAGGCAAACTCGTACCAATTGGTCTCAGATTCGTCTCCCGCAGAATCAGGTGAGAAGGTGTCAAAGGTGACTAGACCGTTCGGCATGTTGCTGCGAAAGACCTCCTCACCATTCAGGTAAACTACCGCACCGTCATCTCGTCGTAATTTAAAAAGAGCCGAAATGGTCAACGGCAGCTGATTTCCGGTATCGAAGTGGTGACGAAAATACGTGGTTGGATGCTTGTTGTCTGGGTCTTCACCATATGAAACCTCTGTAGCTTCATCTCCATCGCCGTAACCCAATTCCGCATTACCCGACGCCCAGTCCGAATCTGGATAATCTGGAAGGCGCCAATCAATGCCAAGGTCTTCACCGAGGTCGTGGTATTTCCATTCTGAACCCTCGAGAACAATTGGCACTTCAACAGCCTCCGACCAACCTAAGAATACATAGCCCGGTTTTGACTGTGCGGTCAATTCCATCGGCATGTCTGCGTAGTAAGGGCCAAGCCACGGACTGCCCGGAATATTGAAATCATTGAGCCGGATGTCACCTGCCTCGGCAGGCAAATTGGCCGTGAATAATTGCACGGTTTCCGATAAGTCAAGTTCATTCGACACATCCTCTATCATGAATGAAGTTCGCTCCTCGGCAAAACTTTTCAGTTCTTGAACTTCTTCATTCCAGTAATCCACCGACTCAATGCCATCACCATAGGAAGATGTTGTCCCTGACCACTTTTCAACGTGGTAAGGAATCTCTTCTTCTATCGCAGCTGACCATTGATTAACGAGAGATTGGACCCTTTGAGGGTGGAACGCGGTGTGCAGGTGATCAGCGAAGCGCTGTGCAAAATATGCTGCGTATCCGTCATTCTCGAGAGCGTGATGAATCCATGTACGCGCATAGTCGTAATTATCACCGTCCAACTGAGTGAAATCCGAAAGGTCATCATTGGTAGAACCCGAAAAGCCACGATCGAGGTCAGTCAATAGATATCGCCATTTTCCGCCGACGTGAGGCTTCCATAAAACCACATTATGCCCCCAACTGCTATTGCTCGACCAAATTTCCGTAGCCCAATAGTCTGCAAAATCTTGCATGTTTACTTCGTCTGCCAAAGCATCAAAATTCGCCTGTACACTGAGGTCTTGATTAAACAAGCCGTCCATAACCCAAAACGCTGAATCGCTGCCCTCTTCAACAACTCCATAATCGTTGATTAAATCAAACGCTCCAGCAGCGATGCCGTGGTTTTCTTGAACGTAATTTTCATCTGCACGAGACCGAATATTGTGGATGCCCATGTACTCGCCATTAACAAAAACGATGCTCGGTCGGAACCCCTGGTGTCCAATGAAAGCATTTTCTTGTGGCAGTTCTTGTCCCAAGCCATCACGCATCAATGTGTAAGCCCAATCAGAGCCGCTGGCACGAAGAACAAAGTTGTCAAATTTGGTTCGGTCGCGGTCATGAAAGAGAGGATAATCTAGACTACCGCTTCCGTAGGCTCCTCTGAAGTAAATGCCGAGCATTTTTTGCGGAAGCTGCCAGCTGTTTTGACCATTGATTTTCACCCCCGCTCGTTCATTGAAAACCGCTTCATTGTTGCCGTCGTTTTCGAAAAACTCAACGTTTACTGGCCACTCCCAATCAGGCTTGAAATTTTGCACATAAATTCCCGTGTCCGCATCCCAAAAATGATCTGGATTTGTCACCAAAGAAAACACAGGCAATGGCCGCTCATCGATGGATGGATCAAAAAAGTAGCTGTGGGTAAGCGTTGGTCCCGGAATGTGGTCCAACTCGAACAACCTCGCGCGCAGAAAAGTCGACGAATCCATAGCCAACGGGCCGGTGTAAAGGTTGTCTTCCAAGGTCGGTTCTCGTCCATCGATTGTATAACGAATCTCCCCGGTGAGTGAAGTAAGTTCAACATTGAGAGGCTCACCGTAGAAGCCCCCTTCCACAGAAAAATACGGGATGCCATGGGTGATGCCTTCAAATGCTGTTGCCGCGTTGTTACTGACCCCGAGGGTAGGCTCATTGAACCAAGCCCACTCCGCTGCAGCATCGCTTGAACGCCCGTAACTGATGTCCGTAGATTGATTTGGAAAGGTTATACCATCAACCCAAGTGCCTTCCGAATTGAATACTGCTAGCTCCTCACCAACGCTACTCAACTTGAAAGAGCTGTGCAATTGGCTGGCTTCCACATTTTCCCCATCGCACCAGATAAGTAGGAATTCCCCAGAATCAATTGCTACGCCGTCCGGAAAAGTCCATTTAGTAATGTCATTAAAGTTATCCGTCAAATGCCATCCACTGAGATCGATGCTCTCTGATCCAGAGTTATATAACTCCACCACATCGCTTGAGCGCTCGAAGTCGGGGTCATCGACGAGCATGGAATTGGACGCAACCAATTCGTTGATGACCAATTGACCCAGCACTTTCGGTGAAGCACACACACACATTAAAAGGATAGGCCAATAATGTGTTTTCATTGGAGGGTTAATTCAAGATTGATATAGAAGAGGTGCATTTTAATTCAATTGCATGGCACCGATGAAATAACCCCCCACAGGCTCCACCAAAGGTTGACCGGCCGGTGACCGCTCAGGATGCCACTGTACACCGACGTAACAGGGGTACGCGATGGTGTCTTTGCGGCGGATGCCTTCAGCCAGTCCATCCGGTGCTTGGGCCCATACCTCCAATCCTTCCCCTAATCGATTGATGCCTTGGTGATGATGAGAGACCACATCCGATGACACCGCTGGCCCAGCCCCCATAAATCCGGCATCCGCATCAACAACGTGGAGCGTATCACGTGAATTGCCTTGGACTCCAGCGCGGTGGGCATCCGTTCCGAGCACATCCGGAAGATGCGCGTGCAGGGTTCCGCCGTTGTGCACATTCATGAATTGCAATCCGCGGCAAACGCCTAGACACGGCAAATGCAACGAATCGACGGCCCGTAACAATTCGCTTTCGACTCGATCACGCTCCATGTCAATAGCACCGCACCGCACGGTATCGGCGGCATGACCGTACCGCTCGGGATGGATATCCGCCCCGCCTGTCATAAGCACGCCATCAGCTATACCAAGCACCACTTGGAGCGCCGAATCCGAAAGTTCAGAAGCGTTGTGCCATTGAATGACGGCCGGTCGAGCCAAAGGTTCGAGGAAGTCCTCGTACGTTCGGCTTTCAAAAAGCCGTGAGGCCACGACATGAAGGGTGTCTGTATCGGAATGTCCCGATGTTGAAGTTGCGGGTGTAGAACAACTCCAGATGGAAGCGATGCAAATAAAGAGGATGGGCGGTCTGTACATGCGG
>DCPZ01000051.1 GCA_002323795.1 Flavobacteriales bacterium UBA1531 | reverse complement strand
TGCGCATCATTTCAACACGCTCTTCATTGATGTCAAACCCAATGACTTCGATGTGTCTTGCGAAAGCCAAGGCGATGGGCAAGCCAACATAGCCCAAGCCTACTACGCTCATTACAGCTTCTTTGTCGATTAGTTTTTGGTACATGCTCATGTCTAAAAAATCATTTGATTCGGTGCACAGCCCTCGTGTCTTTTGCCGAAGTTGTTAGGGTGTATTCTTGCTGGGATTCAGTGCACACAGCATGGCCATTGTCATCAAAATGAAGCCGTTGTCCAAATTCAGACATCCATCCGATTTGACGCGCGGGATTTCCTACAAGCAATGCATGGGGTGGGACAGCCTTCGTTATAACTGCACCTGCTCCAATGAACGCAAAAGCTCCAATGTCGTTGCCACATACGATGGTCGCGTTTGCTCCAATGGTAGCACCTTTGCCCACTCGTGTGCTTGCATACTTTCCACGTCGAACGACAGCGCTTCTCGGGTTGGTCACATTGGTGAATACGCAGCTAGGACCGAGAAACACGTCATCCTCGCAAGTGACGCCTTCATAAATGGAAACGTTATTTTGCACTTTGACATTCTTACCGAGGACAACTCCGGGCGAGACCACTACATTTTGGCCAATGTTGCATTTTTCACCCAGCACGGCTCCTGGCATGATGTGGCTAAAATGCCAAATTTTGCATCCTGATCCGATCTGTGCGCCTTCATCAATGGCTGCTGTTTCGTGGGCTTGGTAGTCCATTCAAGGTCAGTTGTCAGTTCTTTCGAAAGTCCGTAAAATCTTTATGCTCGGATTTGTACAATTCCTCTTTGGTGAGGGTTTTGAAGTATGCGTAAGTTCTTTGAAGACCTTCGGCGCGATCAACCGTTGGCTTCCATCCTAAAACTGCTTTGGCTCGGGTGATGTCCGGTTGCCGCTGTTTGGGGTCATTTTCGGGGAGGTCGCGGTACACTACTTGTTGATCTGTTCCCGTCAATGCAATGATCTCCTCTGCAAAGTCGCCAATCGTAATCTCATCGGGGTTTCCAATGTTGACGGGGCGCGTCTCATCCGAGAAATGCAATCGGTAGATGCCTTCAATCAAATCGTCGACATAGCAAAAACTGCGGGTTTGCGATCCTGTGCCAAAGACGGTGAGATCCTCGCCGCGAAGCGCTTGTCCAATAAACGCTGGAAGCACGCGTCCGTCATTCAATCGCATGCGCGGTCCATAGGTATTGAAGATTCGCACGATGCGCGTTTCTAACCCATGGTATCGATGATAAGCCATTGTGATGGATTCTTGAAACCGCTTCGCTTCATCATAAACTCCACGTGGACCGATCGTATTCACGTGGCCAAAGTATTCCTCATGTTGGGGGTGTACTTCGGGATCGCCATAGATCTCGCTCGTAGAAGCGATGGTTACCCGAGCGCCTTTGTCCTTCGCCAATCCAAGGCAATTGTGAATGCCGAGGGATCCCACTTTGAGGGTTTGGATGGGTATTTTGAGGTAATCAATCGGCGATGCCGGCGATGCAAAGTGCAAAATATGATCCAAATCTCCTTCGATGTTGATGAACTCGGTTACATCATGCTTATGGAACGAGAAGTTTGGGTGGTCCATCAAGGCAGAAAGGTTGTTTAGGTCACCTGTGATGAGGTTGTCCATTGCTTCGACCCGAAAACCTTCCTTAATAAATCGTTCACACAAATGGGAGCCAAGGAATCCTGCTGCACCTGTAACGAGTACCCTTTCCATATCAAACGGGGTGGATGGTTGAACGTCCAATGCTCTTGTAGTAGAAATTAAGATCGCGCATACCGTCCAGTTCGTAGAGGTTCCTTCCATCGAATACAACGGGGTTGTTTAGCCGCTGTTTTACGTCGTTCATGTCCGGATTTCGAAAAACCTGCCATTCAGTGCAAATCAATAGCGCGTCAGCCCCGTTTAGAGCTTCTAAATGGTTGTCCGCATAATCGATTTTGTCTCCAATGCGCTCTTTTACATTGTCCATTGCTTCTGGATCAAAAGCAATGATATCCGCACCGGCGTCAACTAAGCGGTCAATCATGTACAGAGCGGGGGCTTCTCGAATGTCATCGGTTTCGGGCTTGAATGCGAGTCCCCACAGGGCGATACGCTTGCCTTGAAGATTCCCTTCGAAGTAATCCCGAATGGGATCAAACAAAACGGTTTTTTGATCTTCGTTCGCGCGCATGACGCTTGTGAGAATGCCAAAATCAAATTGCGCTTCTTGTCCGCTGCGGTGCAGAGCCTGAACATCTTTCGGGAAGCAGCTACCTCCGTAGCCAATGCCAGGGAAGAGAAACCGAGATCCAATGCGCGTGTCGGTGCCCATTCCGCGTCGCACCTTGTCCACATCAGCTCCAACCAACTCACAAAAGTTGGCCACTTCATTCATAAACGTAATCTTCGTGGCTAAGAAAGAGTTCGCCGCGTACTTCGTCAATTCCGCGCTTTTTTCGTCCATGAAGAGTATGGGATTTCCTTGACGTACAAATGGTTTGTACAGCTCGCTCATGAGTTTTTCAGCTCGAGCACTTGAGCATCCGATGACCACGCGGTCGGGTTTCATGAAATCATCGACAGCAAATCCTTCACGCAGGAACTCGGGGTTCGAAACCACATCAAAATCTACTTGAGCATTTTCAGCAACGGCAGCATGGACTTTGTCCGCGGTGCCTACTGGAACCGTGCTCTTATCGATGATGACTTTGTAGTCTTTGATGATCTTACCCAGATGTCCTGCCACGCCTAAGACGTAGCTGAGATCGGCAGAGCCATCTTCTCCGGGAGGGGTGGGCAGCGCGAGGAAAATCAGCGTGGCTTCCTCGATTGCCGACTCCAAATTTGTGGTAAAGGTCAACCTGCCCGCCTGGATGTTACGTTCGAATAAAACATCCAAGTGGGGTTCATAAATGGGAATTTTACCCTCTTTCATGGAAGCGACTTTGGCCTCGTCGATGTCTACACAGACGACGTCATTGCCTGTTTCTGCGAAACAAGTTCCGCTTACTAACCCAACATATCCTGTTCCAACAACTGCAATTTTCATAACCGGCTTTCATTAACTTAAACAAAAATACGAATCGCTTCGCAGATATAGCCTTGCTGTTCTTCGTTTAATTCGGTATGCATTGG
>DCPZ01000054.1:20847-29133 GCA_002323795.1 Flavobacteriales bacterium UBA1531 | reverse complement strand
AAACCCAAAACCGGGCGGCATCATCAAATCCGCACGACGTTGAGCAGTTTGAAGAGCCCCATCAAAGGTGACATCAAGTACGGCGCACGCCGCACCAACGACAACGCCTCGATTCATCTCCACGCCCGTCGCATTGAGTTCGTGCACCCGGTCAAAAAGGAGCCCATGAGCATCCTCGCTCCTCCCCCGGAGGATCCTCTGTGGAACGAGTGGCTGCGCGTCGAAAACAACTTGGTTTAAAACGTTTGGTAAAACGCGTTTCAATCCCTTTTCCACCTCAAGTACCTGTGTATCTTTGCGGCCATGAGTACGCAACCAGAACACGTAAAATGCCTGATCGTAGGATCGGGACCCGCCGGATATACCGCAGCCATTTATGCCGCTCGAGCGGACATGAAACCGGTCATGTACCAGGGAATGCAGCCGGGCGGACAACTCACGGAAACCACCGAAGTTGACAATTTTCCGGGGTATCCCGAGGGAATCAACGGTCCACAAATGATGATGGACTTGGAAGCACAAGCCAAACGATTCGATACCGATGTGCGCACCGGATGGGTCACCGAAGTGGACTTCTCAGGACCGGTGCACAAAATCTGGGTCGGCGAAGGCTCGGACCGGATCGAGGTGCATGCAGATTCTGTGATCATCTCAACAGGAGCTTCAGCCAAATGGTTGGGACTGGAATCCGAACTGCGCTTGCGGGACGCCGGAGGTGGAGTCAGCGCCTGTGCTGTCTGCGATGGGTTCTTCTACCGTGGCCAGGATGTGGTGATCGTTGGAGCCGGTGATACAGCCTGTGAAGAGGCCAGCTACCTCGCCAAACTTTGCAACAAAGTCACCATGTTGGTTCGCCGAGATGAAATGCGGGCGTCTAAAGCCATGCAAAATCGCGTGCTCGCAATGGATAACATTGAAGTGCTCTGGAACACCGATACCGTTGAGGTCCTCGGCGAAGAAGGCGTGGAAGCCATTCGGGTGCGCAACAACCAAACCAACGCAGAACACGACATTCCCGCCACAGGATTCTTTGTGGCGATTGGCCACAAGCCCAATACCGATGTATTCAAAGGCTGGATTGATCTCGATGAGCAAGGCTACATCAAATACGGTGAGCCAGGCACCTCACGCACCAATCGCGAAGGTGTATTCGTCAGCGGCGATGCCGCGGACAAGACCTACCGCCAAGCCGTTACGGCTGCAGGCACGGGCTGCATTGCAGCGTTAGACGCGGAGCGATACCTCGCGGCCAAAGGCATTCACTGATCGCATTAAGCTGCAAACAAAAAGCCCCCCGATGCATTGCATCAGGGGGCTTTTTCTTGCCATTTACGGCGAGCTATTTTCTCAATCCGAAGTCAGGTTAAAACCAACAGATACTGTAATGCGCACACCTGTGTTAGGCTCTTTAATGGAGTCAAAGAAATCATTGGCATCTCAGATGTCACCGATTGAAGAATCCTTGGGGCCTTGTTTGTCTGGCACAATTGAAATATTGATCGGCAGATTAAAATCTCCCTTTCGGATGTTATATCCTGCTGCAACAACAAAGCCCAATCCTGAAGCAGATATGTTGGCTCCGGTCGCAAACTCAAATCCTCCTTCCCCACGGACACCAACCAAACTTGAAAAACTTGGCAAGAACATTCCCTTTTCCATTCGTCCCACAAACGCTACCCACTCTACCAGTCCCACAATTGAGACTCCAGAGTCTGCAAAACGTGTTTCCCATTGCCATCCATACTGAGTGGTGTAGGTGAAGGGAAGACTCGTGCCAAATTCACTATACTCTAGGCTGTCCATCTCGTGGACGCGATTCAAAACCTGCGATGTACTTCCATCAGCGATGTAGGTTAATCCGAATCTAGGACCAGTAAGTTTACTTACTTCAGAAATTGAGCCTAAATCACCGGGTGTTTGGGCGGAACCCGAGACAAACAGGAGAAGTCCCGCTACGAGTAAAATGATAGTATTGAATTTATTCATGTGGTAGATATAGCATATTGATAAAAAAAAAAAACGATTTTTCACAACCAGATGGATTCCAGAGAACAACTCCAGAAGTCCCTCGTTTGTATGTCTTTAAAAACGTTCATCATGTCCGTCCCGAAGCAAGAAGATGCCTTCTACCCACTCCTCGATGTGCTGGCCCATGGAAAGCCCATGTGGTATGAGAACATGCGGAAGCGTGCCAAAGAAAAACACTTCATGCACCTCGATTCCATTGACCTCATTGCTACCCACAGCAACGGCCAACCCTTGCTCTTGAATCGCATGGGGTGGGCGAAAATCAACCTGTGCATTGCGGGGTTCATTCGCACTCCTGCTCGGGACGTAGTTCAAATCACCGAGGCAGGTCTCGCCATCTGGAAACGTGGCACTTGTGGCTGGAAAGACCTCCACGCCACAGCCGAATGGCAACAGAAGATGGGGTCAGAAATGCCCAAATGATTGAAGGATACGGTCAAGAAAGTGCAAGACATAAAAAAGCCCTGCAACGAATCGCAAGGCTTTTTCTAGGGTGGCTAATGGGGTTCGAACCCACGACCCCTGGTACCACAAACCAGTGCTCTAACCAGCTGAGCTATAGCCACCGTTTACCCCAAAGGGTGCGCAAAGATAATTGGAGTTTTCTAAAGTCCTCATAGAGACCGAGGAATATCTTCGAAGGAATCAATCCTGCGAAGAAAATCTGCGTTCAATGGGACATCCAATCGCAGCTGTGCGACTCGGATCAACCAACTCTCCTGCAATCGCCTGCTCCACGGCTAATGCCAAATCGGCACTCTTGGGCTTTGACCGGTGCTTGCCAAGCGCATAGTACAAATCATTGACACGACCGAGATAGACCAATTCACCCTCAGGACTAACCAATGCGGCCTCAGGCGTGTATTGAGCACCCACAACCTCCGACCAGCCCATTGTGTCCCTCCCGAGCGACCAGTCCACATTATAGCGATCCGCAAATGTTGCAATCTGCCCATCTGTAACTGTTGGATTGGGAAACCAACCCACCATTTCCAATTGCCCGGGATACTGCTCCTCCCAGTGCTCGTGTAACGCATTGAGATAAAACGTGTAATCCTGGCAAATCGGACAAAGCGGTGCCAAGAAAATCAAGACTTTCCACATCTCAGTCCTGCACTTGAATCATGTGACTGCGCACAAGGCCAGATGATGTGGTCAAGCGATAGAAGTAAGTACCAGAATTCAATTGGGGCAAGACAAATCGCTGCTCATGGTGTCCAGCAGATACATGCCGTTGAGGCATGATGTTTTGCACCTCCCGACCCCGGACATCCAACAGATCGAGTGTAACATCGTCCGCCTGATTGAGATGGTACCCAAACGTCACCGTTTGGTCTTGACGCGCCGGATTGGGCCACGCCGGAAACAAATTATCCGCGGCATAAACGATGCGCGTATCCTCGTCAGGTACTGACAAGCTGATGTTTTCATCACCGGGCATGTAATCCACAAATTGCAAGAACATCACAAACATTTCATCTCCTGTCAAATCGCCCCATCCCGTCCACTGAGGCGGATCATTGGGGTTGTTCGGGTTGCTCGAAGTATTGTCATAGGTGCAATAACCGTGAATCGTATACCCCGCCGGGATATGCTTCAACTCCGGATAGCTGAATATTCCCTGCCAGTTGAAATCCCACTGCGGAATCGAAATCAACGGTATGGTATCGTTGCCATTTCCAGAAACGGCATAGACTTCCCAAGATTGACCGAGCAAGTGGCAGTGCGGAGTGATGGACAAAAGGCTCATATCACTCGTCACATTAAAAATGCCATGGAAAGTCTCCACAACGTTTGGCTGGATGAAAAATGGCTCGGTGAGGTTGTTGACCGTCATCAGGGCCAAATCCACCTCTCGTTGAATGGGTTCTTCTGCGAAGAACAAATTGATTTCTGTAACGTCTGATTCTTCAACTGGCGTGGGGCCATAGTGCATCTGCAGGAGCAGCCGTCCATCTGGCCCAATGGTTTTTCCAATGGTCGGCGGAAAGTCTGTGGGCGGCGTGCCTGGTACCCAGCCACCAAACAGAAAATCCTCAACATTCACCCCATAATCGCCAAAACTTTCATAACCCAAAGCGTCATCCTCAGCATCCAATGCCTCAGCTCCTGCAATAGATACTGCGCTTTCGGTATAAGCGATGAGGGCATGGTGCGCAATGGCTGCGTTACCTGTTCGAACCTCAACAGCACCTATTTCAGTTTCTTCATCCACACCTGTCTCCAAGACAAAAACTTGGTATTGCTCTGTCATATCCCCGCCATGCACGTATGGCTCCGGCATGGAAACGACCAAATCTGGCTCACCGATTTGGCTGCCTTCCGGGAAATCTGGAAGTCCGGGGTTCAATGCTGGATCACCTTCTGGCATTCCTGCCTCATACCAATCTGTTAAGACTTGAATTTGATTTTGTGTCAGGTATCGCTCTCCACGCAATGAGGCATACTCCACATCTGGCGTCCAAGGCGGCATGTAACCCGTGGAAGTGACATATGAGATGAAAGCAGCCTGATTTGCCACCTCATCATATGTTGTGAATGGAATGGGTCCGATTTCGCCAACCCTGTGACACTCTGTGCAGTTTTGATAAATGATGGGCGCGACATCTGCATGAAAAGTGGGAGCTTGCGACCAGACCGGATTGGTCCCGAAGACACATGCTATAGCAAGGGTTACGTAAAATCGATTCATAAGACAATCTAAGTGTTTTTTCTCCATGAATCGCCTTCCAGTATGCCAAAAGTGACAATTCCAGGAGAATACCAACGCAATTATTGATCACCAAAAATCGTTTTCGGTTTAATCGAAAACCTTGCGACCTTTGAAGCAATGACACAAACTCCTGATGAATCTCCACGTGTTTTGCATTTGGCCAGCTGGTACCCCAGCGCGGTGCATGGCACGTTGGGCAACTTCGTCAGACGTCATGTAGAGGCCATTTCCACCTTACATCGCGGAGAGATTTGGTATGCCGCACCGACACCAGCAGATCAAGCGCGTCCGGAAAACTCCCAAGAGTTGCGCGGAAACTTTTTGGAGCGGATCACCTATTTCAGAGCCCAAAAACCAGTTGTTACAGGAACAACACGCACACTCTTGCACATGGCAGAACAGGTCGATGAGCAATCGTTCGACTTCATTCACTTACATGTGGCATACCCAGCCGGGAAAGCCGCTCGCATCCTCTCCAAACGCTGGGGTGTTCCTTTGGTTATTACTGAACATTGGACTGCTTACCACGATGAACAACGCCATCGCATTCCATTTTGGAGGAAATGGTCCATGCGCACCACACTGCAACAAGCGCTCGTGATTTGCCCTGTTTCACATGATCTTGCGAAAAGCATTCGAAGTTTCGCAAGCATGGAAAAAGACGATTGTCTTTGCGTTGTCCCCAATGTTGTAGACACAGCCCTTTTTCACCCCCAAACTTCGGACACTGCTGCAACATCATCTGATTTTCAATGGCTGCACATCAGTTCGTTGGATGACGAACAGAAAAACATCAGTGGCCTGATCCGTTCGATTCAACTTGCCCGAAACCAATCCGACCAATTTCATGTTCAGATTGTTGGTGATGGGAACCCCGAACCGCATCAGAAATTGGTCGATGCGCTAGGACTGCAAGACTGCATTACAGTGCATGGAGAAATTGCCCTTGATGAAGTCGCTGAAAAAATGCGCAACGCAGATGCATTGGTGCTTTTCAGTCGCTACGAAAATTTCCCTTGCGTCATTCCAGAGGCTTGGGCAAGTGGTATTCCCGTGTTATCGACCGATGTTGGTGGAATCCGAGAATACCTTTCGACACTTCGAGGAGAATTAATCGAATCTGAAAATGAGCCTGCATTAGCTGAAGCCATGTGTCGTTGGATGGAGGGCAACCCGTCATTCAGCAGTGCAGAACTCCGATCACACGCGGTCAGCCACTTCAGCGTTGAGGCCGTGGCAATAGCATACGGCAAAGTCTATTCTCAAGTGCTTCATTCAGTGGCAACATCAAAAACAGCTTTAAGATGACTGTGCAAAGCCAAGCACGCGACGAAGATCGCCACGCCCTCATCAGTCGGCTGCTATTGTTGGTTTGTACCACAGCTATCATCCTTCTGAATGCGCGCACACTCGGCGCAACTGGACAGGGTGAGATCGCTTGGATTCAGCTCGGAATCTTGTTGATTACTGGAATCAGTGGCTTCTTGGCTGGCGGCACCGTGGTTTTCCTCCAAAAGGAAATGCACGTTTGGAATGCATTGATTCCGGGTCATTTATGGCTGATTGCATCGGCAGTTGCGGGGACGGGAATTGGCACTGCCATGCATTTGTTGCCCGCAACGCATTTTGTTTTCATTGCGGCCACAGGCTGGATGCAGGGTGCTATTATTTTTCACGGCCAACTGCTTTTGGCGGAACAGAAAATCAAATCGCACAATGCCCTGCAAGTATTGCAGTCTGGAGTGCTATTGATCATTCTCTGCGCATTGTTCAGCACCAAAGAATGGCCACAAGTCAGTGATTTCCTGAATGCATTGGCCGCCAGCCTCGGTGTTGCATTCATTGTTTCGGTGATTCTGGTCAGGCGTCAAGTTCAACGACCCCTCAAATTGGAGCGGCTTTCCCCATCGCATGTGGCGCGGCGGTTGTGGACATTTGGCCGCGCAGCTCAATCCGGCGCTTTGCTTCAGATGCTGACCAACCGTGCCAACCTCAGTTTACTCGCACAAGCACCGGCTGGAATCGCAGCGTCTGGCGTCTATTCCATTGCATTCTATGGATTGGAAGCCATGTGGTTGATTCCACGTGCCCTTGCTCCCTTGGTCTATACTCGAACAGCCTCTGAAAATCAACGAAATTTTAGGGTTTCGAACACCCGCACACAACTGCACCGGGCATTGCTGGGCGCAGCCGTATCACTGCTATGTGCCGTGCTCATACCGGAAAGCATATACCAATGGGTATTTGGATTTGACGGCATTCGTCCAGTTGTCATTGGCCTAGCTCCTGCTGCCATTGCAGGTGCTTTTTCGTCGATCGTGGCACATCATCTCTCAGGCATTGGTCAGCACCGATGGAATGCCTGGACTTCAGCGGCCGGTTTCATTACTCTTTTGATTTTAGCTACGGCTTTTATCCCAATGCTCGGTGCCGTTGGCGCGGCATATGCCGCCTCAGGAGCCGCTATTGTACAGGCTTTTGGTCTTTTAGCCGCTTGGTCCAAATGTGAATCCACTTCAGCACTCAAGTTGCTTTTTTGAGGGTCGCAGCGCTCAAATTCAACCTCAACCCAAAACGTCGAGATCGCTTACCATTGGCGGTCTTTTCACCTCAAATCCTTCAGCACTTTTCACTCCCCCCAACCGACCCATCGCGACGTCTCGCGCCTTTAGATGCACCAAGAATTCCGGCGTACTAATGGGCGTTTGGGGAGCATCTCGAGCTTCTTCAGGCTGATGAAACTGCGTCGCATACGCAGCAATCGCCTGCGCTTTGAGTTCTTCAAAGCCGGTGATATCGACGATGATACTGGGGTCACGCCAACGATCCTGTATGCCATGGTAAACCGATTGAGGACGCCATGGCAATTGGGGTTCACCCGAGATTGAATCGTGTGTTTTTATTTTGAGCAATCCACTCAAAAAAGCAGCGCGATGAATCAATTCAGCGCCTCGCCCATGATCGGGATGACGGTCTTCCAGCGCATTGGCCAGGACAATGCTTGGACGCAACCGTCGCAGCACTTCAATAACAGCGTCCAATGAATCTCGATTCACTTCGAAATAACCATCACCAAGATTCAAATTCTCACGGTGCTGCACGCCCAAAATTTGCTGTGCTGCAGCGGATTCCTTCGCCCGCGTTTCAGCGGTACCACGAGAGCCCAGCTCACCTCGAGTCAAATCTACGATGGCTACTTTTTTGCCCAGAGCAACGCTTTTGGCAATTGTACCACCGGCAAACAACTCCACATCGTCGGGGTGTGCCCCAAATGCGCAAATGTTATAAATCGCACCGTGCTTTTCCATGGAACAAAGGTAGCGTTTCGTCCGCGTGAACAGAAAAGTCCATCATTTCGAGATTTATGTTGAACATCGCTCGAATCGGTGTTGTTTTGCATTTATGGAGCAACAAACCCCAAATCATGCTTGTGATGCCTTGGTCATCGGAGCCGGATTCGCCGGAATCGCCGCAGCCACTCAACTCGCCGCTTTGGGCCGCAAGGTAAAGGTGTTAGAGCGCCACGATCATCCCGGTGGACGAGC
>DCPZ01000054.1:0-20463 GCA_002323795.1 Flavobacteriales bacterium UBA1531 | reverse complement strand
GACGTATTTGAAGCGTACTTCTCCAAATTTGGGAGCGATGTTCATAAAGAACTCGATTTGGTCAGACTAGATCCATCTTATACAGTCTGGTTTAAAGACGGTCCAGTCGACATTTCCGCGGATTTGGAAACGCTCAAAGCCACCTTCGATTCCATGGAATCCGGAGCAGGCGCTAGGCTGCAATCCTTCTTGGATGAAGCGGAAGTGAAGTATGAAATTGGTATGAATAACTTCGTCCGAAAACCTGCACACAGCGTGATGGAATTCGCCACGTGGGAAACCGTACAGCAATCAACGAAGCTGACATTGCTGAAGAGCTTCAGCGCACACGCTCGGAATTATTTCTCGGATGAACGACTGCTGCAAATCATTGAATTTCCAGTGCTATTCTTAGGAGCAAAGCCTGAAAAAACTCCTGCACTGTATAGTCTAATGAACTATGCAGACACCGTTCTGGGTACTTGGTATCCTATGGGCGGAATGCATGAGATTGTATTGGCCATGGTTCGGGTCGCCAAAAAACTTGGAGTGGAATTTGTTTGCAATGCCGATGTGGCTCAAATCACGGACAACGGAAAAACCGTCAATGGAGTCCGCTTGCAATCGGGAGAGACCCTCAAAGCCAAAACGGTCATTGCCGGTGCCGACTATCATCACGTTGAACAAACACTTTTGCCTGCAAAATGGCGCCGATACGACGAAGAGTACTGGGACAAAAGAGTCATGTCTCCAAGCTCATTGCTCTTTTATGTTGGTGTCAACACCAAGGTGCCCAAACTCCAGCATCACAACCTCTTTTTCGACACACCATTTGGTCCCCATGCCGAGACGATCTACGATTCACAGACTTGGCCAGAAGATCCACTTTTTTATGTGAGTGCGCCGTCAACCACCGATTCCGGAGTGGCACCAGACGGATGTGAAAACCTGTTTTTCCTCATACCGTTAGCTCCGGGATTGGATGAAAAACCTGGACAACGCGAAGCATATTTTGATGAAATGTGTGATCGCCTCGAACGGCAAATCGGAATGGATATCCGCCCTCACATCGTCTACAAGCGAGGGTTCGCCCATCGAGAATTTCAAGAGGACTACCGCGCTTTCAAAGGGAACGCCTATGGACTCGCCAACACATTGAAACAGACCGCATTTTGGAAGCCCAAAATGAAGAGTAAACTACCGGGTCTATACTTCACGGGTCAATTGACGACACCCGGCCCCGGAGTGCCTCCGAGCCTGATCAGCGGGGAAGTAGCTGGAATGGAGGCGCACCAGTGGATGAAAGTCCACGCGAACGAAATGAATTGAACCAAAAGTGTCTTACATTGGTTAACTTCAAATGGATGCTTTGAAACTATATGATCGAGTGTGCGCGGAGTGCAGCGTGCTGACCACAAAAGCATACAGCACCTCTTTTTCCCTCGGCATCCGATTTTTAGGCAAACCACTCCGAGAGCCGATTTATTCGATTTATGGATACGTGCGCTTCGCAGACGAAATCGTTGACACCTTTCATCATACTGATAAAGCTGTGTTGTTCGATCGCTTCAAAAAGGACACCGACCTTGCGCTGAAAGAGGGCATCAGCCTCAATCCGATTCTTCACGCCTTCCAGAAGGTTTACAACAAATATTCACTTGATAAGGAGCATGTCAATTTGTTTCTTCAAAGCATGGAGTGGGACCTCAACCGAGCCGATTATGATCGGAAGCACTTCGAACAATACATCGTGGGCTCAGCAGAAGTTGTTGGTTTGATGTGCTTGAAAGTATTTGTCGGAGGGAACCAAACCGAATACGATCGACTCCGACCCTTTGCTGAGCGTCTCGGGGCCGCATTTCAAAAAATCAATTTCCTCCGAGACCTTAAAGCCGATTATGAAGAAATGGGTCGGTCATATTTCCCAAACCTGGACATGAGCCAGTTTGACGAGCAAACAAAACAGCTCATTGAAGACGAAATCGAAGCCGATTTCCAAGAAGCTTATAAAGGCATCATTCAATTGCCCCGAAGCTGCAGGCTCGGAGTTTACATCGCTTACATCTACTACCTAAGACTTTTCCAGAAAATCAGGAGTCTACCGAGTGAGCGTATCATGGAGGAACGCATTCGCATTCCGAATACACGAAAAGCCACACTCTTCGTTGGGTCTTACTTACGACACAGTTTTAATATGCTCTGACATGAAAAGGTGGGCAATTGTATGGTTGATCTCGTTTGTCACTTTTGGGGAGTTCCATGGTCAAACAAATGAACATATCGCAATCCGAGGAGAGATTTTTTCTGTCTTGGACTATTACCGACTTGCTTGCTTAGATCCAGGTTCCCAGGCTGTTGTCTTGGAGTTTGATTCCATGGCCATGGGGTTCATTGCAGAACATCCAGGGTCTCCGATTGGGCTTGGCATGAAGTCTACCGCTCAGTTGATGCTAGCAGAATCCATGTGGAACCCAATGGACAAATTGAATCAATTTCAAACTTGGAAACCCCAATTGGAAGACGCTATTGTGCAACTTCCACTTGATCCTGACCTGAGGTTTTTCAGGCTCTCTGTGCAGTTCAGCATCCCGAAACTGCTCGAATACAACAACGAAATGGCCGAGGATGCCGAGGTAGTCAGAGAGGCACTTTCCAATGCGCACTGGTCTGATCGCCCAAAGTATGAATCGTTTGTTGCAGACTTCCTAAATCAGCTTTGACATGACCATATCCAACGACAGTTCCTCGTACACGGGCGAAGCGATGCATGCCATCAACGACATGGTGGTTTTAGTCAATCCTCGTGACCAAGAAACGGGCCTCATGGAAAAAATGGAAGCCCACCGCAAAGGTGCTCTGCACCGTGCATTCTCATTTTTCATTTTCAACAGCAAAGGCGAATGGCTTCTGCAACAGCGTGCACATGAAAAATACCATAGCGGTGGATTGTGGACCAATGCTTGTTGCAGTCATCCACGAAAAGGTGAGACTGCAGCCATGGCTGCCACCCGAAGACTTCAGGAAGAAATGGGATTTTACTGTCAGGCAAAACCACTGTTTCACTTCATCTATAGGAGTGAATTCTCAAATTCTTTGATTGAACACGAATTGGACCATGTTTGCGTGGGTTATTCAGATCAGATGCCCAAAATCAATCGGAATGAAGTGGCGGGCTATCGATACATCAGTACCCAAGCACTCGAGTTTGAAATGAAAGCGTACCCTGAACACTTCACCGTATGGTTTCGGATTTGCTATGAGCAAGTCAAAGACAAGTTGGCCGCACTTCAACAAACTGCATAACCTTGAAACAAAACCGCCAAGCCATCGTCATCGGGGCCGGCATCGCAGGACTGGCCGCATCCGTTCGCTTGGCAGCGAAAGGCTGGGATGTCAGGCTTTTTGAAGCTGCAGAAGCACCAGGCGGAAAACTTCGCGAGCGATGGCAAAACGGATACCGTTTTGACCTCGGCCCTTCTTTATTTACCTGGCCACAACTGATGCAAGACTTGGATAATTTTGCAAAAGAACATTGCCCCGATGTTTCCTTGCCTGATCCATTTACCCATGAAACATTGGATCGTTCTACCCATTACTTCTGGGAAGATGGGAAATCCCTCGTGGCTTGGTCCGAACGAACGAAATTCGTTCGTAGCGCTAAAGAGGCCTTTGGTGGAGATGCTGCAAATCTGGAATCGCATATCAAACACAGTGGACGGAGTTTTGAGGCCACCCGTCAAATCTTCCTCGAACAAAGCCTTCACGAGTGGCGAGGCGCAGGCAAATCAGCTTGGAGCGCCGTGCTACCGTTTGTGCACCGATTGCCTTGGTTCGGGACGTTGCATCGTTGGAATCGCAAGCGACTGAAAGAACCTCACTTGGTGCAGCTATTCGATCGCTACGCCACCTACAATGGTTCTGATCCGCATCGCGCACCGGCAATGTTGCACGTTATTCCGCACCTTGAGCATGGCATGGGCACACATTTCCCCCAGGGAGGCATGCACGGAATCACAAAGCACCTTGTAGCTCTTGCTGAGTCCCTCGGAGTTGAAATCAATTGCAACGAACCCGTGAAACGCATCGTGCACGAATCGGGAAAAATAAAGGGCATCGTTCTGGAAAATGGAAATGGTAACATCGTTCGAGCTGATCTTGTGATGTCCAATTCGGATGTACATCCGACCTACCGGCAGCTGCTTCCAGACTTAGTTGCTCCCGAAAAAATCCTCAGCCAAGAGCGATCCACAAGCGGTGTCATCTTTTATTGGGGAGTCAAAGGTGAACACCCCAAATTGCATCTGCACAATATTTTATTCAGCAAGAATTACAAGGGAGAATTTGAAGCCATCGACAAAACAGATGGTCCCGGAGAAGACCCCACGGTTTACATCAATATTTCGTCCAAAATCAAACCAGATGATGCGCCTCAGGGTTGCGAAAACTGGTTTGTCATGGTGAATGTGGGGGCGAATCCGGAACGGGTCGAATCGATGATTCCAGCGATTCGACAACAAGTGCTTGCCAAGATCCAACGCACCCTTGGGGCCGACATCGAACCCCTCATCGATTCCGAATTCACCCTGACTCCTCAAGGAATCCAAGACCGCACCAGCTCCTGGCGTGGCGCGCTTTATGGCGCGAGCTCAAACAGTATGATGGCTGCTTTTTTGAGGCATCGCAATCGGTCGAATCAGCTCAAAGGCCTTTACTTTTGTGGCGGAAGCGTGCACCCGGGTGGCGGCATCCCCTTATGTTTGTTGAGCGCACGAATTGCGACAGAACTCACCGATTCTCATTCATGAATCAAATCAACAGCTTCGAGCGGAATTGGATTCCGCGAATCATGCTCATTTTACATGGCGTTGGTGTCGTGGGTATTTTGGCTGGGCATGGTAAATTCTTCTTGGA
This sequence comes from Flavobacteriales bacterium UBA1531, assembly GCA_002323795.1. Taxonomy (GTDB): domain Bacteria; phylum Bacteroidota; class Bacteroidia; order Flavobacteriales_D; family Sanyastnellaceae; genus UA16. The sequence goes on along the minus strand of DCPZ01000054.1, from coordinate 15,573 downwards.
TTTTACAGCTTCCAACCTCCTCGTGAATGGAATTCTTGCTGCATGGATGGACTGGGAAGACCGCCATTGGACTTGGCTTGCTGCAATTGCTGGTGGCTTACTAGTTGAAATCATTGGTGTGCAGACAGGAGTGCTCTTTGGTGCGTACGCCTACGGAGATATTTTGGGAATGAAATTGGCTGGAGTCCCCTTGATCCTGGGAGCACTCTGGTGGATGTCGCTGCTTGGGTTTGGCCACTGGTCAGATCGCATCATGAAGCGTTGGTTCAAACTCAAAAACAATGCACTGGCCCTTATAGTAAGGGCATTAGTGGCGGCCTCCTTAATGACGGCTTTGGACGGTTTGATCGAACCTGTCGCCATTCGAGCCGGTTGGTGGGCTTGGGACTCCGTCGATGTTCCTTGGAGCAACTACGCTACTTGGTGGTTCGTGGCTTTTGCCTTCCATCTGCTCCCGCACAAAAAAGGTAAAAACATCGGAGCCGGATTACTTGTTGCCATCTTTGTATTCTTCTTCTTGTTTTTGAATTGGTTTCCATGGACGCGATAAATTTCATTTCAGCTGCTAGCATTGTGATTGGCACCTTCATTGGCATGGAGGGGGTTGCGTGGTTTGCCCATAAACACCTGATGCACGGTATCATGTGGTTCTTTCATGCCGATCACCATGTGCACGAGCCTGGATTCTTCGAGAAGAATGACGCATTCTTCTTGATATTCGCCATTCCAAGTGCCTGGTGCTTTGTGACCGGATCGATGGCCGGCGGAGACTTTCGTGTATGGATCGGTACGGGAATCGCAGCTTATGGGTTGGCGTATTTTTTGGTGCATGATGTTTTCATTCACCGACGATTCAAGTGGTTCAAGCGAACTGAAAACACCTACTTCATGGCCATCCGCAAAGCACATAAAGTGCATCACAAACATCTCACCAAAGAAGATGGCGAATGCTTCGGAATGTTGTTTGTGCCTCCGAAGTATTGGCAGGAAGCGAAACGCTCCATGGAGATGAAACGAAATCCCGGCAAAACGATTCAATCATGATGGAAGAAGCCAACCTTCACGGCCTGTACTTGATGGTGGATTTGGCTGTAATTGCTTTACCATTTCTACTGAGCTTTGACAAGAAAGTGGCTTTCTTTAAAGAATGGAAGTACTTCCTACCTGTCAATTTGGCCGTAGGGGCATTTTTCATTGCATGGGATGTTTGGTTCACCAAAGCAGGAGTTTGGGCGTTCAATCCTGATTATTTGCTCGGTCCTACATGCTTCGGCCTCCCCATTGAAGAATGTCTTTTTTTCTTCTGCATTCCTTACGCCAGTGTGTTTACCTACTTCGCTTTGCGCGCTTATGTCAAACGAAATCCTCTGCAAAATGCAGACAGCACGCTCAATATTGCTGGAATCATCGTCTGCTTCTTGTTGGTTTTGAATTTCAGTGGTCGATGGTACGTCGCCATCACTTCTTTCTTGACCTTCTTCAGTCTCTTGTGGGTCATGCAAAAGTTCAAGCGTTGGTCCGCCGATTTATGGCTAGCCTTGCTTGTTTTGCTTTTTCCGCAAATCCTGTCCAATGGTATACTCACGGGGTTGGATTTTTGGAATTATCCCCTGCTCCACTCAGATGCCTCAATCATCCTAGATCAAATCGTCTGGTACCACCCGGGACACAACACGGGCTGGCGGATTTTCTCGATGCCTGTGGATGATATCATTTACGGATATTTGCTCATTGGCATGCACGTTGCCGGCATTGAAGCGCTGAAAGAACGTGAATCTCGGAAGCAGCGATTGGGCTGATTTTCATTCACGATTCGACGGCAACAAGAAAGTCCCTTCAATGGGTCGGTGATCCGAGAAAGCGACGTCCACCGTACGGTAATTCATGCATTCCAACATAGGACTGTGCCACATCTGATCGATTCTCAAGAAAGGCAAATCCCCTTGATATGTTCCACCAAGAGCTGGGGCATTCCAAAAGTCTGAACGCTGGTATCCATCGGCAAGGCAACGCGAAATCTGGTGAGCAGCATATGACACGGGAGTATCATTGAAATCACCCGCGAGGATTACGGGGTGGGGACTTGCACAAACTGAATCTGCAACTTCTCGTGCTTGACTCGCTCGTTTCTCCCAGGCCACCTGCAGGCGATCCAAGATTCTCAAACGAGCCCCTTCATTTGTGACGTTCCGAGCATCTTTATAATCTGCTTCCTCAAAACCAATGCTACTCAAATGAACATTGAAGATGCGGACCGTGTCACCGTCAATGGCAAGATCTACCGACATGGCACTGTTGTTTCGATCATTTTCGAATCGAATCGATTGCTGATCGATCACCGGGTATCGAGATAACACCACCAAACCGAACAATTTATCCGTTCCACGTCCTAAAGCAAATTCTTCGGTCAAGTGAGAGAGTCCTGTTCGTCGCTTCAATATATCGCGCGACATCCAAGGATTCGAACGAGCCTCGCGACCGCTCGTGGCCTCTAGGTATGTCTCCTGAATGCAAATGACATCCGCATCTGAACGTTTCATACTCGCCAAAATCGAATCTTGCACACCGGGGACACCAATCCACGCGAAACGGTTGAACTGCCTCACGTTCCAAGACATGACCTTGACACGATGATCTTCAGCACCTACAGAATCGATGGCAGTGAATTGAGCCCATCCCCAAGTTGACTCAGCATGTGAGAAAGAAACTCCGAACACGACCAAACCTAAAACTCCCCATTTCCATTTCCTTGCTCTGAACGCTCCAATGGTTCCAGCCACCATCAGCGACCAACTCAACGGAAATGCCACGCCAGCCACCCCCAAAATTGGAATAACCTCAGGCGATACTCGCACCGAGCACTCCGCAAGTATAACTCCCACCAAACCTGGAATGAACAAAACCACCGACCACCAAATCCGTCGTCTTCTCGATGCCTTTGGCTGCTTCATGAATCCGATTGACGAAACAAAAATTCTTTTTCTTCCGCTGTAAGCTGGTCGTAACCGTGTTTTGAAATCTTATCAAGAATGAAATCCATTCGAGCAGATTTCTGTTTCTTTTCTGCATTGAAATCAGCGTCTGACTTGAAGGTTCTAGCAGCCGAATTTCGTCCCGAGCTCGCAGAACCTCGGCGTTTGCGTCCCTGAATTGGTGATACCGCGTCGCGGATGCTTGACCACATCCCAACCACAGCATCAAGAATCGATTCAAACCACCGCACCCAGTCACGACCCTTTCGCGATTCCATCACGGCGAAATAACCAAAAACCGCACCCCCCAAATGCGCCAAATGACCTCCTGTGTTGTCCGAACCACTCAAAGCAAAATAATCAAGACCAACCCAACCAATGGCCAAATACTTCAGCGGCACTGCACCCAACAGCACCAAAGTAATCGTACGGTTGGGTTGGGCCGTAGCCACAGCTGCCATGATGCCCATGACCGCAGCACTTGCTCCGTATGCATACAATCCTTGACGCATCCCAGGAAAGACGTTCAACACCAGGGCATAAAGCAGAAAACCAGCGAGTCCTGCAACGAAGTACATACTCAGCAATCGTCGAGAGCCGAACTCCATGACAAACAAGCGACCCATCCAATGCAGCCACAGCATATTCATCGCAAGGTGCCAAATACCCGTGTGTACGAACATATGTGTAATGACTGTCCATGGACGCTTAATCAGCACTGACATGTCCCATGAAGTGGCCAAACCAAAGGCTTCAGCTCGAGCAAATCCAAGCTCTCCAAAACCCAAGCGGCCTGACAGTTGAAGGGTCGCGAGGACCAGGAAAACCCCGACATTAAAAAGAATCAAGCGATTCAGAATCCCGCCGGTATTCCATTGTTTTTTAACCTCCTCCCACATAATCTTCAATAAAAGGTTCCGCGCTCTTTTTGCCAGCGCTTGAGCAGAATGTAGCCAAATAACATGCCCCCCAAATGGGCAAAGTGAGCCACGTTATCCCCTGATCCATTGTCAAGTGCCAACCCCAGTTCGATCAAGCCATAGCCCATAACAAAATACTTCGCCTTGATTGGAATCGGAGGAAACAGCAGCATCAATTTCGTATTGGGGAAAAGCAATCCGAATGCGAGCAAAATTCCAAATACCGCTCCCGACGCTCCGACGACTCTTCCAAATGTGGCTTCTAAAATGTAAACGGCCTGCATATCCGACATGCCATCAGGAACAAGCTGAGAGCGATCAGGAAAAAATGTACCATAGGTCTGATAAAAATCCAGTCCAATGAAAAATTCGTGCAAAAAAAAGCCCCCAAGCCCACTGATGATGTAGTAATTCAAGAAGCGTTGTGGACCCCACAAACGCTCCAATTGACTGCCAAACATATACAGGGCAAACATGTTGAAGAAAATGTGGCCTAAACCTCCATGCATAAACATGTGTGTAATGACTTGCCACGGCTGAAAAAACGGCGAACCGGGATAAGTACCAGCCAACCAAGTGACTGCTTGTTCTTGTCCGAGGAGCATCGAAACGATAAAGAACAGAACATTGATGATGATCAGGTTTTTGACAACCTGTGGGGCATTTTGAAGCATTACTGGAATCGTTGCTCGATGTCGTTGGCATCAAAGTTAACAATCACGCGACGACCGAATGGATCGCGATCGGGGGTAGAACAACCAAATAAACGGTCCAACAAATCCGTCATCTCCGATTCCTTCAAGGATTTTCCAGGAAGAATCGCCATGGTTTGTGCCATTTGTGCTGCGACCCTTTCTGCTCGTGAAATTCCAAGCAACTCGTTTCCATCGTCCTCTAAAACGGCCTCAATCAAAAGCGTCGGAGTCGCACCACCCTCGGCGGGCATACCCGTGATTTCCACGCCATTATCATGAGGTTCCACATGAAGCCCCATGCGCTCGAGCCATTCTTTCGAATCCAATACAAAGTGCCGATCACTTGCATTGAGTTCCACCAATTCAGGAAACAGCAACCTTTGAACAGGCATGGAAGATGTTTCATTTTCAAGCTGGGAAACGAGCAACTCGTACAAAACGCGTTGATGAGCTCGGTGCTGGTCGATGAAGAGCACCCCTGAGCGTGTGCTCGTCGCCACATAGCGCTGCTGGAACTGAAACACAGAACGTCTCTGATCCACGTTCTGTTCGCTGAGCAGCGGGGCACTTTCAGCGCCAACTTCTGAGGACACCAATGCCATATCAGGCGCGCCATCACGAACTTTTACCGGCTCAGAGGAAAGTGCGTCACCGTATAGTTTTTTCCAAGCATCCATCTGTCCTCGACCAGGACGGAGCGACGTGTTTGTTCGCATTGCCGAATCAGAAGATGATGAAACACCCGCGTCCGGATTTCGGAAAGGGTTGTAATCCGAATTTACCGTCACAGCTGGCTCAGGAACATTGCGCGTTGGATCCAACGGCGATATGTTCAGTCCAGTCTCTTGATCGAAATCAAGAGAAGGCGCAACAGCGTACTTGCCAAGACCACGGCGAATTGCCGGCAATAACAATGAAAGCACATGACGCTCCTCGTCAAATTTAATTTCAGTCTTGGTCGGATGAATATTGACATCGAGTCGAGCCGGATCAATCGTCAGAAACAGCACATACAGCGGATACTGGCCACGAGGTAGCAGCCCTTCGTACGCATCCATGATCGTGCGGTGCAACAGTGGATGCTTGATGAAGCGCTGATTCACAAACAAAAATTGTTCTCCTCGGGTGCGCCTTGCAAATTCAGGCTTCCCGACAAAGCCTTCTACCCCAACCACATCAGTAGCTTCTTCAACCGGCACCAATCGTTCGTCATACTTCGTTCCAAATACCCCAACCACACGCTTTCTGCGGGAAGAAGCCTTGAGATTAAACAACTCCGCCTCGTTGTGATGCAATGAGAAATGAATTTCTTCGTGAGCCAAGGCAAGGCGATGAAATTCGTCGATTACATGACGCATTTCTACCGCATCAGACTTCAGGAAGTTACGCCGTGCAGGGACGTTGAAGAACAGATGACGCACGGCAATTTGAGTGCCCATCTCGATAGCACAAGGCATCAACTTGGACGCTTTCCCGCCTTCCAATTGTATTTGGACGCCATGTTCTTCACTTGCATGACGCGTCTTCAATTCGACGTGAGCAATGGAAGCTATGGAGGCCAACGCTTCTCCTCGAAAGCCTTTTGAAGCAATGCTGTACAGATCTTCAGCAACACTAATTTTGGAGGTTGCGTGCCGCTGAAAGCAGCGCTCAGCATCCGCAAGCACCATGCCCGCACCATTGTCCAAAACTTGGATCAAAGTGCGTCCCGCATCCACAACACGGACTTCGATGCGGTTTGCCCCCGCGTCAACGGCATTCTCCATTAATTCCTTGACTGCCGAAGCGGGCCTTTGAACCACCTCTCCAGCCGCTATTTGATTGGAGACATTTTCTGGAAGTTGACAGATCACCTCAGGCATTTTCCATCCATTTCAACACACGTGAAAAATCACTCCGTTCTACCCACTGGATTCCTTTCCAAGCGAGCCAAATCAATACCGCAGCAATGAAGGCTGCACGAAGCATCGACCAACGAGCCCCTGCGATTTGCTGCAATCGCTGCTCTGAGCTTTTGTTTCCATTAGTTCCGCCATTCGATCGAAAGCGGATGGTCCTGGGCACTGAGCCCCCCTCCTCCTCGGCGGAAATGTGCTGCTCAACACGCGCCTTTCTCTCTTGCCACTTCTCATCCAATTCTGGCAAATGACGAGATTTGAATTCGAACCGACGAGGTTCTGTTCGGACATTCCGGAACATGGATCTGAGACGTGGGGCTTGCATGATTGTGAAGCTAAAATACGCCTGAGCGCACGCAATTCAGGCTCAGAGAGTCATTCGTTGTTCAAAATCAACTAACACTTCATCCACATCTTTGGATCCGGGGTAACGCTGAAGGATTGCGTGCATCACGCGATCCACAGTTGCATCTGGGCAAGAAGCACCACTCGTTACCAAAACGCAAGAGGGGTTTTGAGCGTCTGATACTGGCCACGGATCCATGGTTGATTGATGCAAACCCCGACGCCAATCAAAATGCTGAACGGTTCCATCAGGCAAAAACTCTTTTTCATTTCGAATGAAAAACGTCGGTAATTTCTCTTCACAAAGTTCCACCAAATGAGAGGTGTTTGAACTGTTATAGCCTCCCACAACTACTGCCATATCCGCCATTCCGCTGGCCAATGCAGACTGCGTCGCTTGCTGATTGTCATTCGTAGCGTAACACAGTGTATCCCGCGTATTTGCAAAATCTACGGTGCTCTTCTGAGATATTCTGGCATCAACCGCACGCTTGATTCGATCGCTGATCGCCTGTGTGTCCGACGCGAGCATGGTCGTCTGATTCACAACACCGAGGCGATTCAAGTGAATGTTCGGATCAAAACCAGCAGAGGTTCGCCCTTTAAAATAAGTATCAAACTCCGCTATATCTGTCTCTCCTGTAATGAAACCACACAGAATTTCGGCCTCCCTCATGTTTTTGATCACCAAGGCGTGTCCTTTTTCTCCAGCATGGCTAAAAGTCGCTCGAGTCTCTTCATGCACAGGCTTTCCGTGAATGATAATCGTATAATCTTCTGTCGCCAATTTTGCAGAACGCTTCCAAACCTTCTCCACAAATGGACATGTCGTGTTATAAGCATCGACATCAACCCCAATTTCCTTGAGCTGTTCTTCGATTTCAAGGGTGGTTCCGAAGGCTGGGATTAAGACCACATCTTCGCGCCGAAGTTCTGACATAGGAGTCAAAACATTTCCTTCTGTATCCTGCAAAAACCGAATCCCTCTGTCTTGTAAATCCAAATTGACTTCTGGGTTGTGAATCATTTGACTCAGCAAAAAAATGCGCTTTCCCGGATTTTCATCGATGGCACGATAGGCAATTTCAATCGCATTTTCCACTCCGAAGCAAAAACCAAAATGCCGTGCAAGAACGAATCGAACGGTGCCAAAATCCAAAACAGTCGGTTCAAAATTCTGTTTTCGGGGATCTTGCGCCTTTCTCCTCGCCTTAACCCGGGAGATGATGGGACTGAGGTAAAAAGCAGGAACTTCAAAACTGCGCATGCAACAAAGAAAACCCTTTGAAGGCAAAGAATGATAGGGCTCGCCTCAAATTTTCATACTCCAATCCGCAACTTTTCCGGTTCTATTCTCGTAACGGATGATTATGAAGCAGATACCTCTTCGATACCTGGCACTGATCATTCTGATGTTTGTCGCATCAGTCACCACTTTTGTGGCAGCCAATCAGGCCCTTTGAACTCAGGAAAATTGCCCTTTGAGTTCCCGAAAAGGCACACTTTTAGTGCGCCGTGCGATGCGTTTCATGACTCGATTCACCTTCTTTTTATCAATCTCTAGGCCTTGCATCATCGACCAAGCATGCAGCTGAATGAGAGGCGCCGTCAATTCGGGCGAAAAGGCCAAAAAAGGCCATTCCTCTGAGCGGATTTCCACGTTGATTTCAAGTGATTTCGAGACCCATTCGAGAGAAAGTGCGTCCAACGCCAGCATTTCTTGACCACAAGCGTCGATGCCTTTTGTCAACCTCCATTCCAGGGCTTGCTCTACCCACTCAGCATCAGCAATACCGTCAGCTGGCCAATCTGGCATTCCCCAGCATGCACAAAACCAGCAAGTCGACAAAACAGCATTCAACATTTGCAGTGCGTCTCTTGAAATTCAACTCCCATGCGCTTTAATTCTGGCAGAATTACATCATAATAGTCACGGTGCAATGGCACTTCCACGCCCGTTTGCTTGAACTGACCGTTCAGCATAGCTTCTGCCGCTATGGCCATCGGCCAACCCACGGTATCAGACATGCCCGTGTAGACCGCATCACGGCCTTCCAATCGAAGGGAACTCGTAACCTCATGTCGCTCGCCATTGATCTCGTACAAAAAACGGTGCCACATCACAATCATATCGCGATCTTCTGCCTTCAATTCCCACTTGATCTCCAGCAATTCCTGTATGATTTGGGCGGGTGTCCCTGACGTCGTTCGCGGGCCTGTTTGCGCATCAAACAACCCGAGCCAATGAAGACGAGCCATCGATTCGTCCGAACAATTGGTCACTCGCCGCACCGCAGACTCCAAGCCTGCTTCCGCCCATTGGGCGGGCACAAATGAACACAACCAATCCGCCCAAGAACAACCTTTTGACCATGTCATGTTCACATCGTCTCGAACACAGCCCAACTGAACAAGTGCATCCCAACCAGCGCAAAATCCTTCGCCACGAAGCGTGCCACGAACGAGAGTTTCGATTCCAGCCAAACCGTATTTATCCACGTAAGCAATGGAATCGCGATTGGGGTATCCCTCAAACGATGTTCCGTCGACCTCGATCGTTCGGGCGTTTTGAAAAACGCGATGTGGCGGAACCAATCGGTCAGCACCACCTGCCAAAAAAGTAGCCGGTCCCGATTGAGCTGCAAGCACTACGTTGCGCGGATTCCAGCTGAATTTATAATGCCATGGATTGTTGTCTGAATCGGGGGCAATTAAACCACCGCAATACGATTCGAACTCCAGCATTTTTCCTCCTTCCAATTCAATGCGATCGAGCACTTGCTTTGCGCTTAAATGGTCGATCCCAGGATCCAAGCCAATCTCATTCAGTACCAACACTCCCTTTTCAACGGCCCGACTGTGGAGAGCCTCCATCTCAGGACTAACATAGCTCGGAGTGATCACGGGCACGCCAGCTTCGATGGCAACAGATGCAATCTGCGGATGCAGAAAAGCCGGAACCATCGAAATCACTAGGTCAGAAGCAGCGATCCTGGCATCGCGTGAGGTGTTGTCCGTTGGGTCAATTTCAAAAGCTTCCGATGCCGGATGTTGGGCACATTTTTGCTGAGCCAATGCCAAATCCATGTCACCTACCGCAACCCGCCAGCCATTGGATTCCGATCGATTGAGTAATTCCTGTATGAGCGAAGAACTCGAACGACCTGCCCCCAAGACCAACACCTTTTTCATAGACTCCATTGCATTTGGTTTGCACCAAAGATAATTCAGGATTAAAGCTTGGCATGAAATTCGCTTCAGCGATGGCGTATTCGTACTAACTTGGCCACTGAAATTTTTCAATGGAACTTCATCACAGAACCCATTATTGTCGCTTCTGGATCTTCGCCCTTGCGCTGAGCGCTTTAGTCAACTTCACGGGCTGTTCAGGCTCGAAAGCATTTGTCAAACGTGGCCTGAAAATGGAGGAGGCTGGCATGATGCGGCAGGCTGCGAATTTCTATTTTACGGCGGTTTCCAGAGACCCTTACAACACTGAAGGCCTCGCAGGTATGCAGCGCGCTGGTCAGTGGGTACTCAATGAACACCTCGCTCGGTTTGACCAAGAAAGACTCGCCGGGAATAGAGCATCAGCAGTTTCGTCTTATGAAACCGCAAAAGCGTACCAAGCAAAAGTGGAGCGACTTGGAATCGGCCTACTTATACTGAGTGACACCGAAGCGGCTTACAATCGCGTCAAGAACGATCACCTTGAAGAAGTGTATGAAGATGCCTTAACGCACCTTGAAGCGGAGGAGTTCAGGGAGTCGCTCCAAGACTTTGATGAAGTGCTACGCCTAAATGCGGATTACAAAGATGCGCGTTCACTAGCCGATGTGGCCTTCTGCGAGCCCCTTTACCGGAATGGATTGGTTGCCACTGAAGCGGAACACTGGCGTTCTGCATATGCTGATTTCAACGCTTGTGTATCGCGCGATGCCAATTTCAAAGACGCCAAAATGCTACGCGATGAGTGCCTAGAAAAGGGGCAATTTGGCATTGCGCTCGTAAATTTTGAAAACGGATCGAGCCGCACAGGAATGGAAAATAAACTCAAATCATTCGTAGAACAGGCATTGGGTAACAGCCAAGACCCTTTTTTACATTTGGTTGATCGGGAGAATCAGGACCTCATCTTGAAGGAGCAGCAAATGTCGCTGAGCGGAGTCATTGATGGGAACTCAGCCGTTGAAGTTGGCGGACTGATGGGTGCGAAAGCCCTTCTCAAAGCAACGGTCGTTTCATGCGATGTAACGACATCCGCGCTGCAACGATTGGATATGCTTGGATTCGAAGGCTACAAAGTGGCTAAGGTCAATGAGGACGGCAAAAAAGTTTATGAGACCAAATACCGCAATGTAAAGTATCAGAAATACAGACAATCTCGATCCGTGAAAGTGACGGTCCAACTTGCCCTGATTTCACTCGAAACAGGAAAAACTGAAATGTCAGAGATTATTAAACGAGAGAGAAGTTCATCCAATGAATACGCGCGTTACGGGGGGGACCACAAAAACATATACCCAGCTCGCAGCAACGGAAGCATGTGGCGATTGGGCCGACGAGATCTGATGGATCAGCTCGTGTCCAATTCCAGCCTAACATCTGAGACAACGATGCTTGATGCGACAGTCCAAGAAATTGCGAGCGTCATGCGGTCAAGGGTTGAGTCTGAAGCGAAGCGGCTGGTCCAATGATGCGCCACCTAAAACCATTGAGCCGTGACCAACGCTGCGGGAAAACATGGATCGGAATCGGTCTTTTGGTGCTCATCTTGAATGGATGTGCTGGTTCAAATCAGTGGGGAGAAGCCCCCACTTGGGTCAACGAGCGTCCCCGAATCAGTAGCGATTACATCGGCATCGCCAGTGCTAGCAAAAATCAATTCGCTGCCGATGCCTTTGGCACGGCACAAAAGCGAGCACTCGCGGAACTCGCTGGTCAAATTCGCGTAACAATTGAGACTACGTCGATCTTACACACGACACAGTTTCAGGGAGTTGCGGGACAAAACTTCTCCGAGAATATCAAAAGTGTGGCCACTGAAGAACTGGAAGGCTATGAACTGATGGGACGTTATGAAAACGAAACAGAAATCTGGGCATATTACCGTCTGAACAAAGCCACGTATCAAAAGATTCTCGCAGAGCGAAAAGCCGCTGATATGGAAATTGCCGGTGCTCATTATGAGTCAGCGATTGCGGCCTATAAGCAAGGAAACGTAGGCATGGCGATTGATGGCTACCTCCGATGCCTCGAAGATTTGGAAACGCACTGGGGAGAAATCAATGCTTGGCAGGGACCCAGCGGAGAAATTGCCTTGGATCGAGTCGCATTGGATAGCATTTCACGATTGGTGAGTGACATCCACCTCGAAGCAGAAAGAAGCGAAGTCGTCCTCTCTTTTGCAGACCGCTACCGAGGAGTTTTGAAATGCCGGGCTATTCTTAACGACCAGCCACTGAATAAAATCCCAGTCGTTTGGAGTTACAAGCGAGGAACACTTCCCAAAAGGGATGAAGGCCAGACAAATCCAGTTGGTGAAGTGATCATAGAGCTGAGTCAATTCGAGCCTGGAACTCGCCGCTCTGAATTGAACATCTTATTGAACTTGGATGACCTCGCACCGCGCATTGCACAATCCCCTGCTCGCAAGTTCCTGAACCATCTGCCTGTTTCTTCTTTATCCGTCCCAATTGAGCTCAGTCCCCCGACCATTTATTTCAGTACGAATGAAAAAGTGCGAGGTGAAAAACGAGACAAACAATTGTTACGAAACGCAATAGCTGAAGGATTGAGCAATCAAGGCGTGACATGGGTGGAAAGAAAAAATGATGCCGACCTCATATTGACTCTGGAAGCAGACACCCGAGACGGGGGATCCGGTTCGGGATTTTTCACGGCATTCCTGAACGCATCTGTTGTCATAAAGACAACCCGTGGAGCTCCAATCGTGCAACAGAATTTGAACGACATCAAAGGCATTCAACTCGATCTCAACACCGCTCATGCAAACGCCTATGAAAAAGCTGCGTTGGAAATCAAAGGTAAATTTTTAAGACAGTTGATCAATGCCTTGTACGAATGAGCGTTAAGACTCTTCGTTCGCAACCAGCCCAAAATATTTTGGCATGTTTATTGAATTCATCATCTTGCAATCCAACATAAGAAACAACACTCAAATGAAAAAAAACCTACACACCTTTGCGCTCTTGGGAGCGACCGCAGCTCTGTTATTTGCTGGCTGTAAAAGCGGAAAAGACACCTCATCTACGCCACAAACGCGGGGAGAGGTTCGCATTGTTGAATATTGTTCAGGACCTGAGTTCTTGACCAATGGTGAATATTTCAGAGCCTCTGCAACAGGCACGAGCCCACAGCGTGAAATCGCCAAGAAGATTGCCCGGCAAAATGCCGAAGCCACTCTGGCGAGAGCTGTTGAAGCCACTGTAGAAATCGTGGCCGAAAACCAAGCCACACAACTCGGTTTCGGAACGAAGGAAGAAGCCACAAGCAAATTCAACGAATTATCCCGCACAATCGTGAACAAGAAGCTGACCGGAGCCATCACCATTTGCCAGGAATTGACAATGACTGAGGAGAAAAAGTACATCGCCTATCTCGCCATTGAATTGAGTGGCGGTGAATTGGCCAATGCTTATGTCGACGGTTTAAAGCAAGACGAGCGCATACGCGCTGAGTACAACTACGACACCTTCAAAGACACTTTTGAAGAGGTAATGTCAAACTATCGCGAGCAATAATCGCTGCAATTCACAATGTTTGAAGCTCCGCTTTAGCCAACGCTAGGGTGGAGCTTCTTCATTCAAGACTCTTCCTGATCCAACCAGACCGGTACATTGGACGTGTCGGCAGGATGATTGACCCGATGCGCAGACACCAAACGAAGCCAATTGCGGAACATCGTTGAACCTTGAGGAGTCAGCACAGACTCAGGATGAAACTGAACGGCTTCGATGGGCAACTGCGGGTGGGCAATGGCCATTGGCAAGCCATCTTCATTCCGAGCGGTCAATTCAAGATTGGGTGGAAGGTTACTTTCTTCCAAAATCCAACTGTGATAATGCCCTACCGTAAGTGGTGCTTGAAGTCCCTCGAACAGTCGCGTAGCGGCGACCGAAGTCAATTGAGACGTTTGGCCATGCAACACACGTTCCATATTGACCAATGTTCCTCCGAAATGCTCCACAATCGCCTGCATACCTAGGCAGACGCCGAGCATGGGAACTTGGTGGGCTGCAGCGATTGGAATGATCCGCATCAACTGCCCTGCTTCATCCGGCAGACCCGGACCTGGCGATAGCACAATGCCATCAAACTGCACGATTCCCGCAGGGTTAATGACATCGTTGCGCATCACCTTCACCTCAACATCACCTTGGCTAACCAACATGTGTTCAATGTTCCAGGTGAAGGAATCGTAATTATCTACCAGCAGAATGCGCATTGATGTACTTCGTTGTGCAAAGGTGAGAAATCCGTTCTTAGCTTCGCAACATGTCCAAAACCATTTCTTCATCCGACGCCGCAGCACCGGTTGCTTCGTACAGCCAAGCCATAACCGCTGGAGATTTAGTATTTGTCAGCGGACAAATCCCACTGGATCCGAAGTCCAACAAGTTAATCTCGAATTCCATCGAAGCAGCGACAGAACAAAGCCTGCGCAATGTGCAGCGCATTCTTGAAGCCGCAGAACTGGACTTCCGGCATGTGGTTAAAGCAAGTGTTTTCCTCATCAACACAGAGGATTATGCGGGGATGGACGTAACATATAAAAGCATCATGCCCCAGCCATTTCCGGCACGTGAAGCCGTTTTTGTAGCTGGACTTCCAAAAAATGCTCGTGTCGAAATTTCCGTCATTGCCCACACACAACGTTGAACCCAGAACCTGGAAGCCATGTTTTTTAAGAAAATTTTCTACTACCTGAACCCTGCAAACTTATTCCATCGAGATCCCGATGCCGACGTCAGTTTACGAATGATGCACGGGGTAAATAAAATCAGTCTCGTGATGTTTGTGCTGTGCTTGGTCGTGATGGTGGTGCGCTGGCTCGCGCGATGATTCTGAATTGTCGCGAGCCCCTTTGAGCGGCAGATTAAAATAGCAAATCCGTGTTGTTGTTTCGATACTCCACTTTCAAGTCCTTGAGCATTGATGCTTTGATATTGAGCCGGAGATAAATGCTTTTTCGCACTCCAATGGGCACCCAATTGACCGATAGCTCCCAGCAATGCAAATCCCAGTATATCTCGAGCTGGGTTGGTGTCCACTCTTTGCGAACCAGATCATAGCCGGTGTTGACATCGACGCGCCACTTTTCCGTAATTTCGATGGAGCCACGGAGACGCGCACTTTGCGTCAAAATCAGCGTGTCCCGCTGTATGTCAGGCCTCCAATTCTTACGTAGATCCAAATTGTAGTCCGCTCGAAAGTTCCAAGGGAACTGCCCACTGCTTCCCCCGTTAAAACTACTTCCGAGTGCAGCATTTGCTCGCGTCATTCGTAAAATTGGCTCCCCACGCTTGACAAGGAATTGATCAATGCGCTGTCCGCTGGAGTCCCTGGCATAAGCGCTATGTGCGATGCCGAGGTTGACCCGAACTTTGTTGAACAAATCCGTGTTTGCCCTTGTGACGATATCACTTAGCCCCAATGAATCGGCAATGAAGTTGTAATTGGCAGAGGTAACCAAGTTGTCAATGAGACGCACCTTTCGAAC
>DCPZ01000026.1:4924-19319 GCA_002323795.1 Flavobacteriales bacterium UBA1531 | reverse complement strand
TGCGCGGCAGACAACGATGGTGATGGGGTCGTAACAGTTTCAGACTTGCTAATTTTGCTAGGCGAATTTGGAACTGATTGCGAATAATCGAATAACAAAAGATGCTGTTTCAGAATACGAAGTCGTAGCCCTGAATCTTCATCTTTTGGTACTTCTCCTTGTTGAAGGAGAAGAGCTGTGAACCTTTATGCTGGCCTGCTGCTCGTCCATCTGCCTTTTGATCCAGATCAATCAGCAAAGTGGTCTTGAACAGTTTTTTGCGAAAATTCCGCTTGTCAAACGTCTTCCCAAGTGCGATTTCATAGAGGTTTTGCAATTGGCCCAGAGTGAATTTGTCGGGCAACAAACCAAAGCCTACAGGCCGTCTTTTGACACGACGCTTCAAACGCTCCTTCGCGTATTGCACAATTTCGTTGTGGTCGAATGCCAGATCGGGTACTTCTGAGAAGGGAATCCACTGCATATCATTCTCATCCCAATTTGAAGCCTGAAAGTCACTCTTGCGAACTAGAGCATAATGCGCAACATTGATTACGCGACCTCCTGGATGTCGAAATACCTTTCCAAATGCCTGGAGTTGTTCAATCATAGCCGGATCCTCATATCCAAATAATTGCTTGAACATTTTCCTTGCCGATAACATGAGGTCATCATCTGCGGCGATGTATCGACTTGGTAGGAAAAGCGCACCTTCGTAGGGTGCTCGTTTACTCTTCGCAAGCAGTACTTGCAAATCGCTCCCATCGAAACCGAAGAGTACAAGACTCGTGGACAGTGCAACGCCGAAATCGGGTTCTTCTTGGGGGTATTGTAACATGTTTCAAAATTCGGGAAGTCGAAATCCGAATCATTCTCGGAGGCACAATCAAAAGTACTTACCCAAGCAAGTACTTCCTAGTCATTCGTTAACAAGCCAAATGGCTTTTGTGTTTATTGGCAATGCCAAATCACTTTCGAATGGAGCCGCTTCAGCAGGTGACCAAGAAACAAACCGCTGGACCCCGCCTTCATCGAGGAGCATGTGAATGGATCCATCGTTGCGTGAACGCATGCCGATGATGTCACCTTCAATGGGCAGTGTGCTGCCGCTGCTCACAGGGCCAATGTCTTGGCGGCACAGTTGCTCACCGCGTACATACACGGCCTGTTCTCCACCGATTCCAGCAGAGGTGTATTCATTGCCATAAAGTGAACCGCTTCCAATGAGACCACACAAATCTTGCATATTGCCCGTAGCCACGTCGATCAAGGTAATTCCACCTGTTTCACTGATGACGAATATGGTGCCAGCACTGCCTGATGTTTGCGCTGGAACAGCTCCGAATCCTTGCGATTCTGCCGCCAAATTGATGATGGGTCCGGTCGCGCCTGTTACAAAATTCCATGACCGCAATCGGTGGGTAGAAGAGGCTTCATTTTTTTCCCAAAGCACACACGTGTTTCCACTGAAACACGCATCGATAGGGCTCCACGGCGCTTCGGAGAAACGCTCAAAAAGCAAGGCTCCAGTGGGGTTGATAATGGCCAGTCCGCTGGCGTGTACAATGGTGAACCCAGCCTGAATTCCCAAGGCGTGCACGCGCCGAACCAATGGGAGTGTCCCCGTGCTTTGGGCTGAATTCCAGGTGTTTTCGAGGGCCATTGTTTGCCTGTTAATCAGATGAACGGTTGCATCCTCAGCATCTGCCAACGCATAAAAACCATCCGCATACGCCAAGTCGTGACTCAATGGAAAACCAGCTGCAGCATCACCTTCGCTGGAGCCATCTTCAAAAGACAGTATGGAGGACGTCCCATCAGCTTCTTCGGTCAGTGCAGCTAAAACGTTGGGCAGATCTGCGGATGAAGTGTAATCGAACTCGCGAAAATCCGCTCCGCGATTTCCTGCAGCATCATCGATGACCACAGCGATGGTCATGGTTTCCGTTGGCCATGAAGAAGAGTTGAGTCCGAATGGAACGACCAAGGTATCAATTTCAGAACCTTGCCAGAGTCCTATTTGAGAGGCACGCACTGATACCCCGTCTCCTTTGCGCAGTTCGACTGTCCAAATCCCACCATCGTCTCGGTCGTCTGTGGCGGTGAATTGTATGAATAGAACATCACCAAATTGCGCATCCATGCCGTCATATGCTGGTGCAATAATTTGCACAGCAGGTGATTCTTTGTCTCGTCCTTCGCATCCCAATAAAAAGAAGACAGCCCACAGAGCGAGTGCTGTTGAAATCATCATTGAGAGCGTTATTCTAGAAATTGAACGTGTCATGGTAGTAAAATTAGGGGTTCAGGGGCGATGTTAAGAACCTTGTCGATGCGTTGTGAATTATCCATGATGCTTGGCTGAATTCCCTGTCCTACCTTCACCCTCCCAATACCATGCAAGACCAATATCCCAAAGATTCATCTGTGACCCGCGTTCGATCTCGCGGAACGCAGCCTTCTTCGAATGCTCCAGAGCTGCTGGGTAAAGTCCAGCCGCAGTCATTGGATTTGGAAGAAGCTGTTTTGGGCGCGATGATGATGGAGCAAACGGCCGTGAATTCGGTGATCGATGTTCTCAAGCCGGAGAGTTTTTACCGTGATGCGCACCGCCGCATTTATGCAGCGATTGTCGATTTGTTTCACGAATCTGAACCAGTCGATATCTTAACGGTCACCGAGATGCTTCGCAAAGCAGGAGATCTTCAGCAAGTGGGAGGTGCACAGGCTGTGGCGCAGTTGACAATGCGTGTTGCGAGTACGGCCAACATTGAGGCACATGCGCGCATCATTGCGCAGAAGTACATTCAACGCGAGTTGATTCGTGTGTCGAATCTGATCACGCAGAAAGCTTTCGAAGAAACCACGGATGTGCTGGACCTGCTGGATGAAGCGGAGTCGCAGTTGTTTGAGGTGGCACAGGGAAATATTCGCCGAAGTTATGAGTCCATGAGTAGCATCATGCGTCAAGCCTTGGAGGACATCGATAACGCCCGAAATCAAGAAGGGGGGATGAGTGGTGTTTCAACCGGTTTTGTCGACTTGGATAAAATCACGGGAGGATTTCAGAAGTCTGACATGATTGTCCTAGCAGCTCGCCCTGGTATGGGAAAGACCGCTTTTGTCTTGACCATGGCGAGAAATATCACGGTGGAACACAACATACCAGTGGCAGTTTTTTCGTTGGAGATGTCGTCAGTTCAATTGGTTCAGCGTTTGATTTCGGCTGAGACGGAAATCAGTTCAGATAAATTTCGAAAAGGAAGCTTGGCACCGCACGAGTACACCCAGTTGCATGAACGCATTGGTAAGCTCTCAGAGGCACCGCTGTACATCGATGATACACCAGCGTTGAGTATTTTTGAATTGCGTGCGAAGTGTCGTCGCCTGAAATCGACAGCCGGCATTGAAATGGTGGTCATCGACTACCTTCAGTTGATGACTGCTGGATCTTCCACCGGCAATCGAGAGCAGGAAATTTCGAGCATCAGTCGTTCCATCAAAAGCATCGCCAAAGAATTGGATATTCCGATCATCGCCCTTTCCCAATTGTCGCGGATGGTGGAGACACGAGGCGGGGATAAACGCCCAATCTTATCTGACCTGCGGGAATCTGGAGCTATTGAGCAAGATGCAGATATTGTTGCTTTCATTTACCGTGCGGAATACTATGGTCTGACGGAACATCCCGACGGCATCGACACAGCAGGTTTGGGCGAATTGATATTGGCGAAACACCGTCATGGAGCCCTGGGCACGGTGAAGATGCGTTTCATCCAGCGTCTAGCGAAATTTGCCAATTACGACACATTTGCAAATCCGGTATTTGATCGTGGTGAGTTCAAAGATGGGCTTCGGCCGAATGAAGACTTTGCAAATCAGTCGACCGTTACGGTGTCTTCGAAGATGAACCCTCCAAGTGAGGAGGGAGGAGCAGAGTCGCCATTTTAGTCCTTGTACTGTCAAAACCTGCAGGTCATGCCGCGAATTGCGGCATGGAGAATCGTTGTAAATTGCCTTCATGAAAACAAGGCTTGTTAAAGATTGGAAGAAGTTGGTTGGCGTTGGCCTTTTGTTTGCTTGCGTTGGGGTTTCAAATCTTCGGGCATCTCAGCTGCTGATTCCCATGGATGATAATCAATCGAATCATCTGAAGGCTTACGGCTTGGCATTTTGGCTACTGGAACAAGAGGTTGAAGTCGAATGGCTGCTGAATTACCGCGGAGGGAGCTTTCTCATGCCCAATTTGACGTCGCTGGTTCAGGAGTGTGTCATTCGAGGCATCAGTCATCAAGTGATTGCAGATGTGCAGGCACAGCAGATTTTAATTGAAATTGCGGATCCGGAATCAAATACTGAACGCGTGAAGTTGGAAGTGGCACCGAAGATTGCGGTTTATAGTCCGGAAGGAAAACAACCATGGGATGATGCGGTGACATTGGTTTTGACTTATGCCGAAATTCCATACGATGTCATTTATGATTCAGAGATCATTGGAGAGACGTTGCCGAGGTACGACTGGCTCCATTTGCATCATGAAGATTTCACAGGTCAATACGGGAAGTTCTACCGCTCGTATCGCAGCGCTGCCTGGTACCAAAATGAAGTGCAACGTCAGGAGGGGATGGCCCGTACAATGGGCTTTGAAAAAGTGAGTGTGATGAAACGGAATGTGGCGCTCGAGATTCGAGATTTCGTATTAGGAGGAGGGTTCCTATTTACCATGTGTTCTGGAACAGATTCATTCGACATCGCACTGGCTGCAGAAGGTGTGGATATTTGCGAGTCGGTCTTTGATGGTGATCCTACGCAACCAGGAGCTGCTAAAGCTCTTGATTTTGATCGGGCTCTAGCCTTTCAAGATTATCAAATCATTACTGACCCAATGGTGTATGAGTTTTCGGATATTGACGCCACGGAGGAGCACACGAAAACAAAGCAAATCAATGACTTCTTCACCCTCTTTGACTTCAGTGCCAAATGGGACATCATCCCTACGATGCTCACTCAAAGCCATGAACGGGTAATTCCGGGTTTTATGGGGCAGACCACTGCCTTTCGAAAGCAGTACATTCGCCCCGATGTGACCATTATGGGGGAAACTAAAAGTACACGTTCCGCAAAATACATTCATGGGACTTTAGGGCTTGGGCAATGGACGTATTACGGAGGCCACGACCCCGAGGATTATAGGCACTTGGTGAATGATCCACCGACCGATCTGAATCTTCACCCTAACTCTGCGGGTTATCGGCTAATATTGAACAACATTTTATTTCCAGCAGCTCGCAAAAAAGAGCGCAAGACCTAAGCTATGTTCGCCAAGTTGAGCGATTAAGACTTGATTAAAATGCCCAGAGTAAAGAGGTGCATGCCGTCCTCAAGCTCAATGAATTGGTAATCGAGCGGTCCATTTGACTTTTTAGCCATGGACAAAAGTCCAAGTCCCGCACCTCCTTTTTCGGACCAGTCGTTGTGGCAAAGGCATTCAACGTAGCGCAGTCTAAGTTCTTCGTGAGTAAATCCATTGACCTCGGAGAGTTTGGCTCGAAGGGTTGCAGCCATATCAAAGTCCACAATGTTTCCTGCTTGAATCTGAAACCCAAGTGGGGTGCTATCAATGGTTAAGAATAGCTGCAGTTCTCCTGCGTCATTGATCCAGCCGTGGCGGCTCACATTCTGCAGACATTCAACCAGGACGCTGCTCAGTCTGTTTTGCTCTTTTCGTTTTGCTCCTTTTGTCCGCGCGGCATTTTCTGCCAATAGCATGATGGCATCTGTAGACTCTTGTGTCAACTCGCCCGAGAAGCTCAGCAATACACCGCGGTCGTCTCCTTCAGTCTTTGCATGCAAGGTCTCCTGCAGCTCAGAAAATAAAAGGGATGATTTGACCGGATCCATTGCTATGCTAAATTACTTAAAAACATCGATAAACAATTAAAATCTATCGACTAATTTCGAATCAATTCAAAAATACATCATGCGTGGGTTGTTTTCGTTTGGTTTTTGTTGATTGTTATTCACCGCTACACCCTCTTTTTTCAAGGTTTCAAAACGTAGAATGGGCATTTAGTGGATTCTCCTCAGTCGGGATTCGTTGACCAAGCATATTCCTTCAGGTGTTTTAATCATTTCATAAAAGGAGGGATGCATAAAGTTTAGCGTTCGTTGAAATGGTCGATTTTCGAGATGACACCGCCACACGAGCAAGGCAAGTTTCTTGGTGGTCTGCCATGCATGTGAATTGAACATTGCAGGTCGGGCAAATCGATCAATCCAAAGTTTGGCTTGGGCGGCATTTTGAATGCTAGATGGCGAGTCGAAGGCCTGGGGGTTGAGTGGAATGGACATTTCAGTGGACTTGTTTGTGTTAGACAAGACAAATCAACTATCGTCCTCCGTAATCAATTTACGGTGCCGTAAAAATCAAATTTCGCCGTACAAATTCAGCGCGTTTGACAGGTTTTGAAGCATCAGTTTTTGCAGTTCTTTTGGCTCTATGACCTTGACGGCTGATCCCAGTCCGAGCAGAAACTGAATCAGCTCGAACGTGAGCAAGACATGAAGTGATAATTCAAAAGAGCCGTTTCCCAGGTCTGTGAGTTTTTGGCTGCTGTGAACGGGTTGAGCCGACAAGTACTCAAACTCCAATTGGCTGCAGTGAATTTTCACATCACAAGGCGCCTCGGCAATTTTTGAAATCCCGAAGGAGTGAAGGAAGAAATCATCGGCATTGAAGTCGTTGCGTACTGTGAAGAATTCGGCAGTTTCATTGAGTTTCTGAATGCGATCAAGTCCATAGGTCCGGTAGGCGTCTCTCTCTGGATTCCAGCCGATAACGTACCAGCGGTTGCGGTATTCTTTCAGAAGATACGGGTGGAGGAAAACCTCCTTCGCAGCGTCTGATTGGAATTTTTTGTACGTCATCGCGAGCATTTGCTTGCTTTGTATGTTCTCCAGGATGGGCATCAAAAGCTCTGAACCGCGCGTTGCGGGAGCAGATTCAAATTGAACCACCGCGTCGAGGTTTCGGGTGTCAAGGTTAGGCGCCATCCTGAGGCGGTCATCAATTTTTCCAATGGCCTGACCAAACTGGGAGAAAACAGGAACATTTTTGAATTGTACCAATGTTCGGGCCGCGAAACGAATCGATTCCAACTCCTCGGGATTGAGTTGAAGGTTATCAATTGAAAACCCATCTTCTTCATAATGGTAGCCGCGTTGGTCTCGGTGATAAGCAATGGGAGCGTAGTAGCCTAGACCGCCATCGTTGCGCATCGCGTTCAAATCTTTTTCAATCGTTGAAATACTGATGCGATCTCCTTCACTGCCATAAAGTGCTTCTTCACAAGCCGTTCGAAGTTCTTCCTTGGTTGGAAATGGAGCACCCGAATTCGTGAGGCATCGATCAATGGTTCGATAGCGTATGAGGGCATATTTGTTAGCAGGCATCTGTTCTCCTTCGTTGGCTTCAAGGTAAGTAAGGAAAGGTTCAAGCCCAATTCGAAACGGAACCTAGTTGGGCGTTTCGTGAGCATCCATAAGGCGCAAGCCCTTTTCAACATAGTCGGGATGGAAGGTGAGAGGTGGTCCTGACTTTGGAAAGGGCTTACCCGTATTGTGCAGGTGAAAGGCATCTTGGTATTTTCCTTTTCGGAGCACATTGCCGTACGTGATGTCAATCCATTCAATGCCTGCTTGCACGGCATCTTGTCCCCGAATGTCGCGGATTTGACGTTCCAATAAGATGCACTTGTATCCCATCAATTGAAAGGGCCCCCAAGAAGTAGCCAAATTTCGAAGTGCGTCGTCATTGGCTTCGGTAAGATGTTCTTGTGTGATGTTTTCATAGTGCTCAAGGCTACCGTTCTGAACATCCTGGAGTCGATCGAATACGTGCACTTCAAATCGTTTTCCAGCAGGTTTTCGACCTCCGGATTCCAATTGAATCAATGCCATCAAGTAGGGGACTGGGAGATCATAATGCTCGCTCCATTTCTGCACTTCAGCCCCATAGTTTTTTTCGGTTGCCTGAAGTCCCCACCATTCGCCCGGGCGCTTCCATTGTCCATCAATGCGACGGTTCAATTCACTCGTGATTATTCCCGAGAGCAGCAATACAGCCAATCCAGCACTCGCCCATGTCCAGCGAATAAGCGTGTGGGTTTTGTCTTTTGTCGGCATTTAAAAGGCGAGTAAAAGCGGCAACTCCACCTGTATCCAGATGGCAACAGGGCGAAAGAGCGGCAGAAGGATAAATGCCGGAACGAAATTTAGTAAGGCAAAGGACTGAATTTTCAGCAGATCGATACCGAGCGCTAGAAGCAATAATCCCCCGAGTCCCGTGAGGTCCGCGATCCATTCCGCAGGCCATGCAGCGCCCCAAAGTTGAAACGCTCCTGTCAAACCTCCTTGAAGGATTAGTACAGCTGGTGCGGCCAATAGCACGCCCCTTCCAAGGGTCGCCGCAAGAAGAGCTGAACTGACCAAATCCATGGTTCCTTTTATGAATAAAATGGTAGGGTCGTCTTGAAGACCGTCTTGCATGCAGCCCACCAGTGTCATTGCGCCTGCGCAGAACAGGAGAACCGATTGAATGAGTCCATTTCCGGCCCCTTGACCGAGCTGATCGGTCAGCCTTCGAAGGTGTTGGTCAATTTGCAACTTGTGCCCAGTGGCAATGCCAAAAACGAGTGCGAGAAATACAGCGAAAGGCTGATTCATTTCCAAACTCATGCTAAAACCGAGTCCCAATGTGAACAGTCCGAGAGCTTTGAATACTTGGATTTGTAGCTCCTTTGAGATTTTCTTTCCGAGCAAAAGTCCGGCAGACGCGCCAATTCCAATTGCAATGGCATTGTAGAGGGTTCCAACCATGCTCCGAAGTTACATTTGCAAGAATTACTTCCATCGATGGCTGAACTGACTTTTCAAATAGAGGCTAGTGATTCTCAATCAAAAGCGCGCGCAGGCTTGGTGCAAACGGACCATGGAACGGTTGAGACGCCGATTTTCATGCCAGTGGGCACAGCAGGAACGGTCAAAGCGGTTCCACAGCGTGATTTGAAGGAGGATATTCGAGCACAAATCATCTTGGGCAACACGTATCACCTTTATCTGCGTCCGGGCACATCAGTTTTGGAAACGGCTGGTGGATTGCACAAGTTTATGCACTGGGATGGGCCAATTTTGACAGACAGTGGTGGATATCAAGTTTTCAGTCTTTCCGATCGCCGCAAAATCACAGAGGAAGGTGTCACCTTCAGCAGCCACATTGACGGAAGCAAGCATTTGTTTAGTCCTGAGACGTCGATGGATATCCAGCGGAGCATAGGTGCGGACATCATCATGGCATTTGATGAATGTCCTCCTTATCCGAGTGATCATCAGTACGCCCGGGAATCGATGGAACGCACACACCGTTGGTTGGACCGATGCATCAGGCACCTTGCTTCGAACGGCCCTTTGTATGGCCACGACCAAGCCCTTTTCCCCATTGTTCAAGGATCGACGTTCAAAGATCTGCGGACCGCATCGGCCCATGCGATTGCAGAGCGCGGCGCGGTAGGCAATGCCATAGGTGGTTTGAGCGTGGGCGAACCGCACGAAGACATGTACGCCATGACCGAATTGGTTTGTGGTATTTTGCCTGAAGACAGACCGCGTTATCTCATGGGAGTTGGTACTCCAGAAAATCTTTTGGAAAACATGGCGTTAGGGGTGGACATGTTTGATTGTGTCATGCCCACGCGCAACGCGCGACACGGGCTGCTTTTCACTTGGAAGGGTACGCTGAATATGAAAAACGAGAAATGGGCGAACGATCACTCTCCACTGGATCCCGATGGGACTTCTCCTGTGGATTTGTTTTATAGCCGCGCTTACGTTCGGCACTTGATCAAAGCCAATGAATACCTTGCTCTGTATATCTGCAGTGTGCATAATTTGGCGTTCTACCTCGATTTGACTCGCCAGGCCCGCGAGCACATCATTGCGGGTGATTTTATGGCATGGAAAGATTCTGTTGTACCCCATTTGAATCAACGCTTGTAATCGAATGAGGTCAAAGCTGTCGCTCAAACGCATCGATCGGTACATCATCCGAAAATTCCTCACCACATTTTTCTTCATGGTGGGTATTTTCTGCGTGATTGCAGTGGTATTTGATTTGATGGAGAACATAGGAAGGCTGCTGACCAACGATGCTCCGTTGGGAGGGACGCTTATGTATTACTTGAGTTTTTGCTTTCACTTCGGAAACTTATTGAGTGGTTTCATCGTCTTTCTGACGATTATCTGGTTTACGAGCCGTTTGGCGCAGCAAACTGAAATCATAGCCTTGCTCAGTTCGGGCATGAGTTTTACGCGTTTGATGCGACCTTACTTCATTGCTTCGACGGTTCTTGTGGTTCTATCTCTGCTCATCTCGCATTTTATTTTGCCCAAAGCCAATGAACGCAAGGTGGATTTTGAAGTGGAATTTGTTCATGTGAATTTTCACATTTCGGACCAGCACATGTACCGAGAAATTGCCCCCGGCACGGTCGCATATTTTCGGTCCATCACGGTTGATCGCAACACCGGTTATCGGTTTCAATTGGAGCGATGGGGAGATGACAATGTGTTGGAGCAACGAATTTTGGCAGCTAAGGCGACCTGGTTGGAAGAGGACAGTGTGTGGCGTTTGATCAACGCGCGCATTCGAAATTTTGATGCGGACGGTACGGAGCACTTGCGCTACCTCACCCGGATCGATACGTCGCTCAATATGAACATCAGTGATTTTGGTCAACGCTCTGTTATGACCTCGGCAATGACCACTCCTGAATTGCGGAAGCACATTAGCAATGAGCAACAACGTGGTGCTCCCGTGTCCACGCTAAAACTGGAGCAATTTGGGCGTACAGCCAATCCGTTTTCGATTTACGTGCTCATGATCATCGGGGTTGGCATTGCAGCTCGGAAACTTCGCGGTGGAATGGGATATCACCTTTTCTTGGCGGTGATTACCGGATTTTTATTTGTCTTCTTAGCCAAGCTCATCACGGTTTATGCCGCAGCGGTATCTCTGTCACCAGACTCGCTTATCTCTCGGGATAACTGGCTCATCCTTGCGGCTTGGCTCCCCAATTTGATTTTTGTTTTGCTTGGCGCAGCGATATGCTGGAAAGCTCCGAAATGATTCGGTGCTGGAATCAGAGGCAGGCATTCATCGCGCATGCTCGCGAAACCCAATTCTTTTCAAGGGCTGATTGAGATGCTTGGGCGGCTTTTTCTTCATTCTGAAACACGCCAAAAACGGCTGATCCTGTGCCTGTCATTTGCACGTAATCGGCTCCATAATTTTGGAGATGATTGTGTGCCATTTTGACTTCTGGATGAAGCGTGCTCACACCATTTTCGAAATCATTTTGAAGCCATTTTTCCCAGTTTTGAATGGTTCCTCCGCTTAGCTGGTTCCATTCCAAAATCCGTGGTGTGGGGTTGCAGCTTGCAAAAGCTTCTGCGGTGGACACGTGCACACCAGGGTGGATTACAGTCACATGGAGATTCTTCCATTCGGATGCTTGAAAGCCTGGAGGGGGAATCATTTTTTCTCCACGGCCGGTGACAAGTGCAGGCGTTGCATTCCAAAAAAATGGACAATCTGAACCAAGTTCAGCAGTCAATTCTAGGGCAACTTTATCCGCAATTTTCAGATCAAAGAGGCGATCGAGCAGCCGAATCATGCACGTCGCATTTGAACTGCCGCCGCCCAATCCGGCTCCCATGGGAATGGTCTTGTGCAAGTGCGCTTTCACTCCGCCAATGGCGTATTTGGATGCCATTAAATCATAGGCTTTGCAAATGAGATTGTCCTCATTGGTTCCTGGGATCTCGAGCCCGGTAACCTTCAATTCCAGACCGGGTGCGTCTGTACGATGCAATTCCAGCGCGTCGGCCCATGCGATGGGCCAGAAAACACTCTCAAGTGCGTGAAATCCATCGGGTCGCTTGTTCATGACAAACAAACCGATGTTGATCTTGGCATTTGAGAATCCGATCATAGCGAGTATTGTGGGTTCAATCTAAGTAGCCGAGTCTTTTTAACTTGTGTTCGTCGTTGCGCCAGTCTTTGTCCACTCGCACGTAGAGATCTAGAAAAACACGTGAGCCAATGAATTTTTCGATGTCCTTTCTAGCGTCAATGCCCACACGTTTGATCATGCTCCCAGCGCTGCCAATGACGATTTGTTTTTGGCTTTCGCGCGCTACTCGTATTTCAGCCCTGATCTTGACCATAGCGTCTTCTTCCAAATAGGATTCAACGACGACTTCACAGGAGTATGGGATTTCTTGCTTGAAGTGGGTGAGGATTTTTTCTCGGATAATTTCAGAGATGAAAAACCGCATGGGTTTGTTGGTCAATTCATCTTTGGAGAAATAGGGCGGGGACTCAGGAAGGTATTCTACTACGCGCTCTAAGATTTGGTCCACATTGAAACCGTGCAATGCACTGATGGGCGCAACCACTGCTCGGGGAATTTTCTGCTGCCAATACGCCAGGCGATCTGCAACAGTGGCTTGATCTGCCAAGTCTACTTTGTTGATGAGGATGAACACAGGGACTTCCATGTCTGCAATCTTGGCAAAAGTCTCCGGATGGGCCAGATCGTTCTCCTCGGTATCCGTGACCATCAGGATGAGGTCGGCATCTTGCAGTGCAGTGCGCACAAACTTCATCATTCCTTCCTGAAGCTTGTAAGCAGGGTCTAGCACGCCTGGCGTGTCGCTATAAACGATTTGCCACTCAGGCTCGTTCACAATGCCCATGATGCGGTGACGCGTTGTCTGGGCTTTTTTATTAATGATGCTCAAACGCTCGCCCACTAGACGGTTCATTAGCGTACTTTTCCCAACATTGGGAGAGCCAATAATATTGACGAAACCCGCACGATGCGGAGTTGTTTCTTCTGGATTCGGTGCCATGTTGCTCACGTTGCAGACTGGTAGTCAGAGGGCAAAGGTACGGCCCGCAGTGAAAGCTACTTCCATGAATTTTGATTTCATGATTTGATTTGGTGAAATGAAAGTTAAGCGTATCTTTGACGTCCCGTTGGCATTACCATCGGGTGGATATCGCGGGGTGGAGCAGTTGGTAGCTCGTCGGGCTCATAACCCGAAGGTCGTCAGTTCGAGTCTGGCCCCCGCAACTAAGAAACAAAAGAAGAGCAATCAGAAATGGTTGCTCTTTTTGGTTTTAATGCCCTCGGAAGCAGTGCCTTTGCATTGCCTGCTCTTCGTATCGTTGCCTGTGATTTTGTCGTTGCTCCGCGCAAGGTCTGACGCGGTTAAAAACCAAACATAAGCGAAATTGACAGTCATTATGGGTGCAGCTGACTTTGCAAGGATTGAGTTCTTTCAGGAGAAAGTCAGAAAATGGAAGTCATTAGGGAAGTCTGTACTTCCTGTGATTTCAACGATTCAACGGTTTTCTTGGTGAGTGACCAATCGAGAATGAAGTGAAAACAAAGCTCCGGGAGTGGGTTTGCACCCGAAAACTTATGGAAAAATTAAAATTGTTTCCGTTCGCATAACACCGAAACATCCTTCGGCACCTGAGAGGTTGGATCGCACAAAATTCTCAGAACCGCTTGTAAACGTGCCGTAGAAGTCACCATTCTCTAAGTCGTTAAAGAAGCGTGCCATTTCGTTTGAAATTCCGTGTACAAGCAGTGTGTAGTGGTATGGGACTCCCTCTTCAATGTTATTTCTAGTTCGAAACTCAGCGCTGTACGGGTCATCCGTCCAGTGCGCGTCATTGAATAGAAGCGCGTTGTCCAATGCGGCTCGACCGAATTTGCGAACCTGCAAATTGGGATCTTCTGTTTTGATGTTGATCAACCTTGGGGGTGGTGCTCCAATCGTATCAATCGATCGAATCAATTGGAGCATATACTGATCGGAGTTTGGGGATGGATCGTTGAAATGAACTTTGAGTTCATCAAATATCTTGTCACCACTAATCCATGTTCGAGGGGATAGGTCGTAGCCAGCTACAATGGGTCGTTGGGGAACAACAGCTGAGCCCATTATTGCTTTGAACTCGGAGGATTCGATGAGCACGTGGATGGAGTCTCCGGGCTCTGATTCTTCTAATTCAGAGGTATGAACCCAGACTGATGCAGTGTCTGAAGTCACTTGAGAGCATGAGATAATGGGAGCGAAATCACCATTGCCACTGACCTCGATGCAGAGGTCTTGAGAAAGCATTTCATTCTGGCTATGATGGCTTTGGGATTTTGAAATAAAACATACCGATGAATCATTGTCTAGCGGCAAGAAATAGGATACAGCCTGAATGCTATCGTTCGTTTTTGGAGTGTCGTAAGGGTTGAACCAATTGCACGAGCTCATGCCAATGCTCATGCCAATG
>DCPZ01000026.1:0-4624 GCA_002323795.1 Flavobacteriales bacterium UBA1531 | reverse complement strand
CTCATGCCAATGCTCATGCCAATGCATAGGCTTACCATTTGACCTGAGGTTAATTCCATGAATAGGAGATGCTTAGATTGGGCATAAATGGGATCAATCCAATTTCTTCGATGTATGGATTTCCATTTTCGTCCACTGATGAGAAAGCGGAGTAAGGGTTGACTCTGTTTGTTGTGTTGTAGACTCCGAGTAGAAAATTGTATTCCCCAGAAGTGGTGGAGTGCTGCCATGAAATGCTCCAGTCGATGCGCTGCAAATTCCCGAGCCGGTAACTGTTTCGATTTTGAGGCTGATTGTACGAGGCCCATTGGGTGTAGTTCCCTCCGAGCGGTATCGTAAATCCAATGGGAATCATTTGGTCATTTACGTTCAAGACACGGCCAGAAGCGAAAGTGTACAAAGCAGACAGCTTGCAGTTTTTGCCAATCTGATAAGTGAACGAGGCATTCATGTCGTGCCTGATGTCAAATGCAAAAGGAAATGGAACTCCCTGATTCAGTTGTTCGAACAGCCTTGAACTCTTTGCGTGCGAATAGGAAAGCGAATAATGCAGGTTTTTCAGGGAACTTTTCAATGAAACGGAAAATCCAAAGACGGCTCCCTGTCCATTCGTAGCAATTTGACTTTCCACAATTTCATTTGTCGAGTTTTCAAAATCAACGTTGCCAAACTCAAGAAGATTTGACATGCCGCGGGCATAGAAATCAATGAAGGCGTTTGTTTTTAATCGTGAATAACTCAATTTTGCTCCCGTTGACCAAGATCTTTGAACGGGCATTTCCTCGGATGGTGAAAGCCAGAGTTCCGGGATAAAACCGAGGGTGTTCAATGTGATCAAGTGAACATTTTGAGAGGACCGAAGGCTGTAAAAATCCAGCGATAGATTGTTTTGAAATTCGTGTGTGACCGAGACTTGCGGGTTGAAGTGAAACTCGCGCTGTTCTGCATAGCTAAATACGTTTGTTCGAAGTCCGGCCTTGAATGAAGTCGCTCCCAATAGGCTTCCTTCTAATTCTGCAAAGAGTGAGTGTACTTTTACATCTTCATTTCCTTCAAATCGAGGCTGCGCTTGGGGGGCATCTTCCCAATATTCCTCAGAAAAAGGCGCAATCTTGTTTTTCTTGAATTCGTATCCAAAGTTGGAATTCAGATGGTTCAAGATCTTTTTTTCGAGGAGCATTCGCATTGTCAAGGTTTCAACGTTGTTGTTAAAGGTTGAAACTGAGTTCCTCCAATCGTTTTCATTCGTTTCACCATCGAAATAAACGGTGCGATTCAACGATCCTAAGCCAGTAGAATATTTGCTTGAGCTCACATTTGCCGTCCAAATAATGCCGTTACGAGCATAGAAATTCCATCGCACTGAACTCGCTGAATTGCGCCATGACATCTGATTGTTGCGAAAAATCTCTGATTCCACAAAATCGACGTTATAAGACATGTCGTCGGAGCTTCTCAAGTGCAACAATTGAATCTTATGATTCTTGAAGAGGTAGGCCGCCTTGAAATGAAAGTCATCGAAACCATAAATGGCTTCGACATTTTTCTTTTCGTTAACCGTCAGCGCATTGTTGATTAGATTTTGTATTAAGAACAGATTGGAGTGGCGATACCCCATCTGCAGATAAAGTTTTTCATTGCTGTATGAGCTTTGTAATTGGCTCGAAATGGCTGAAACACTTGCGCTTCCCTTGAACGACTTTTCTTTGGGAAATTCTTCTTTCAAATTGACTTCAACGGCTGAGCCGAGGGTGGAGCCCAATCTTGGTGGCTTAAAACCATTGTACAGAACAACTTCATCGACACAATCTGTTTGGAAAGTGGACAACAGCCCGAAGAGGTGACTCGTCCCGACGATGGCAACACCATCTACAGAAGTGGTCGTTTGATCATAATTGCCGCCTCGAATAATCAGACCTTTTTGACCTTCCGTATTGGATTGAACGCCGGGTAGGGTCTTGATGGAGGATAATACATCGGGTATTCCCATGGCGGTTGGAATGTTTTCAATTTCGAAACCAGCCAGTTTATTCGTGATGCTGGCATTTTGATTTGTTCTACTTTTTTCCTCAACGGTGGCTTCGCCAAGCTCTAATTGTTGTTCGATGAGCATGAATTGAATGCTGGTATCCCGGTGCAGGAAAACCGTTTCAAATAAGGTCTTATAGCCCAGCGAAGAAATTTTTAAAGCGACTTCTCCTGTGCTTTCGATTTCGAATTGGCCATTTACATCGGAGAAAAAAGGAACCGCACCAAAAAGAATTGTCGCTCCTGGGATGGCCTCGGATTTGGAGCTGGTGATGGTTCCTTTGAGGCGATGACTTTGTTGCGCCAAAAGCGAGGAGTTGCAAAATAAAATGCAGGCCAGAAGGGAGAATATGTAACCAGCGCGCTTCACCAATTAAGAAATTTTTTCTGGGCTTGAAATGCGCCCTCAGGTTGAATTAGAAAAATGCCTGTGAGGTGCGGGCGCGATTTCAGATCACCGGTATAAACCATCCTGCCATTGAGGTCATATACTGTGATATTGGAATTGGCTTCAAAAGAAATGTCTGGGGTGGAATTGGTGCCTGCCGCGTTCAATGAATAAAACCAGAGCATGCTGTTCGTGATGGCGGATAGCGCACAACCATTGTGGTTCGCAGCTCCAAGGTTATATGCGACGACATCCTGAGCGCCATTGTCGTTCATCCAGGATTCAGCGAGCAGAGCATTTTGATAAAAAACTTCTTCGTCTTCGGTGCAATACATCATGTGAACCGGCATCTCCGGAACCCACTGAAAGACATCATTTTCCGCGGCCAACTGCATGATGATATTGTCGGGGTTTGAAAGGACCGTTTGAATCAATTCCTCTGGGAAAAGATCGGTGAGTTCCTCGGGACATTCGGCATTGATTTCCTCGGCTGTATGGAAACCATCAAGCATGGGTTCAATGACAGAGGCATAAGGTTCATAGCATATCTCGGAGAAGTCTTCGTAGATACCTCCATAGACGGACTTCCAACCTTTTAGCGTGTAAAAAAGATAGGCTGGATTGCTGTAGGATATTTGCTCAAAGGTGAGAGGGAGTTGCGTTCCGCTCATGTCGTAGGGGCCGCTCAGTGGTGCAACAGCTCTCAATTCAACGATGTTTTGGATGGACTCTGGGGGGGTGTTTTTTGCCATAGCCATTGCAACATGCCCCCCTTGTGAATATCCCGAGATGAAAAGATTGCCGTTGAGATTGATTCCCATCGCCTCGCTGGATTCAACGAATGCTTGAACAAGACTCCAGCCACAATCGCTCTCACTTTTCGCATGACAATAAGGATGAGTGATTTGGCTTTCCCCCAAGCCGACGTAATCAGGCATCAAAACGACAAAGCCAAGAGACGACAATAAATAACCCATGTTGCTGATTTCCGGCTTGAAAGAAGGAGCACTGCTTCTTACAAAGGTGGTTCCGTGGTTGAAAACCACAATGGGATATTCGGTTGTGGCAGTCGATGATGATGGCGTGAAAACAGCTCCTGACACTTCGATTTCTCCATCCAAAAAGGGCATGTCATGAGACATTCGATGCATCTCAACGTCGTGATTGAAGAGTACCGCGATCTGCCCATCAAGCTCTAACTCGGTTATGGCATAATCAGCAATTTGATTCTCATCAAAAGAATTTAGGAATTGAAGCTCTTGACCTGCGACTTGCTGAGCTATGATTGCGGTTGATAGAAGAAAGAGTAATCGGTGCACGATTGGAAGGTTAGGGCTACAAACTTAGTTTCCAATTGATTGGACAAAACAAAGTTATCAAATATTGATGGCTTAGATTTTTGATGCCGCCATTGGTTAACGCCAATGACTTTTCCATTCCAAAAAGCGATCGCTCGTTTAGGTAAAAGGCATTGATAAAGGGTAGTTGAAGCTCCTATCCATTGGACGCCTCGAAGGGTCTCTTAAGCCAGATGTCGTCTGTTGGAGTCTGGCCTTTGGAAAAAAAGACTAGCCTTCCCCTTGTTTGCCATTGTGCAGAATCAATCGCAATCTTCTCCGAAGAGCGTCAGGAATATCAATAGGTCATTGGAACCAATCACGTCGTTGTCGTCGAAATCATAGACGCCAGCCCATTCGTTGCTGAATGCTGAAAGGAACAAGAGGAAATCGCCCACATTTACCGTTGCATCTGCGTTGAAGTCTCCGGGACAGAATCCACCGGGCAAGAACCCAGCACCGCCGCATCCTTCAGAAATTTCTGGGAAAACATAACCTTCCGCGCAGTGAAAGGCTTGAATGCCCACCTCGATGCCAATCTGTCGGGCACGTCCATCGTCCATGGGTGGATGAATTCCGCCCCACATGCGAGAAAGCGCACTTTCGTTGGCGGCATCGTAATACGTCGCCCACTGAAGTTCAAAACTTTGAGAAGGACCATCCTCGAAAACCAAGAATTGATTCATGGTCACAGGCCAAGATCCCAGCCCACCGGGAAAGTACTCGCTTCCTGTGAGCAAGGTCAACACTTCAGCTGCCGCGCGGGAAAATGTGGAGTGCCCGCTGACATACCCAGCAAACGGTGGAGTCACGAACGACGGTCGTTGGTACGGCCACCAATTTTTGGCCAAGATCCATCCCACGCCTGCCT
>DCPZ01000082.1 GCA_002323795.1 Flavobacteriales bacterium UBA1531 | reverse complement strand
GGAGGAAGCTCCAGCAGCGGAGGAAAAGAAAGACGAAAAGGAAGACTGATTTCCTGACTTACCATTGTAAAAAGGGCTGCACCTCTGGTGACAGCCCTTTTCTTTGCTTCATACATTGCATGCCATGAACATCGATGACTGCTTCTTGCTCGGAAAAATCACAAAGCCCCACGGTTACAAAGGCGATGTCATTCTGTACATCGATGCTGACGAACCGGATTTATACAAGGAATTGGACTGCATTTGGCTCGAAATTGGGGGCAGACTTGTCCCCCACTTTTTAGATGCAACCAAAGCCCATAACGCTTTGCAAAAGCTCATTGTCCATCTCGATGGTGTAAATGATGAAGCAGCCGCCAAGGCTCTTGGCGGGACCAATGTATTCCTGCCCATAAAGTATTTGCCTGAGCTCGATGAAAACGAATTTTATCTTCACGAAGTTCAAGGTTGGCGCGTCGCAGATGCTAAGAACGAAGAAACAATCGGAACCATCAACAAGGTTTTGGATTATGCGATTTATCCAATTTTAGAGGTGCACAGTGATGGACGAGAAGTACTCATCCCACTTCCTGCCGAAATTGAAATCCGAGTCGACCGAACGAAACAACAATTGTTCGTAACCATCCCTGATGGTTTGCTAGACGTATACCTCGGAACATCAGAGAGGTCGGACGAAGAGGATTTTTTTCCTTGGGATGGAAAAGAAAGCGAGGATGGAGAAGACTTGGACAAGTGACCTCTCAGGGCCTGATCACTTCCGCACAACAGCTTTGCGCGTAATGACCTCGCCATTTTTAAGGTGCCAACGAATCGCATACGTCCCCTGCACTTCGGGCAATTGAATCTCCATATTGGGCGTTGTCCATCCAGACGCAATTCGTGAGCCATCCATTCCATAAACTTCCCATAGAGCGCCCATGGCTCGCTGCGGCACCAACATGTTGACCCTTCCATCTTGTGAAGGATTTGGATAAATGGCCCAACGTTCAGAGGGAAATCGATCATTCACACTTCCCAATACATCCAAAACAAACGTCGTGTCCTTGACCAACTCGGGTGCTGCGCCTTGAGCCTCAAACATCGTTTGAAAAGCTTGAATCGTGCTGTCTTGAAATTCAAACATTGAATTGATCCAACGCGGAGGCATCGCCTGGTACCAAACTTTAACATCGACTTCGACCTCCTCTCCACCAGCCGCGGATGAGGGGAACTGGTATGTAATCACATCCGACCCATCCGCCACGTCAAAACTCTCATCTTCAAAAGCCAAACCCTCGACGCGTGTCGTGTCATATACCGCATGATCGTAACTGAAACCCTTTGGGGTAAGCCTGTTATCTTTCAATGAGAACGCTGCGCGCT
Organism: Flavobacteriales bacterium UBA1531; assembly: GCA_002323795.1. Taxonomy (GTDB): domain Bacteria; phylum Bacteroidota; class Bacteroidia; order Flavobacteriales_D; family Sanyastnellaceae; genus UA16. The sequence continues at coordinate 26,382 of DCPZ01000082.1, read as the reverse complement.
CAAGCAAATTGGTGGGTGACCCCGTCACGTCCGCTGCCACCAATTCATAAATCTGCACTTGAGACTCCTCCGAGATCACGTTGTAGTGAGGTTCATACGTGCTCAAACCAGCCTCGTCCAAGCCGATGATCGAACCATTGTCCGCAGACCAAGCGCCACTGTGCCAGATAATTTCGTCACCTATCCGCGCTTTGACTTCGACCCATGCCCTGCGCGCTGGATAGCCTGAGGGGAACTTGTGCCCCGCTTTGTTGGTGATCTTGAGTTCCATGAAGCCCCCGGATGTTTCAACCCAATCGCTCGAGAGAACCTCTAGGTCAAGTGTCTGCTCACGCAACATCTTTCGCGTCTGCAAAATCGTACTGTCGAATTGATCTGCAGTAGCCGACAACCCCAAATCTTCAACGTTGTCGCGCATGATTTCGAGCATTTGAGCATTGCCTCCAACCATGTAGTGCAGTCCATAAGGCGTTCGCGGCTCCAGGAAAACGTAACCTGAACTTATAACAACCGGTTCATCGATGCGCGGCAAATGGCAAGCATTGCACGTCTGTGGATCTTCACCATCATCCGCATACGCCGAATTCAGCCACTCATGATAAGTCGCCTGCTCCACATAATCTGCACCCGTATAATTCCCCTCCATGTCTGTGGTTTGGGTCACAAGCGAATGACAACCTGCGCAAATTTCACCACTCACAATGTGGTCGCCATACGCCGGTGCATACCCCGTGTAAGTCACCATAGGCAAATCGTACAACGGGAGCTCATCCTTGCCTGCTCCATATGGCCCGTAAGCCATGCTATCATCAAAGGTCAGCTCACCACTGAAGGTATTGCCCGCATCTTGCGATTGCTGGTGGCAAGCCAGACAACTCACTCCGTCCATGGCAAGGCTGTCTTGAACAAGAGCGGCCATGGTGTAATGCGGCTCTCCGTCATGATGCGCTGCAAAATGGCCAAGGGGCGCATGGCAAGAGGTACATTTATCTTCTAAATCCAACTGATGAGATGGATTCACCAATACTTCATGCCGAACTTTTGCCTTCCAAAACGGATCCTTGGCCGAGTTGGCCATCAAGGAACTGCGCCAATCATCCGTCACGTTCACATCCCAACCATTCGGCATGGGCGTCAAAGGGACAGTTTGACCAGCAATGCTCGCAAAATGATTGGGATCTTTTCCGTGGCAACCTGCACACTTGCCACTGCCAGTAAATAAACTGTTTGTAGTATCTGGAAGTCCACCGTACGCCATTCGGAATGTCTTCGAATGATACGGCTGACCCTCAGAGTGCATGTGATTTGGACGCAACATCGCACCAGTCAAAAGCAATCCTCCAGCAACGGCTGTGAGGCCGAGCAGTAATTTGAACTTGCGCATCATCATGACAACCTAAAAAGTACAAAATAGTTGCCCCACAATACCAGAAACGGAACCGATTGTTCCATTCAGGTCAATGGAACCAGCTTGAAGTGGCATCGAACTCATTGGATGATGACCTCTGAAATGATCTTTCGGCCAAGGTGATCGTTCAATCGCTTCACAATCTGCCCCTTGCTCATCATCAATTCTTCCTTCAATGGACCACTATTCAGCTTAACCCAAAGCTTTCCCTCAGCTTGCAATCGAATAGAACGGGTCTGTCTTTGCACCATCTGACCAAAACACGCATTCCACGCATTTACCGTATCCACTTCATCCAATCTGCTCTGCATGCGGTATGCCTTGACAAACTGAGCAATCGCGGCTTTCAGTGGTTTCGGATCGTTACGATTCATTGGACGAATTTACATCTTTCGGTGCTTCCTTCACCTCCCCCCGCTCCACCAAATAAACTTTTACATCCGCACCTGTTTCTTGAAACATTCGCGGAATACGATCCACATCTGTATCTGTGATGAATACTTGCCCGAAAGATCCACTGGTTACACGTCTCATTAAAGCATTGACGCGCTTATCGTCGATCTTATCAAAAATATCATCCAGCAACAAAATGGGCTTGACACCTGTCGCGGTCTCGATGTGCTCCAACTGCGAAAGACGTAGTGCGATCAAAAAAGACTTCTGTTGACCTTGCGAACCGAATCGTTTCAACAAATGTTCCCCCAACTGAAAAAGCACATCGTCCTTGTGCGTGCCGCAGGTGCTCCTCCGCAGGCGGCGATCGTCTTCTCTCGCTTGACGCAATTGTTCGGCAAATGACTCAACAGAATTCCCGACATCTGACCGGTAAACAAGCCCAACCGATTCCACTCCCTGCGTGATATCGGCATGCGCCGCCTGGAAAACAGGTATGTATCCTGCAATGAATTCTTCACGACGCGAACGAATGGCAACTGCGAGTGGAACAAGCTGCGCATCCCATAGCGCCAATGACTCCTCATCCCAAGTTCGATTTTCAGCAAAATATCGCAACAGCGCGTTGCGTTGATTCAACGCTTTGTTGTACGACATAACGTTCTTGAGATAACCGCGATCCGATTGTGAGATCACTGAATCCAACCACCTTCGACGCATTTCGCTGCCCTCATGAATCAGGCCTGAGTCGTCCGGAGCAATCATCACAGCTGGAAAACGCCCCACATGATCCGCCAAACGGTCATAGGCCTTTTCGTTCCATCGAAAGACCTTTTTGACCCCACGCGCAATGGCACAACTTACTTTTTCAGACTGTTCATGCCTCAAAAACTGTCCCTGCACGAGCATTTGATCTTCGCCATGGGCGATGTTTTGGCCATCAATGGGGTTAAAATAACTCTTGGTATGACACAAGTAGTGAACCGCATCTAAAACGTTGGTTTTCCCACTCCCATTGTCTCCTAGCAAGCAATTGACCTGTGAACCGAAGCTCAAATCCGAGCCAATGTGATTCTTGAAATGATGCAGGTGAAGTTGTTCGAGTACCATGATGCGAATTTCACTATTTTTGCTCGGTCTTACACGACAAAATATTCGACCCAACAAAATACCCATGGCGAAAAAAACAAAGCCCGAAGATGACACCCTACTCGACGTAGGCGAAGCATACACGAAAACAGAGAAGTTCGTTGACGAAAACCGATCATCCTTGACTTATGGTATTGGAGGCGTTGCAGCCTTGATCGTTGCCGTTCTTGCCTACCAAAGTTTCATCGCAGCTCCTGCAGAGGCGAAGGCGGAAGAAAGCAGCTGGAGAGCAGAGAGCTACTTTGAAATGGATTCCACGGATCTCGCGGCATATGGTGATGGATTTGCGGCAGGCCTCGAAGAGGTAATGAATGACCACAGCGGCACAGCAGCTGGCGCAAGAGCCTCCTATCGCATGGGCATGGTGCACCGTGACGCAGGTGCTTTTGAAGATGCCATATCTGCATTTGAAAAAGCTGAAATGAATGATGATGTCATCGCAATTCTCGCTTCAGGGAACATTGGCGACTGCCAAGTCGAATTGGGTGATTACGATGCCGCCAAATCCGCGTTTGAAAAAGCCATCTCCGGTGCAACTTCAAGTTTAGCTGAATCAGTCCTTGCGCCGATGTATCTGTACAAAATTGCTTTGGTTGAAATAGAGTTGGGCAACAATGGTGCTGCAAAAAATCGACTCGATGAAATTGTCAGAGAGTATCCAAAGAGCCAGCAAAAAAATGGCGCTGAAGCACTTGCAGCATCACTGGCTAGCAACTGATCTGATTGACTGTCCAAAGCCAATTGCATGGCCACTACTGGTAAAAATTTAAGTCATTACGATAAGGCAAATCTGCCCAACGGTGCCCACTTCCGCGTGGGCATCGTCGTTTCTGAATGGAACGATGAGATAACGAGTGGACTCCGTGATGGTGCGCTTCAAGTGCTGCACGAGGCAGGAGTTGAGGATGGTCAAATGCCCATCGCCACCGTTCCTGGTGCATTTGAACTTCCTCTGGCAGCCAAGTGGATGCTAGAAGGATCAAATCCTTGCGATGCTGTGATCGCAATTGGCGCAGTCATCCGCGGTGAGACAGCTCATTTTGATTATGTCTGCCAAGGCGTCACACAAGGGTTGATGCAACTCAGCCTTGACTCTGGTAAACCCGCCATTTTTTGCGTCTTAACCGACGACAATATTGAGCAATCGCGCGCACGCTCAGGCGGCAAACACGGAAATAAAGGCGTTGAGGCGGCAGTTGCCTGCCTCAAAATGTTGGCTTTAAAAGCCCGAAAAGCAAACAAAAGCTGAATCCAATGAAGCCAGTGGCCGGATGGTTTCGACAGAATCCGCTCAAGGGAATTCTTCTCATTGGACTTTTGTTCCGGATTACAGCAGCGATTAATTCACCCGGTTACCTCATGCACGACGATCACTTTCTCGTGATTGAAACTGCAGCATCATGGGCCGTTGGAGAGGACTACAATGCTTGGATGCCATGGACACAACTGGCAAACGGAATTGAAAGTCCAATGCCGCATCAAGCCAACCTTGCTTACCCCGGATTGGTCTCTGGGTTGTTCCGTGTGATGTTCGCATTGGGCATCGTGGCCCCTACGACTCAGATGCTTGTGCTGCGCTTGACACACGGTCTCTTCAGCTTATTGATGGTGGTTTTAGGCTACCGACTGGCTGAAGTTTTGGGAGGACGAAAAAGCGCGATTTGGGCTGGCTTGGCATTGGCTGGCTTTGCCTGGTTTCCGCACCTCGCGGCCCGCCAATTGGTCGAGGTTGTCTGCATTCCACCATTGATGTGGTCCTCATGGGTTGTTCTCAAAAAACCAGCAAACAGAAGAAACTGGCGAACTTGGTTCATCGCCGGCATTGGCCTTGGTTTGGCTACAACCTTGCGCTACCAATCGGGCGTATTTGGCGTAGGATGGGCCATAGCCATCGCTTGGGTCAACCATCGTTCTGGAAAAAGTCCCGTCGCCAGCATTATGGAAATTGGGGTTTTAGCAGGGTCATCCCTCCTGTTCTTCAGCCTTGGACAAATTCAAGACGTCTTCATTTGGGGGGGACCATTTGCCCAGCTAAGAGCATACATTGAATACAACAACACGCACGCGAGCGGATACCCGCAAGGTTTTTGGCATCAGTACGTTTGGGTCATACTCGGTTTACTGATTCCGCCTTTTTCCTTTGCATGGGCCTATGGCATGGGGAGCATCCTTCGCAAACACGCTCTTTTGGTTTTTCCGCCTCTCGTGTTCTTCATTTTCCACAGTTATTTCCCCAACAAACAGGAACGTTTCATTTTACCGATGGTGCCGTTTGTAATTGTCGCAGGAAGTGTCGGGTGGATGCACTTTCGCGAGCGATCCACTTTCTGGAAGCAGCGCCGAAAATTAGAACGCAGTCTGGCATTCTTTTTCGTTGCATTGAACCTGGTCATTGGTGGGATTTTGTGCTGTGTTCAGCCTAAGAAATCGCGCATGGAATCTATGACCGCGCTCTATGAACGCGGTGACCTCCAAAACTTCCTGATTGTTCATACTGACAAACCAGCCATGCCGCCTCAATTCTATAGTGGTTCTTGGGAAAAATACTGGAGCAGCGACATTGCCACAGATGAAGTAAATCATCGCCAAGTAATGTGCAACAGCACGACCCGAGAATTCCCGAATTACATCGTTTTCTCGGGAAGTCAGCATTTGGGCGAAGGAGTCGAGCAGTACAAAAAGACTTATACCTCCATGCGATATATTGAACAGATTCCTCCCGGAAAATGGGACCGACTCCTCTCCTGGCTGAACCCCATCAACTCAGCAGAGCGCATGATGATCTATGCCATTGATCCTCAGGACGAGTGCTCAATGAATCCAGCATCAAATTCACTCTGAGTCATTCTCCGTCCAGATGGCCTTATTTTCGTGGTAACCGAAATCAACGTTTCGCCTCTTTCAAAAACTTCCCATGACAATCCGCTCCATCCTTCCATTCATTTTTTTAGTCAGCACGTTTGCAAAAGTTTCCGCGCAATATCCCGGATGGCAGCAAGCAATCGACTACACAATGGACATCACTCTGGATACCACCTTGCATCAATACCATGGGCAAATGACGGCCAAGTTGACGAACAACAGTCCAGATGCATTGAACCGCGCATTTTTTCACCTATTTTTCAATGCCTTCCAGCCTGAGAGCATGATGGACGTGCGTTCGCGCACCATTTCTGATCCCGATTCACGCGTAGGGTCACGGATTGTCGAATTGCCCGAGTCAGAATGGGGCTGGATCAAGGTGGAATCCCTCAAAGTCAATGGAAAGACTGTAGAGTTCACCCACGATGGAACCATTTTAGAAGTTCAACTCAACGCTCCTATTCGAGCTGGCAAGCGCGCTACGTTCGAGATGACGTGGTCTGCTCAAGTCCCACGCCAAATACGGCGAAGCGGCTGGATGAACAAAGAGGGCATCGAATACTCCATGACCCAATGGTATCCCAAGGTTTGTGAATACAACCATGATGGGTGGCACACAGAACCCTACATTGGACGGGAATACCATGGAATTTGGGGAGATTACGATGTCACCATTCATGCACCTAAAGGCTACACCATCGGAGGCACAGGCGTGCTGCAACAAAGCATGGAATCCGCCATCAGCTCAGGAACGTGGAATTTCATTGCTGAAGATGTCATCGACTTTGCTTGGGCTGCTGACCCTGACTACCTGCACAGCACAACCAAGGCTGGAGAGGTAACACTCAATTTCTATCATCAAGCGAGCGAGGAGTACAACGAGAACTGGGCCGAACTTCCGGAATACGCGGCAAAGGCCATGGCTTTTCTAAACGAGCTCGTAGGCCCTTATCCCTACCCACAATACTCCATCATTCAAGGAGGAGACGGCGGCATGGAATATCCAATGGCCACTTTAATTACAGGTGAGAGGAGCTTGCGTAGCTTGGTTGGAGTAACCGTTCATGAAATGGCTCATTCTTGGTTTCAAGCGGTACTGGCAACAAATGAGAGCTTGTACGAGTTCATGGACGAAGGCATGACTAGCTATGTCACCACTTTGTGCATGAGGCACTTATTTGCAGAAGCCATTACCTCGGGCTTCCCGCATCGTTCATCATACAGCAGCTACATCAATCAAGCCTTGAGCGGCAATGAAGAGCCCCTGATCACTCATGCAGACCACTACCAGACCAATCGTGCATACGGAGTTGCTGCATACTCAAAAGGGGAAGTACTACTCGCACAACTTTCTGCGATTATCGGATCAAATGCGCGGGATCAGGGCTTACAGGAATACTTCGCAAAATGGTCGTTCAAGCATCCTGGACCACTTGAGTTGAAGCAATGCATGGAGGCCGCCAGTGGACTCGACTTGGATTGGTATTTCCAATACTTCATCAACACCACACACACCATTGATTACGCCATCAAATCTGTCTACGAAAATGAATCCTCAGCTACGATCAACTTGGAGCGCATAGGCGCTATGCCCATGCCTCAAAACATCACGATCACTTTTGCCAATGGTGTAATAGAACAATATCATGCGCCTTTGACCATGATGCGTGGTAATAAAGCGCTGGCTGACAACGAAACATTGCTGCCAGACTGGCCTTGGACACATCCAACCTACTCCTTCACCATTGTGACGTCCTCTCCAATTGTATCAATCGAACTAGATGCCTTGAGACAGACCGCTGATGTGAACCGCGACAACAACACGGTTTCATTTGAAGTCGAATGGCAAAGGATTTATCAACGCAACTGAACGATGTTTGAAAAACAGCTCAAATCCGGTCCTGCATGGGCCTCGGCAGCCGCATTCTTCGTTGCCCTCGCATTGTTAATGGTTTTTTCACCCATGAAGTGGACAACCACAGAAGGCGTTCCCATCACACTGCAGTCCTTGCTCGTGGTTTTGGTCCCTGCCATTTTGGGCTGGAAATGGGGGACTGCGGCAGTGCTCCTCTATTTGATAGCCGGTGGATTTGGTGCTCCGGTATTCGCTTACAGCACATCGGGATGGGAACGATTTACAGGTAGCACAGGTGGATTCTTGTTGGCATTTCCACTCGCTGCAATGTTAAGTGGATGGGCCATGGAGATGCGCACTCAGAGCAAGATGATCATTGCTGTTTTGATCCTCTTTTCGGGTCAACTTTTGATTCTCGGCTTGGGACTGCTCTGGCAGCGAGCAATCGTTCCCATTGAAGAGACCGTATATTCCACACTCATTCGACTTGGTCCAGGCTTGCTCATCAAGACGGCATTGGGTGGCCTGATGCTGGTCATTCTCTCAAGGGCTGCTGCCGCTTTGACCAAAATCAGCCCCTCCTCCAAAGACGACGTCGCTTGAACATATCGCATGAAATACTTTTACATCACCACTGCTCTAACGCTCATTCTCTTCTCGCCTGGATGCATTTCCTCTGACCAGAATGATCGAAAAAGCCAAGCCATTCTTGAAATGAAAAGAGCCACAGATTTTCACAGCTTCAGCAAGCCAGAGGAAGCCGTTGTCACTCATTTAAATTGGAATGCATCGGTCAATTTTGATGATCGAATCATCCGGGCCACAGCCATCTATGACATCGACGTTCGTGAATCTGCAGAACGCATTATTTTGGATTGTGTTGACCTCACCATCGAATCCGTCACTGTCGATGGCAAAATTGTTGAATGGTCGATTGGGCCGGAACAACCGTTCATCGGTCAGCCGTTGAGCATTCCTATCAACGGCAAATCAAAACGCATCAGCATTCAATACGCCAGTGATCCCGCTGCTGATGCGTTACTCTGGGTGGAAGGCGACCAGCCTTTTCTGTTCACTCAAAGCCAAGCTATTTTGGCCCGGACTTGGATTCCCTGCCAAGACTCCCCTGGCATCCGTTTTACGTATGAAGCTCATGTTGACGTTCCTGAAGGTACAATGGCCTTAATGAGTGCTACAAATCCAACTGAACAGTCCTCAAATGGTCATTACGATTTCCGGATGGACCAGCCCATTCCGTCTTACCTGCTAGCACTCGCTGTTGGAAATGTAGAATTCCGTTCAGTGGGGCCTCACACCGGTGTTTATGCTGTGCCCGAACTCATCGACGCTGCTGAATATGAATTCGGCACAATGGAAGACCTACTGGTTGCAGCTGAAGGACTTTACGGCAAATACGCATGGGAACGATACGACCTGCTCGTGCTGCCTGCAGCTTTTCCTTTTGGCGGCATGGAAAATCCTCGGTTGACATTTGCTACGCCGACAATTATCGCCGGTGATCGTAGCCTTGTATCACTCGTTGCACACGAATTGGCTCACAGTTGGAGTGGCAATCTCGTCACAAACTCTACTTGGGATGATTTTTGGCTCAACGAAGGCTTTACGGTCTATTTCGAACAACGCATCATGGAAGCTGTTTACGGACGTGAAATTTCGGAAATGCTTGCCACCCTGAGCTATCAAGGGTTGGTTGACGAGGTTGACGAAATCATGGATACCAATCCCGACGATACACACCTGAAGCTGCACCTACAAAGCCGCAACCCCGACGACGGCATGACTGCCATTGCATATGACAAGGGTTATTTCTTCATACGACTCATTGAAGAGACTGTGGGACGGGAATCCTTTGATGCCTTCTTAAAAGCCTACTTTAACGAGCACGCTTTCAATGTCATGGATACTGACCGCTTCATTGCTTACTTAAAGGAAAATCTACTGAATTCGGATGAACGATTGTCTGCAATCAACCTCGACGCCTGGATATTCGGTCCCGGTTTACCATCAAATTGTCCAAAAGTGCGTTCCGAACGAATCGAACAAGTCGACGCGAACCTAGCTGCTTGGGAAGCTGGATCTTTAGCCACCTCGGAATTGCCTTGGGAAAGTTGGGTTTACCAAGAGCGTTACCGTTTCCTTTCCAACTTATCCGATGCTACTTCTGCGGAACGCATGGAAGAATTAGATGTCACCTGGAACATCTCGACCACGGGGAACAACGAAGTATTGTTTGCATGGCTCGAACAGAGCGTTCGAAGTCATTACGCACCGTCATACAACCGCCTCGAATCCTTTTTGATCAACATCGGACGGCGCAAGTTCTTGACTCCGCTTTACCGAGCAATGGTGGAAACGGACCAAACAGAAATGGCTCTAAACATCTACAAGCAAGCTCGGCCCAATTACCATAGCGTCGCCACAGGCACAATGGATGAGCTTCTCAGGCTTGATTGATTACTCGATCTGCTGGACGAAAAAGGCCCTAGCAGTTGCCGGGGCCTTTTTTCTCGCAGACGTTTGAGTGGTTTCACCTCATCAACGTCACCGATCCTTTGATTTCTTTGCGTTCCGCAGGATTGCTCACACTGTAAACCACGACTCGATAGAAATAAACTCCATCAGGTGCGTAGTGCTCGGAAGCATCATTTGCTTTTCCGTACCACGCTTCGTTCATATCCGACGTTTCAAACACCAAGTTGCCCCAGCGATTGATCACCTGCATCGAAAAACGGTTGGGATCGATATCGCTACCAACCGCATAAAACGCATCATTGTTGCCATCGTTATTCGGAGTAAAGCTGGTCGGGATGTAGAGTGAAAACAAATCCAACACTTCAATCGTCCTTGTAATCTGAGATGTGCAACCATTCTCATCCGTGACTGACAACGTCACCGGATAATTGCCCCCTTGATCATATGGAAACTCAAATACAGGGTTGGCGTCCGTTGAAGCGCCCAAATTCTGAATGCTATCAAAAAGCCAAAACCAGTCGACAACATTTGAACTGTTTACCGATTCAAAATAAATCTCTGTATCAGGAACCCTAGTGGGTTGAGGTGTGGCTGTAAATCCTACATAAGGCGGCGTAAATACTTGCAGATAGTTCGGTTGGAAATTCGTGTACTCACAACCGATTAAGGAAGTGATGTTGAACGTAATGTCATAAGAGCCCGGATTCAAGTAGGCATGCGCAGGAGCGCTCTCATAGGCTAGCTCTCCATCGCCAAAGAACCATTCCGTTTGGCCAATGAGAGCCGGATCTACCAAGGACTCAAATTGAAATACGCCGGGAACACACGAACGGGTGGTATCCGATGTGAAATCAGCGGGAATCGGTGTCTCAATCACGACTTCTTCGCAAGCGGTCACTGCCGGCGTTTCACAATTATCGCTTAGGGTAACGCAATAGGTGCCTGTAAAATCTGGATAATCCACCCAGTAGTTCACATCTCCACCAACAGAATTACTCTGCCAAGTCCAATCGAATGAATAGCCCGCTCCACTTCCACCATTGAAGACGTCAGCTTCCAGTTCAGCAAAGGCGCCACCACAAATCAAGCCTGGAGCACTCAGCGAAACATTAAGAGAATCGTAAACCTGGACCGACACGGTTTGAGGATCAGATGTACAGCCATTGGGATCAGTCGCGAAAACGGTGTAATCCGTATCAACAACTGGAGTCACAACTTGTACATCGCCCGCGCTTAATCCATTGTCCCATGTGTAAGTCCAAGTCTCACCCGGATCCATGTCAGAGGACGTCTCTAACGTTGCAAAGCCGTTGATACAGATGTTCGGATTCGGCGTTAAATCAAAATCCATCGGTTGAGGAGGACTTAATACAAAAGCAACTTCATATTCACATCCAGCAACGTCACTCAGAGTAACCGAATAGTTGCCTTCAACTAAATCATCGAAAACGTCTACACCGCCATTGGAGTTGATGGTTTCGACAAGGACCCCATTCTCATATAAATCAGCCGTCCATGGCCCATCTGAGGGCGGCTCATTGATCTCAATAACAATGGTACCGTCCGTGAGCACACACGTGGGATCACTAAAACTAGTGGTAAAATCAAATCCAGGAATGACGAAGACAGTGTCGGTTGTTGCGCAATTATTCAGCCCCACAGGCTCAACGAAGGCGACATATTCGGTGGGAATCCCATCGAATGTATTCACTGTCGGGTTCGATGTGTTGGCATTGGTCAAATTATCCGCAGGCTCCCAACTCCAGAGAAAGCCGCAGGCATCTTGTCCGCAACCAGCGCACCAACTCACAGGGTCGTAGTTGCCCGATCCACAGCTCACAGATCCGTCTGACGTAAACTGCACATACAAGCAACCGTCTGGATTCGTCGCTGTCACATATGATTCAGGATAGTCGCCAGTCAAGTCCAAAAGCAGCGGCGCAGCATTGTCATCGCCATCAAAAACTTGAATGTGATCGAAGAAACCTTCTATTTGCCCATCATAGAACAAGATTTCCATCATGGTACCGTCACCAATGTTGTCTGGGCAATAAAGCCAAGAGGTGTTCTCATTGTTATCATAGCAATGCACGACAGTCTCTGAACTACCTGCGCATGGCGATATACCACCGCCTAGGAAAGCTCCCTGCAACTCAACGGGATCGCCGCAGAAAATTTGATCTGGTCCCGCTGTGATGTTATTTTCAGGTCCTTCAACCACTTCAATGGTCAGCGTAGTATCGAAGGTGCAGCTAAAATTGTTTGTGACGGTAAACACATAATCGTAAAAACCTGGCGTGTCCAAGACAATGTCGCAATAATTCGCATCGAAGTCTTGAGCCACGATGCCAGGACCCGTCCAAAATGAACTATCCGCCTGAAGACCAATTGTAGGTGTAAATGTTGTCACCCCCGGAATCAGTTCCGGATTAAGATTTAAGCCCCATTCGAAAATGAATCCATTGTCAATTGCAAGATTATCAATGACAGAAAATGACCAAGTTCCGTTCAATGGACAGCCGACGAAATCACACAAATCGCCTTCAGATGTGTAAATACCGGGATTGACTATGTTAGCGGTACCCTCGACACCTTCATTATTTGTAAATGTTGTAGAAGTTGAATTCCCTGCATCATCTATATTCGTGTCGAAGTCGGGGTTCGGTGACCATCCATAGTCGTATCCAACTCCAGGAACATTCGATGCACTGCCGAAGTCGACAGCCTCGCCGAGGTAAGTCCCCCCGCCTCCATTTGGATAACTCAGCAAGGACACGGTTGTGCCGTCAGGGCAACTAATGCTCAGATCTAAGTCGCCAAGATAACTGTGCTCCATATTTACGGACACCGACAGCAAATCTTCGCAATCTTCTAGCGTGGCGCCTTCCTCAAAAAAATCAAAGTTCAATTCACTGGTGTAACTAAACCCTGCACCGTCAGCAAGGTAAGTCTCCCCTGCAACTACCTGCGGAGGCAACGCTGTCCAAGTCACACTTTGCACAGGATTACCATCGACAAACGCTGGAGAACCCGCACACACAGGTGTGCTCTGGAAGCTATTGAACTGCGGAATCGTGCTGACCAATACCTGCAACGGCTGTAGGTTCAAGGATACACAGCCATTGTTATCCAAAACCGCCAAACTCACAACATATTCACCTGGTTCAGAAAAAACATGCGAAACATTGGAAGCTGAGCTGAGCGTGTCAATGCTTCCGTCATCAAAATTCCAAATCCACGAATCCAAATTGAAACCAAGGCCGGGAGTTGATCCATTGTCCCCAAATACAACCTCTTGGTCTAGGCAGACACCCACGCTAATCGAGTCTGGATTCGGCAAAGGGGGTTCAACAATGCTGCTCGCAGCGATTGGTGTAGCACATGGCGTGGTGCAAGAAATGTTCGCCTCCCAACCTGGAGAGTTCTCATTCTCTGGACCATTGTCCTGAAAAACGAAAGTCAAGCATCCTGTTGGATTGTTAATGGTCGCTGTGACTGGAAGTCCTTGAAGCGCATTCCCTGTATAGCTTCCCATCGACGGAGAGCCTGTGTCAGGACCATCGTAGATATAAAGATAATCGCTATTGTTTCCGTTGGGATTGGTTTGCAGCCCGAATGCTACGAAAGCAACAGAAACCGCATCTCCAGGATTGTCTGGGCACAGAGTATATGTAAAATCCTGAGGCGGGTAAGGAGCTCCATCTGTAAGCCCCGCATCCAAAAAAACTCCTGTGCACGTTTGGTCAGGTGGTAAACCCTCATTATCCGAAATGACAAAAACCTGCGACATCAATTGCAGTGCATTGCCCATCAAAAGAAGCGCCAACAGAAACGCCTTAACAGTTGGGCGGGAAGATTGATTCTCTTTCAAAATAGTCATTCTTGTAGGTCAGAATTCATCAAGTAGGTTTTGCAACAATACAACGGACGCGTTTATGTCGCTAAAACCATCAAATAAACCCGATGGTTGCACAAGGTACAGTGTTATAAATATGTGAATCAAATAAGAGGAGTTGCAAAGACGCACCTTTTACTTCTCAACTTTAATTTGATCAGAAAACAGCACCTTCTTTCCACTGAGACTCTCTGCAAGGAGCTCCCATCGGTATGCCACTTTGTTCCGGGCCAACGTGCCGTCTTCGAACACCCCTCCCCAAGGCTGTGAGGCCCGATTCGTAATGAATGCCGGTTGGTTGTCTTCATCAAAAACGGTCATGATCCATTCTCCATCAAGTTCATGTGCGATGAGTGGCAAGAAGAAGTCATACCGCCCATCATTATCCGGTGAAAAAACAGCAGGTGCATTCGCGCTTTGACGATCGCCTAGTTTGACCACCTCAGACTTGACATCTTGGCAGCCAAATTTATTGCTCGCAACCAAGTTGACGTTGTAGTCTCCAGGAATTGGGAGATCTACGGATGAATCTTTGATTTCATTTTCTCTCAGAAGCCACATGGAGCTGCTCGCATTTTCTGTCAAATCTGATAGGTTGACAAAGGCCATTTCCGGTTGGATCACCTCTATTGTCCAATCCATTTTTGCTTCGGGCTTTGGTCGGATGACGATCATATTTTCTACCGTACGCGTGCGAATTGTACCATCGCCGTGGTCGCGAATCGAGACGGTAATATCGTAGGTGCCCGCATCATCAAACACATGCATTGGAGCTTCAGCTTGAGAAAAAGACCCATCCCCAAAATTCCACAAAACCGACCCCTGGTCCGTGAATCCTCGTAATGTAAACTCCACTTCTGTTCCGGCACAAGCCTCTTGAACTGAAACAGCAGGCGTGTAACCCAATGACTCGGACTTGTCTTTCCGTGACTTCTCCACTCGCTTGCTGTCATATGCATCACTCGCACTGGACGACAATTCAGGTAAAACAGCAACTTTGTCATTTGAAATGGCACTACCTGGAGTCCCCAATCCATTTGACTGAGCCTTAGACGTCGTATTCATATCATTTCCGTCAGGAGCCTCAGCGTCAACAAAAAATGTCGTCGAAGTATGAGCCACTTGACCGGGAAAAATGAGTTCGCCTTTCACATCTGTTGTAGGCATTTCAATGACATCATTCGTCACAAGCACTTTCAAATTGCTCCAAGGCTCTTCGCGCAACTCTGCATTGTTTCGCATTTCTGTGACAGCATTTGCCACAGCCTGACCATCAGAAGCAGAATCCACTTTAATTACAACAATCTCCTGTCCAATAATTTTTTCCTCATGTTGTTGCGAGACCCAAAAGCCCATCCCAATTGCAACAGCAGTTGCAGCCATCGCAAGACGCTCCGCAATCCGAGCTCTGCGTACGAAATAATCATTCAGCCCCGAACCTTCACCTGTCAGAGCGTCGAGCTTGGATTTCATAGCGTCCCAGTTCCCTGTAACTTCTGGCTCAAAGCTTTCGAAGGCTTTTTTCAATCGCTCCCAACTGTTTAAGTTTTCGCTCATTTCGATACTTTTTCATTCACAACACCCAACAAGACGGACTTTACGTTTCGTCTCGCTTTGGCGAGGTTTGATTTTGATGCCCCAACAGATATGCCCAGATGCATGGCAATTTCTTGGTGAGTGAGATTGTCAAAAACATACATATTGAAAACTGCACGGTACACCGGCGTTAACTTAGCCATAGCATCGAGCACGTTTTGAATGGTTATGGTTTTTTCTTCCAACTCGAAGAATTCCATCTCCATGCCCTCATCAGGGATTTCCAACATGCCTTCTGCACTCAATTCTTCAGGAGAGGATTTCTCTTTCCTGATGAAGTCAATTGCTGTATTGACCATTATGCGTTTCATCCAACCTTCAAAAGAACCTTTCGAGGTATACCCTTCGATGTTGGAAAACACCTTTAAGTAGCCCTCTTGAACAATGTCTTGCACACCATCATGATCCGAGTTGTACCTGAGGCACACTCCAAACATCAACCTGTAGTAACGATCAAAAATCCACTTCTGCGATTTCGGATCGTTCCGCTTACAGCCTTCGATGTGTTGGATCAGTTCGTGTTCTGACATGTCGTTCGCCGTTCGTAAGACGCTGCAATCTTCTTCGAGTTGCCTCGCGTACGGTTGCTTTTTTGCAAAATACTCCCCCTGACACCTTTTTCGTTGCTTCCAAAGGAATAGATTTCACAAACGATGTGTTTACAGCACATCGGACTGCAGTAAATTTGCCTCATGCGCATTGTTGTAGGTCTATCGGGCGGAGTTGACTCGAGCGTTGCCGCTTGGCTCCTAAAAGAAGCTGGCCACGAAGTGATTGGTTTGTTCATGCGCAACTGGCACGACGAATCGGTAATCATCGACAATGAATGTCCATGGATTGATGACGCCAACGATGCCATGCTTGTCGCATCCCATATCGGCATTCCCTTCCAAGTCCTCGATTTAAGCGATGCGTATCGTGAACGCATTGTCGATTATATGTTCGAAGAGTATGAACAAGGAAGAACCCCGAATCCAGATGTTTTGTGCAACCGAGAGATTAAATTCGATTTGTTTCTAAAAGCCGCTGAAGAATTGGGTGCAGAGGCAGTAGCTACTGGACACTATTGTCGCAAAACCACGTCAAACATCGATGGCATTGAAGTGCACCAACTCAAAACTGGCATAGACCAAAATAAAGACCAGAGCTACTTCCTGTGTCAATTGAATCAGGCTCAGCTCGCCAAGGCGTTGTTTCCGATTGGAGAGATGACCAAGCCAGAAGTACGCAAACTGGCGAGCAAAATCGAACTACCAACCGCTGACAAAAAGGACAGTCAAGGGCTATGTTTCATTGGAAAGGTGCGCTTGCCAGAATTTTTACAACAGCAGTTGGAAGTCAAAAAAGGAGATATCGTTGAAATCCCCGCAGACCATGTCAAATGCATTGAGCGAACAAAAAACTCACCAGGCCACGCCACATCCCCCATTCGTTGGATTCGTGAAGACGGGGTAGTTGTGGGAGAACATCAGGGAGCGCATTTTTTTACAGTCGGCCAACGCCGTGGACTGAATGTTGGGGGCAAGCCGGAGCCACTTTTTGTATTGGCCAAAGATGTCATTGAAAATGTACTTTATGTTGGACAAGGCGAGACACATCCTGGACTTCTGAGAAAAGGCCTTCGCATGCGCCTTGACGAAGTGCATTGGATTCGTCAGGACCTTCACCTTCTAGAAGACAAAACAACCCGCGATTTCGACGTCAGGTTCCGCTACAGACAACCTTTACAAAAGGCCGAAATGAAAATTGAAGGTGAATATCTAGTCGTGATCTTTGATAGCGCTCAGTCAGGCATTGCCGCAGGTCAGTTCGCTGCCTGGTATCATGGCAAAGAATGCATCGGTTCTGGGGTAATCTGCGATTGATTTTTCAATCCAAAACCTGAGTCTTTATTGTTGAAAAAACAGAAGTGAGGGCCTACTTTACCCACTGATTTCAGGGCGATAACAGCACAAGTCTCTTTTTCTTGCCAATTAGAAAGCATCAAAATGTGGCTTCGGCCAAAATGCGCTACCGCAAACGCAACAACACACCATAATCTTCCTTAAACCGGTCGATTGATTTTAGATGAAACCTTGTATTCGCTGCGACTTGCATTGTTTCTAGAAGTCATTTCCGCCAGAAAACCTGCCAAAAAGAATTGAAGCCCCATGATCATCCCCGTCAGCGAAACGTAGAATGCTGATATTTCCGTGATATTCCGAGAGGGATTGCCTTCGGCAATGGAGAGAATCTTTCCAATTGTGAGCCATGCAAAGCCGCTGGCGCTGATGGTAAACATCAACGCTCCCAATGCTCCGAAAAAGTGCATCGGTTTGCGACCAAATCGCGACATGAATCCAATAGTCAAGAGATCGAGAAAACCATTCATAAAGCGCTCCAACCCAAATTTTGTCGATCCATACTTTCTCGCTTGGTGCTGCACGATCTGCTCCCCGATGCGATCAAAACCGGCATTTTTAGCCAAAATTGGAATGTACCGGTGCATTTCCCCTTGAACCTCAATAGCCTTTACGACCTCAAGTCGATAAGCCTTCAAACCACAATTGAAATCATTGAGATCGATGCCGCTTACCAGACGAGTCGCGGCGTTGTACAAACGAGTTGGGATTGTTTTGCTTAATGGATCGTGCCTTTTCTTTTTCCATCCACTGACCAAATCAAAGCCGTCTTCTCGAATCTTTCTTTCGAGCTCAGGAATCTCTTCAGGGGAGTCCTGAAGATCGGCATCCATGGTAACCACCACGTTGCCCTGGGCAGCCTGGAAACCAACCTGTAAGCCTGCGCTCTTACCGTAATTGCGAGCCATCCTCAGGCCAACAACCCGATGGGGGTCACTGCCGGCAAGCTCCTCAATCACACGCCACGATTCATCCCTGCTTCCGTCATCCACAAAAATCACCTCGTAGCTACGTCCCTTGAGAACATTGTCAATCCACTTTTTCAATTCTCGTAGACTTTCTTCTTCATTGAAAAGAGGAATCACGAGGCTTAATTCAGGTTGTTCAATTTTCATCGTGTCTCCTTTACGGCAATTCTCTGTCTATGGTTTCAACGAATCGCATCTGCCGAATTGCGCTTAAAAACAGCGCCCACGATCGCAGAAACTACTGCCCAAAAAGCGAGGCCAATCAACCATCCCATCGACTTCCCTCCTGCCCCAGACCACCACAACATGCTCGCTCGGGTTTCTTCGATGATGCTATCAGACATTGCCATGAAACCAGACAAGTCATTTTGCATGCTTTCCACAGTAAAATCAACAACCTTGGTCGTCATCTCTGGGTCAATCAGAGCGAACAGCAAAACCTCAAACACCAGTACAACTCCCGTAGCCAATGCCGCAGCGAGCCAAGCAGTCCGAAAAGCATCCTGAAATGTGAGGTGTCCTTCAATTTTTCGTGTCGCAATGCAAGCGATGCACATACCAGCGATAATAAACACCAAAGAGCCCAAGCTCACGAGCGTGCTCATGTAGGCTTCAATTCCTAGCAGATAAGCAATCAATTTCACCACAACGACCAAAGCACCTGCAGCTCCGCCTTGATTCAAGGCATTCTGATTCAAATTCATGGTTGCAAGGTAGCACAAGCCACAATTTCTATGGTATCTTTGCCTGGGGCAAGTCTCTTACGACCAGCTCCCGCCAACTCCCCCAGGACCGGAAGGTAGCAAGGGTAGGCGGTTGTAGCGGTGCGATAGGAATCGCTTGCCCCACCTTTTTCCCTCGGATTTGAGCCCCCCAGCAATGAACGCCAACACCATCCGACCAATCCAAAAAATCTTAGTTGCGAACCGCGGTGAAATCGCCTTGCGTGTCATGAAAACGGCACGAGAAATGGGCATCAAGACCGTAGCAGTGTTCTCCGATGCAGATAAAGATGCATTGTTTGCAAGGTACGCGGATGAAGCCATTCACATTGGCCCAGCCCCATCCTCCGAAAGCTATCTTATCGGAGAAAGGATCATTGAAGCAGCACTTTCCGTTCAAGCCGACGCCATCCATCCCGGATACGGATTTTTGTCTGAAAATGCGGGGTTCGCAAATGCCGTGCGCAAAGCAAACATCGCATTCATTGGTCCCCAAGCTGAGGCCATTCAAACCATGGGCTCCAAATTAGCGGCGAAAGAAACGGTCAAACCCTTCGGAGTGCCGCTTGTACCCGGCACCGATCATCCAATTCTTGATGTACAAGAAGCACAAGTAGTGGCTGAAAAAATTGGATTCCCTTTGCTCATCAAAGCCAGTGCGGGCGGGGGCGGAAAAGGCATGCGCGTCGTAGACAAAATGTCCGACCTCCCGAATGCTTTCGAAAGAGCGGTATCCGAAGCGGTCAATTCCTTTGGAGACGGTTCTGTTTTCATTGAACGTTTTGTGACTTCACCGCGTCACATTGAAATTCAAATACTTGCAGATGCACACGGAAATTGCGTTCACCTCTTTGAGCGGGAGTGCAGCATTCAGCGAAGGCATCAAAAAGTGATTGAAGAAGCCCCATCGGCAGTACTCTCTCCTGAACTGCGAGACGAAATGGGTCGCTGCGCCATCCAAGTTGCCAAAAGCTGCAATTATGAAGGAGCTGGCACTGTCGAGTTCCTGCTCGATGACCAAAATCGGTTCTATTTCCTAGAGATGAATACGCGGTTGCAAGTGGAACACCCGATAACCGAGTGCATCACAAATGTGGATTTGGTCAGGGAACAAATTCGAATAGCCGAGGGACACACCCTGGCATTTGAACAAGCAGACTTGGAAATCCGAGGACACGCGATCGAAGTCCGGGTTTACGCCGAAGATGCCCGTGCAGGATTTTTGCCCACTACAGGAACTTTACAGCGATATGCCACCCCTTCAGGGCCTGGAGTCCGCGTAGATGACGGTGTAGAAGAAGGCCAAGAAATACCCATCTACTACGATCCCATGCTGGCTAAGCTAGTCGTCCACGGACACAATCGAGACGCAGCGATTGAACGTACACTCATGGCCATCGATGAGTATGAAATCACCGGTGTTTCTACGACCCTTGATTTTGGTCGATTTGCGATTGACCATGGCGCATTTCGAAGCGGTAATTTTGACACACACTTTGTAAACGAGCATTTTCATACAGAAGCATTGGAGCGGGCCTCCTCGCTTGATGATTCAGACTTGGCCATGCTTGTCGTTGGGATGATAAGCAAAGTGAAAGCTAGACCTTCGGAAGCTTCTGAAGCCGAAGAGGCCAAGTCCGTTTCAAATTGGAAAAATCGCAAGCACCCGTCTTGCTGACCCTTTCGGGCAGGCCGAGCTTTTTCAGGTGAACCATTGAGCATCCAACATGCGCAAGCCCTCCGAAGCGCCAACGGGCCAGGGATGAGCGGAATCAATCGAAAGAGCAGAAGCGCTGGGATCAATCACATGAACCGGCACGCCGGGAGCGGCGATGTATGCCAATTGTGCCGCTGGATAAACCTGCAAAGAGGTTCCGACCACCAGCAAACAATCGGCCTGTTGCACAATGGATACGGCAGCGTCCATATTCGGAACATCTTCACCAAACCATACAATGTGAGGCCGAACATGATGCCCATTAGGACAACGATCCGAAGATTTCATTTCCCAGTCGACCATTTCCATGACCTCTCCCGACGGTCCAAGGCTTCGTGAACGCATCAATTCGCCATGCAAATGCAGCACCTCATTCGAGCCTGCTCTTTCGTGCAAATCATCGACATTTTGAGTGATGATCCGAACATTAAATTGTTCTGCCCAACGGGCAATGATGTGATGGCCCTCGTTGGGCTGACACCTCATAAGATGTCTTCTTCGTTCATTGTAAAACCTGCGCACCAAGGCCGCATTGTCATTCCAAGCCTGCGGAGTTGCGACTTCTTCGATGCTGTGGCCTTCCCAAAGCCCTTGTGCACCGCGAAACGTAGGTATGCCGCTTTCTGCGCTCATCCCTGCCCCAGAAAATATCACCAAACGCTGCGGTCGTTGCATGGGACAAGATAAGCATCGAGTCATTTCAGCGATTTCAGCCATGAATCACTCCAAAATCACTCCGCGTAAACGCCTATCTTTGGAAAACATGAATCAACGGCATTTTATCATCTATGATTTGGAGGCTACGTGCTGGAGAAGCCGAGCACCCAAGCAAGTCGAAATCATTGAGATTGGCGCTGTGAAAGTGGACGAAAATCTAGAAATAATTTCCGAATTTTGCCTCTTTGTTCGCCCCCTGCTGCATCCTGAAATCTCAAAGTTCTGCACGAAACTTACCAGCATTACCCAAAACGACATCGAAGGAGCCCCGCATTTTGATGAAGCGGTTGAAGCGTTTGAAGATTGGATGAATCCTCGAGAGGTAAGAACTGTGCTCATGAGTTGGGGCGAATTCGACAAACGTCAGCTGCTCAATGACAGTAAACTTCACGACATGGAACTTCCTTGGCTGCGTTACCATGCTTGCCTGCAGCACCATTACAGCAAGTGGAAAGACAGCCGAAATCAAATTGGCCTCAAAAATGCCATGGAACTGGAAGGCCTCTCATACAGCGGCACCCAACATAGAGCCATCGAGGATGCTCGCAACATGGCAAGGCTGTTTCAGGTCATTGCAAAACCAATGGAACTTCTAAATGTCAATGATTGAGTCATGAATAGCGGTCGAGCACATAAGGTTACGCCTCCTTCTTGGTCACGTTACGTTCATCTCACCCGTCATGCGTTCCGAATGGAATTTCGCAAAAAAAACGGGTTAGCCGGACTAATTTTGTTTGCCATTTGCGCTGTTTACACCTGCTATCAGGTGGCTGGCTCGAGGGCAGATGCAGAAACTTGGAATGCGCTCGCTTGGGTGGTTCTCCTTTTTTCAGCTTTCAATGCCGTCTCAAAACCTTGGCCAGAAGATGCGCCAGAGATGCGCTCTTATCTCATCCACGTATTGCACCCGCGGGAGTGGATTTTGGCGCGAATGACTTTTTTCGCCATGTTGCTGAGTGGAATCACCTGCATTGTGTTCGTCGCATTCACACTCTTTATGGGTTCTGAAGATCTGAGTACAGGGCGAGCTCTTTGGTTTTTCTGTGGTATGCAAGCGACATCCATTGCCATGGCTTCTCTATTGGCCATGATTCAAACTCTTGCCATTCGGGCTAACGGTGGATTCGGTTTGATCGCTGTTCTCGGTCTCCCTCTTATCATTCCTGTTATCCTCATTGCCACGCAATATGGCATGGACGTCCTGAATGGCGTTTCCTTTGCTGATACTGCGCATAACTTGCTTTTTTTGGCAACATTAAGTGGCGGTTTCGGGGCATTGGGCTACATCCTCTTCCCTTATCTTTGGAGAGATTAATTACCAATGGGTCACAACATTTGGAAAATAGGAGGCTTTGCCCTCATTGCATATGTCTTTGTCATGGTTTTCACGGTGCCTATGGGCCCGGGTTTGCTGGAACTGAGCAATACGGGCAATGCCACAACCCAAGTGGATTCGGATCGTCCTCTCCCTGAATATTTCCTCACGGGTTTTGGCACCCATTGGAGCAGTCAACCTGACCAACTTCAGGTGATCGTGCGTTCGAAGACCAATCTGTCCAAATTGGAGGTCATCGAAGTCATCGATGATACTCATGCAAGAATCGGGGTCTCCTTGCCCTATTCGCTGCCCTCGAAATCTTGGGATGTATTGATCAATCATCCCATCGATGGAACGCTGCTTTTGGAAAACGGTCTGTTTTTGTCCGATCGCTTCATCGATGAATCTCTCACCTTGCCCGCAATCTCCATTGTAGAATTCGAAGCGAAGTTGCCTTTTCACTTTCCCTATCAACCACGCATTTTAGAAACCATTCGCAATCTGATGCTTCACGTGCCGATGTGGTTCACCATGTTTGTTCTCATGGGCATTGCTTTCGTCGCTTCAATCAAACAGCTCGCCACTGCGCGCAACCTCGCTGAAGATGAGAAGTCAGAAGCAGCAGTCAAAGTCGGCCTTTTGTTCGGGTTTTTGGGCTTGATTACAGGCAGTTTTTGGGCGCGTTTCACTTGGGGAGCATGGTGGGTTGACGATCCGCAACTGAATGGAGCGTTGGTCACGGTATTGGTGTATTCAGGGTACATGGTGCTTCGAAACAGCTTGGACAATGCTCCACTCCGGGCGCGATTGAGCGCGGTTTATAACTTATTTGCGTTCATCATCCTCATCATTCTGCTGATGGTTCTGCCACGTTTTACGGAAAGCCTTCATCCAGGTAAAGGAGGTAATCCCGGCTTCAATTCATATGACTTGGACAGCGCGCTTCGAGCAGCTTTCTATCCTGCAGTGATTGGCTGGATCTTCATCGGAATTTGGATGTATCGCATCAATTTGCGTTTCACTCGCTTGCAAAAACTACTCACATGGACTCATTGCTCTCAATTCTGATTCAAGCTCACCCGCTAGAAGGGTGGTTCTTTGGAAGCGGCAAGGCAATGGTCGTGTTAGCCATCGCGCTCATATTGCTAATCGGCTTTGGTCTATGGATGTGGCGCGCTGAATCGCGTCTCAAAAGCATGGAAGCAAAATTGAAATCCAAAAACCAGCAGGAGTCATGAAAAGAAGTCACATCATGAGCTTGCTGTTCATCGCCATATTGGTGGGAACCTTCATAGCAACCTTCACAAGCACGAGTCGATCTGTGGGCTTCGCTGAAGCAGCAAGGACGCCCGGAGAAGAGTGCAAGGTCTCCGGCTCATTGGTTCGGGAAGAGCCCGTTCTTTATGATCCAATTGTCGACCCTACCACGACGGTTTTTCACATGGAAGACCGCGACGGTCAGAAATGTCGGATTATTTTGGAACAGGCGAAGCCGACTGGTCTCGAAAATAGCGAGTCCATTGATTTGTACGGTTCGATGATTGACGGTGAGTTTCATGCAACTGAAATGTTGATGAAATGTCCCTCGAAATACAATGAAAGCAACCATGTTCTCTTGGGTGAGACCGGAGATTCCAATTCATAATGGCCATCGAATACATTGGAGAATGGACCATGCTCGCATGGACTGGCAGGTTTCTAATCGCCTTGGCGTTTGCCTCCGCCTCAACTGCGGTGATTTCCTTTTTGAAGGGCTGGACTGATTGGGGGAAGCGTGCTTTCCAAATTCACGCTTGGTCAACCTTTTCCGTCATCGCATTGGTTTTCATCCTCTTCGGATTCCATCGCTATGAATTCCAATACATTTGGAAACACCTGAACAATGAAATGCCGATGCGTTTCATCCTGAGCGCTTTTTGGGGAGGTCAGGAAGGCGGCTTCCTTTTGTGGATGTTCTGGCACAATGTCCTTGGACTGATTCTGCTGAGAAAAAAAACAAAATGGACTGGTCACGCTATGGCCACGCTCAGTTCGATTCAGGTCTTTCTGACTTCGATGATACTCGGAATTTATTTCGGTGATTTTCAGCTCGGTCTCGATCCGTTCCTATTCCTGCGCGACGCTCCTCAATATGCGGGTCTTCCATGGACCACGCGTGCAGACTATCTCACTTCCTTCCCACTCTTTCAAGACGGTCAGGGACTCAATCCGTTGCTCCAGAATTATTGGATGACGATCCATCCGCCCACCTTATTCCTAGGTTTCGCAGCCACCTCAGTTCCATTTGCATATGCCATTGCTGGGCTGGCAAATCGTGAAGACCGATCGTGGATGCAGCCTGCGCTGCGGTGGTCTTTCTTCACCATTGGGATCCTCGGAACTGGGATATTAATGGGAGGCGCTTGGGCCTATGAAGCATTGAGTTTTGGAGGGTTCTGGGCATGGGATCCCGTTGAAAATTCCTCTTTGGTACCGTGGTTAACAATCGTGGCCGGCGGTCACCTGCTGCTGATCAATCGCAATCGGAAGAAGCCACTCGCACTGTTCAGCACGTACTACTTCATCATCATTTCGTTTTTGCTTGTCTTGTACAGTACGTTTTTAACCAAATCCGGCATCTTAGGGGATACATCCGTTCACAGTTTTGTAGACAGCGGTATTCTTCCTCAGCTGTTGGTCTACCTGGTCTCGTTTTTGACCCTGGGGCACATCATGTTATTGCGTCCAGGTGTCTGGCGCAAACGTGCGCTGCTGGCCATTTCCGTTCTTGTGCTAATCTGCTTCAAAGGTTATGTGATTGAAGCTTTGACAGGGTTCTTATTGGTCATAGCTGCTTCTGCAATTCAGGCATATCGCAGAGACATTGAACGCACAGAAGGCGAGGACTCGGTGTGGAGCCGTGACTTCTGGATGTTTGTCGGGGCTCTGCTGCTGCTGGTAAGCGCCGCTCACATCACCTGGCAAACAAGCCTTCCTGTGTTCAATGCTTTCATAGAGCCATGGAGCGGTTTACTGGAGCAACTCGGGGAACGATTGAATAGTGATTTTCTCCTCGACCTCAGTGAGCACAACCTTGCTCCTGGGACAGACCTGGATCGCACTTATCACCTGGTCCAAGTACCCCTTGCTGTTCTAATTATGCTCGGTGTGGGTTTTGCACAATGGTTAAAATACAAGCACACCGCCATTGGCAATGTACTGAGGAAGCTTTTCATCCCAGTGCTCATCTCCATGCTGCTCACTGGAGTTTTGCTCTGGCAGTTCTCCTTCGAGTGGTGGGAAGTGCCACGGGTTGCTCTCCTTTTCGCTGCGCTTTTTGCCACAGCTTCAAACGCCGATTACATAGTCCAATTGGGCAGGGGAAAGTGGAGACAAATTGGTTCACCGC
>DCPZ01000047.1:467-21442 GCA_002323795.1 Flavobacteriales bacterium UBA1531 | reverse complement strand
CCATCATTGCGCACGTTGACCATGGAAAAACAACCTTGGTAGACAACATCATCCATCAGTGTCAAGCTGTTGACACACGGAAAGAGACCGGCCAACTCATTCTTGACAACAACGATCTCGAACGAGAGCGCGGCATCACAATTTTGTCTAAGAATGTTTCCGCAACGTGGAAAGGTGTCAAGATCAACATCCTCGACACTCCGGGTCACGCCGATTTTGGCGGCGAAGTGGAGCGCGTTTTGAAGATGGCAGACGCCGTTTTGTTGGTGGTAGATGCTTTTGAAGGTCCGATGCCCCAGACACGATTTGTGCTTGGCAAGGCCATTGAGCTCGGATTAAAACCCATCGTTGTAGTCAACAAAGTCGATAAAGAGAATTGCACCCCAGACATTGCACAAGAACAGGTGTTTGACTTGATGTTCACCTTGGACGCTACGGAAGAGCAGTTGGACTTTCCAACCGTCTACGGATCGGCTAAAATGGGCTGGATGGGTCCCGACTGGGAAAAACCAACCACCGACATCACGCATTTGTTGGATGTGATTCTCGAGCATGTGCCGGAAGCGCCATACAAGGAGGGCACTCCATTGCTTCAGATCACCTCCCTCGATTACTCGAAGTACACGGGGCGTATCGCCATTGGACGCTTGTTCCGTGGAGACCTCCATGCAAACCAAGATTATGCCCTGTGCACCGCCAATGGAAACCGCAAAGCGCGGGCCAAGGAGTTGTTTGTTTTTGAGGGCTTGGGCAAGGAAAAAGTCGACCATGTTCGCAGCGGTGACCTTTGTGCCATCACAGGAATGGACGGCTTCGAGATCGGCGACACCATCAGCGACCTCGAAAACCCCGAGATCATGGAGCGAATCGCTGTAGACGAACCTACGATGTCATTGCTCTTCACGATCAACACCTCGCCGTTCCTCGGCCGTGACGGAGATTTGTTGACCAGCCGCCACATCCGCGAACGCCTGGACGCAGAATTGCAGAAAAACTTAGCGCTTCGCGTCGAACCAACAGATAGCGAAGACAAGTGGAACGTTTTCGGACGAGGCATTCTGCACTTGTCAGTGCTGATCGAAACCATGCGACGGGAAGGCTACGAAATGCAAATTGGAAAGCCTCAAGTGCTGTTCAAAGAAATTGACGGCGTCAAACATGAGCCGTTTGAGCACCTCGTCATCGATGTGCCCAGCGAAGTCGCAAGCAAGGCAACGGAGCTGGTGATGAAGCGCAAAGGAATGCTTCAAGTCATGGAGGCCAAAGGCGAATTGCAGCACATGGAATTCCGCATCCCTTCTCGTGGGCTCATCGGTTTGCGAAACCAAGTTTTGACCGCAACGTCTGGAGAAGCCGTAATGACCCACCGGTTTGATGGATACGAGCCCTTTGCCGGCGAACTCACTTCGCGCTCCCTTGGCTCTTTGGTCAGCAAAGAAGCTGGTCAGTCCCGTGCCTTCGAGATTGATCGTTTACAAGACCGCGGAACCTTCTTCATCGATTCAGGTCAAGACATCTACGCAGGTCAAGTCATCGGCGAAAGTTCACGCGACAACGACATGGAACTGAACCTCGTCCGCGGAAAGCAGCTCAACAACATGCGCTCATCTGGCGCGGACAAAAGCCTCCGCATCGCTCCCCCTCGAAAACTTTCTTTGGAAGAATACATGGAATGGATTGGCGATGATGAGTACCTTGAGGTCACACCTAAGGCGCTCCGCGTCAGGAAGGTGCCTGGGTAAACAAGAAAATGAGCAAGGGAATCACTTTTGGCTACGCTGTTGCTACGGTGGAATCAAAGTTGTTGAACAACGTTGATTTCATGAACCAGCTGGCAAAAATTGACGATCCCATTGTCATTGTGAACCAGTTTCGAGACCAGCCGCTTGACGCTTCCACCTTGGGCCAGAATGTCCAAGTCATCAACACAAAAAGCCGAGGCTTATCGCAAAGTAGAAACGTCGCGCTGAAAGCCCTAGATGCTGATTTTGTGATGATTTGCGATGATGATATCTCCTTGGTTCCCGCAAACATTGAGCGCATCAAAAAAGAAATTCAAAAAGATCCTGATTGCGCTCTTTATTTCACTCGACTGCAAAAAACAACCGGTGAATTATGGAGAGAAAATTATGAGAATGATGCTTTCTCAATCAGGAGCTTAAACTTCAATTCAAAGCTCAGAATCCAGCGAATCAATAGCATGGAGCAGGTGTATAACCTCCGCTTTTTACGCTCAAATCAACTCATTTTCAACGTTGATTTTGGTGCTGGTTCTAGCAAATTTCAACTTGGAGAAGAAACGCTGATGTCATGGTCTGTTCTCAAGGCAGGTGGCGTGCTTCGATACCTTCCTATTGTCGCTCGCATCCACCCTGCACTTAGCTCAGGCTCAATATTCTCGGTGCAGAACTCCAAAGCTCTTTTTGCAGTGCAGTGGAAAATATTCGGGCTTGCTGGAATTTTGACATTCGCGGGGTACCTTTTGAAGGCTGTCGGGAAGACCCAAAGGAGCTGAGCGCAGAGAAAGATCAGTGCTTTAGAAAAATTCAATTTCCCCGTTGAAGGAAAATAGTTCTCCTTTCTTATACAATTCATTTCGGGATGGCGAGCAGAAAAAGTCGACTGGGAAGACTCGTTTTTTGGGGATAGACTCTTCAACGAGGGTCGAAGACCAGTAGCTAAAGGTCGAGTTCGATATTACTACTTGATTGAAGTCTTTCATCCATAAAAACTCTTCAATGTGGTTTTTACAAAAGTCTTTCGCAAACAGACAATCGAGCCGAGATAACGCCGGGTGAACCTTGAACACGTTTTCAGGCGAATCTGAGAAAATCACAACCTGTTGTTTTTGGTTTTGAGCTGCAAAATGACTGATTGCATTTATAAAATAGTCAGTTTGCATTTCCTTGAAAATAATCTTGTTTTCCGGAAGCTGGTAATCATCTAGTCTTATGTGCACAGCAATTGCATTTTTTGCCAGTTCTTGCATTTTTAGTGATAAGGCATTCTTCGGCTGAAACTGGTAGACAGACTCGCTGATCTCTTTGATAACACCGGAGTGGATGTCACTCCTTTGCCAATAACCGTCAATTATACAGGAGTTGGTTTGGTTAATCGAATCGCAAAGTGAATCGAATCCATCAACATCAGATTCAAAAATAAAACTAGGGGTTCCAACCATTCGATTCAATCCGTTCAAATGCAGCATTCTCGAATATTTCGCAATTCGGTCCTGAAGAAAAGACACGTTTTGAATCGGAGTTTCAAATCCGAGTTTTTCCAAATCAAAAGATCGCGTGCCCGTACTTAGCCTAGAGCAGTCGAATATTACTTTGGCATCAGGATAGTGATTCACGATCCTTATCCAGAGTGCATATTGAAACAACTGATTGCCGAGACCTCCCTTCACTCGGACAAAGATCGTTTTTTGAGATAGCTTCATAATAGTTAGTGCAGATCGTGCGTAAATTGAACTTTTCTTAACGATTCTGTTTGCTCGAGGCCGACGAGTTTACTTGCCTTCCGTTGCTTAAATAGGCCAATTTAGACTGGATAAACATTCAAATAAAAAACGTCTTGAAATTTTTAAAAAAAGGACTTCAGTCTGCAATTGAAGGGCTCGGCTACAGCTTCCGTAGAAGAACTCGGACACAAGATATCGAACAACTCCTTGAAACTCTTTACCCTAAAAATTCAGGTATAGAATTGATCCGATTGGGGGGTGATAATGATGGCGGCTATTTAATACCAGATGATTTGGATGGTGTTTCTGCATGCTTTTCCCCCGGTGTGGATGCGACTAGTGCGTTTGAGCTTGACTGCTCAAAAAGAGGCATGGCGCTCTATCTATCAGACGCATCTGTTGCATCTGTAGGTCCCGAATTGCGAGGGACTAATTATTCATTTGAACAAAAATTCATTGGCGTTTCAAATGATCCGCTCTATCAATCAATGGATGAATGGGTAGCGTCAAGCAAAGCACCGGGAGGAGATTTAATCTTACAAATGGACATTGAAGGTGCGGAATATGAATCACTGATCAACTGCTCAAGTCAACTTCTGGACAGGTTTCGTGTCATTTGCATCGAACTTCACCATATCGGCGAGTGGAGAAACCCGAGGTATTTTGAATTTGTGGAGAAGGGTTTGAGTCGATTGACGAAAAATCATGATTGTGTTCACACCCATCCAAATAATTCGGCTTCCCTGTTCTCTTTTGAAGGCATCGAACTTCCTAATGTTATGGAACTGACTTTTCTGCGCAAAGACCGAATGAAAGGCGAGGGCTTTGTACATACTTTTCCTCATTCACTAGACGCGGATTGCGTTGCCGGTAAGCCGAGCATGGCGTTGCCGCGCTCATGGTTTGCCTCGAGCTAGGAATGAGTTCCGTCTCTCTGACTTCATTTTAAAAGTTGCTCTTTTCGATTTTTCAGTATTGCATAGAGCAAAAATTCGTCCGGATATACTGATGCTATGGCTTTTGTGTGGCTTTCCTTTATTGTCCTTTGGGTGCCTAACGCGTTTCTTTTCCCAATGGAAACCCCCTCGTCTGATCTGAAAAAAGCCTCGCAAAAGGTCTGCCAATCTTCATTTAATTTTTCTTGTTCACCAATGAAAACAATCCGATCTAGATTGTTTTCCAAAAAGGTAACAGACCCTAAATAATGCCGATACGAATTACTCAAGTGAGCAATATGCTTCCACGCTGATTCAGCAAGAGCCTTTTTCTCAACACTCTTTGAGTTCATGCCATCTACCAGTTGATCAAAACTTTTAAACTCTTTGAATATTAACGTCTCTTGTGGAGACCATGAAGCGTTGTAATCTGGGTATCCTTTTCTGAATTGATGCTCAAAACCAGATGCGTAACGGGTTTCAGGTGAGCGAATTACAAGTGCAACTTTAGATCTTTTTGGTAAATTTGGAATGCCAAATTTATGAGTCATCGTTATCAGCTTGACCTTATTGCTCCTTGACCTCATTCGATGAATTCCTTCGAAAAAACTTGTACCGCCGGCCTTATTTATGTGTAACACATAAATAATTTCGTAACCACACATTTTCGACAATAATGGTTCGAGGTAAAGCTCATGTATAAAGCTCCTCTTGTACCTATTCTCCCAAGTTTTAAACGACGCGTTTCGCTTAAAAAAAATCAACGCTTTTGCGGTAATCATTGCATCAGTTTTAAATCCAGTTTTGTTTTCCGGTGACAAAAAATCGTTCGAAATTCTTTTTAATCTTAGTTGCCAGTATCGAGGACGATATTGCAGCTCTTTTCTGTAAACAAGCTTTCAGATATGCGGTGTCTTGAAATAAGTCCGGCTGTAGCGATGCGGTTTCTAAGACGAGTTGCACGTGTCGATCAAGTGTTCTTGAGGAGATGTCCACATCCTTAGGACACGACACATAGCCCAAGCAAGAGTGCGTTCCGTTCTCTATCCCTTGCACCATTTCTGGAGAAAGTTTGTCTCCAAAAAGATTGCGATACAGAGCGACTTGAATGGCTTTATGCCGCTCAAACCGTTCGGTTTTTGTCGCAGATGACGAGTTGGAGTGACTAACCCGATAACCAACAAGTATATCAGGGATGTTGGCAAATTGAACCCCCTTTGATGCAAGGATTGACCAAAACAAATAGTCTTCAGCCTGTTGAACATTACTAGGATAATCTAATCCCTTCACCGCGCTTTGCCGCAAGCAAATTGTAGGGTGACAAAAAGGGTTTTCAAAAAGTAATTCTGCCATAATATCACGATGCTTTTCCTTAGTTGGAAAACGGTGATGTCTCCGGCCAAAGCGAACTGCGCCTGATCCACAAGCCCCAATTTCTGGGCGACTCTCCATAAACTTGATTTGTCGCGAAATTCGTTGAGGATGCATCCGGTCATCGGCGTCCATTCGAATTATGAATTGTGAATCATTCATAGACAAGCCTCGATTCAGAGCGGAAGTGACACCAAGGTTTTCAGATGTTCGAAAAATGCTAAAGGGTACTTTTAAATGACGGTGCACCCAATCCTTATCTAATGGCTCCTTGCTGCCGTCGTCGATAAATAAGACGCTAAAGTCATTATAGTCTTGCTTATTCAAATCTTGAATCAACTCTTGAAGCCACTCTAAGTTCGGATTAAAGGCCGGTATGAGCACATTTGCCTTTGCCATTCTATTTTACTTTAATACGAAATCTAATGATTCAAAAGATGTAGGACAACTCCAAAAAACACGAAACATTCAAAAACCAATGCTTTTCATCTGATTTATCAGGCAATTAGAAAATGACTCTGAATTTGCTGCTTCAACAATGCGAGTGATTATAAGTCAATCTAAAATAGATCGTCAAGGTTCACCGTTTCACAAAAACTCTAGATTTTAAAATCATTTAAGCTCTATGATGAACCTTGAACTAATGTTTCCGTAACCCTCTCCAACACTGATCCGCCCACCGTGGTACTCCTCAATGATGCGCTTGCATAAAGATAGTCCCAAGCCCCAACCTCGCGGCTTGGTGGTGTAACCCGGTTGGAAAATCTCCCTGCGCTTGGCTTTCGGAATTCCCGGCCCCGTATCCGATACGGTCACCAGCACTAAACCCTCCTCTCCTGTCTCTAATGCGACTTGGATTTTTCCATCGCCATCCATGGCGTCCACTGCATTGCGGATGAGATTTTCCAAGACCCAACTGAACAATGGTGGGCTCAACGGCGCATGAAGATCAAGGTCAGATCCCTCAAATGCAAGCTCCACCTTCTTGGACACCCGTGGCTTCATGTATTCCACTGTCGACTCGATCACTGCAGCCACGTTCTGCTCCTTTAATGCCGGTTTAGATCCAATCTTACTGAATCGATCCACGACGGTGTTGAGGCGCACGACATCCCGGTTCATTTCTTCGAGGTAATCCTTCCGTACCCCTTGATCTTCCAGCAATCCCACCCAAGCCATCAAAGAACTCAATGGCGTACCCAATTGATGCGCTGTTTCCTTGGCCATACCCACCCACACTTGGTCTTGTTCCGCTCGGCGAAAGCTGCTGAAAATGAGGTAAGCAACAAAAGTGAAAACAGCGATGAGAATCAGCTGCGCGAGAGGATAGTAGCGCAGCTGAGTGAGGATAACCGAATCCGCATAATAAATGTAATGGCGGCCTTCGCCCGGTAAATCCACCTCAATCGGCTCATTGGAACCGGCCATTCCGGCGAGCAGAGATTGCAGTCTTTCTGGTTCTGCAACAGCCGTGGAATCTACACGTTGGTAGCGAATCACCTCGGTTCGTGTACTATCGGTCATCACCACCGGTACCGAAGCACTGTTGATGACTGTTTCACTGATGAATGAGTTGATGAGGTCCTGCATGACATCTTTCAGCTCACTGAATCGCACGCTTTCATCCCAATAAACCGTGTGACCAACATTATTAAAGACAATGGGGTCATTGGCCGCTGACATGACTCCTTTCAGGGAGTCAAGGCTCACTCCTTCTGGGATATTAACCTGATACAACAACTCGTCGTTGGCGTCATAAATCAACACGGGAATGGTCTTATTCGACCACAAGTAATCGGTAATAAATGTAAGATCCATTCCGCGTGGTGGATCATTGATCAAGCG
This sequence comes from Flavobacteriales bacterium UBA1531, assembly GCA_002323795.1. Taxonomy (GTDB): domain Bacteria; phylum Bacteroidota; class Bacteroidia; order Flavobacteriales_D; family Sanyastnellaceae; genus UA16. The sequence continues at coordinate 13,828 of DCPZ01000047.1, read as the reverse complement.
ATAGGCGTCTGCCAATCGGTCGGCCTTTCCTCTTTCTTCTGTCCCAAGCTCTTCGAACAACTGTTGGGTGTATCCCACCAATTCCGCACGTTGCACAATTGCTTCCGACCACAAGCGAACTTTTGTCTTTTCCTCCGCGCGAATCCGTTGGGCAATGTCATTCGAGTACCAAAGGGTCGCCAGCACAATGACCGCAGCAGCAGCCAGCAAAAAGCGCTTCCAACGCTGTTTATTGGAGTAGACGTTCATGCCTGGAAATCAATTGTACGCGGGGCAGGGAATGGCTCGGCCTTTTTGCCGACCTGAACAGCTGTTGATCCCAATGACAATCTCATGTGTGCTCGGGGCCGCGCCACTCAACGCTGAAACATTGAATTCATAGGCGTAACCAATGGTGAGGTAATCCATGACTTTGGCTTGCGTGGCCACGATGAGTGCGCTTTGACTGCGATAGCCCAGTCCAACCCCTACGACCTCATCATAACGGACCATGCCCAAGATTTCAGCCGATGGCGGTACTCCAGAGCCAAGTCGCGCTTGAGCAGATGGCGTGAACATCCAGCGACCATCCAGCTCGACTTGCGTGCCAGCCATCAGCACCGCGTGTCGCCGCAACTTACCAAACTGACTGATCTTCTCCATGCTCGGCTGAGTCACGTTCTGGATGGTCAGGCCAGCAAATTTCGTTCGATCATAAAACCATAGACTCGCATCGATGGTCGGAACAATGAATTGATTGCCGCCATAAATGGCCGGGTCGTTGGCCACTTGAAATTCCGGCATAATCAGTTCACTCAAATCCAGTCGGTGCTGAAAGAATCCCGCACTCAGACCCGCAGCCAAACGAGCTCCACTCGATAAACGCAGGTTGTAGGCATACGAGAAGTTTACTGCATTGTATCCCCAAGCACCCGCATCGTCCGATTCCACTCGGACACCAAAACCGTGAAAGTCATCGCCTTGGCCTTCCATTTGGCCGTGCAGATTTGCGAAGGCGGTTTGCGGCGCTCCTTGAATCCCCGACCATTGGTTCCGAAACCCCATATGCAGGTCCATGCACCCCAACACCCCAGCAGCAGCCGGATGATCTTGGAACGGATTGATGACAGAGGTGGTGCGAACCGGAAACTGTTGCGCTCGCACATCGCGCGTTTGCATCAGCAGTGCAATGCCGAGAACAGCTGTAAAAATGAGCGTAATTTTCTTCATCGGATGATGCTAATGAATCCTGTAATGGTCTCCACTTCAACCAAAAGCGGATCGTTTAAATCAATGGCATAATAGTACGTGCCCACAGGAACCTCTTTGCCTCCATTGCGACCGTCCCAAGGCTGGGAATAGCCTACACTTCGATAAACAACTTGTCCCCATCGATCAAAAATTCGAATGTCAGCGAGGTTGTATTCGAGCAATCCGTTCACGTCCCAAGTGTCATTGTAGCCATCGTCATTGGGCGTGAAACTTGTGGGTAAACCCAGTGGGTTTCCAACCGTGATCGTCACCGCATCGGTGTATTGGCATCCCCCAAAAAAGCCAGAAACGGAGTACGTCGTCGTCACGGCCGGCGAAGCCACAACTGAATCGCCAGCAGCGGAGGACAATCCGTAATCAGGAAACCAAGTGTATCCCAAATCCTCGTTTGCTCCGCTCACCGTGAGTTCTACGCTCTGCCCCGGGGCAATATTTGCAGTGCAGCATGCGTCAATCGAAACGGCCGGTCCAGATAAAAATACCGAGAGGTTGCACGGAGTGGACGAAGGGTCGTGCGCAGTTCCAATCAAAATCAAATACGTCGTGTTTGGCAGCAGGTCCTCTGATTGCAGAGAGGCCCCACCACCTGACTCCAAGCATGGCGAAACCGCCACATAACTCGTTATATCACATAAGGCTTGAGGATCAGGCTTGACCACCACGCACTCAATGACATCATCAACCCCGTCGGTTTGGCAGGCCACACCCCCAAGGTCGATGTAAACAGGTCCTGTGTTGGTGGTGTTGGTGTTGGTCATAAACTCAAGTACCGTGACGTAAGGAGAGTTCAGGCAACTGAATTCCAAGTTTTGAGCGTAGTTCAACGATACCGCCTCTGGAACGTCGCCGCATGTTGGGACCGGGTTGCTACAGTCTTGTGCTTGACCGGCAGACACCAGCCACATAAGACCGAAAGCAAGTGCGTGATGAATTCTTTGCATGGTTTGAAAACGTTTCATTCGTTCATTTCATATGTCACCAATACCGCCGCCTTTTCAACGGCTACGCCTACTCGGGCTTGAACCTCTTCGATGATGCCTGCTCGCGGTGCACGAATCACATTTTCCATCTTCATCGCCTCCAAAACCAATAGAGAATCACCCTCAACTACCTCAGCACCCGGAGACACCATCACTTGCAAAATCTTGCCAGGCATCGGAGATTCAACGTGTTTTTGTTGCGTTTCTGCTCCAGACGTCATTCCCATGGACTCAAGCAGCAATTGTTGTTGATTCAACACCTGTAGCGTCTGCACCACACCGTTCACACGCACCGTGATGTTGCCCTTGTGGTCTGGTCCATCCATGCGTTCGATGCGCACATTTCGGTTGCCCATGCGCACGTCAAAAACGCCGGGCGCCAGCTGTTTCCAGTCCCACGATTCTTCTGATCCAGGAGCAACCTGCTCCACTCGCCCATCGGGCCAACGAACTTCCCATTCCATGAGAGCAAGTTAGGAGGATTTTCGAGCGAACTTTGGGGGGTGTACGGTATTTACATTCACATTCCATTCTGTAGAACTGCGTGTCACTATTGTGACTTTCACTTCTCCACCAATTTGCGCACCATGGAAGCAATGGGCGAAGCGTTGCTGAAAGAATTGGAGTGGAAAGTTTCGGCCGCTTCTGGGAGTGTTTCTACCCTTTATTTCGGCGGCGGAACACCTTCCTTGTTTTCGTTGGATGCATTGGAGAAATTGGTGGAAAAGTCCGCTGCTGCTGGCGGATCGCTTTCTGAAATCACGCTTGAAGCCAACCCAGAAGACATCACTCCTCAGCGCTTAAAAGCCTGGTTGTCCATGGGAATCAATCGCCTTTCCATCGGCGTTCAAACGTTTGATGACAATCGGTTGCAATGGATGAATCGGGCGCACACCGGTCAGCAAGCCATCGAGGCGATTGAAGCAGCGTATGGTGCTGGATTCAAACACTTGTCCGCTGATCTCATCTATGGGTTGCCAGATCGCACAGCGCCTTTTTCGCGAGATCTCGAAAAGGCGTGTTCCCTCCCGGTGGACCATCTGTCGGCCTACATATTGACGGTAGAAGACCGCACTGTACTCGGAAAAAACGTAAGAAAAGGAGTGGATAGCGTCGCGCCAGAGTCTCTTGTAGAGGCTGAATATGCTGAACTCTGCGCACATGCCTCGAAAGCTGGATTCGACCATTATGAAGTCTCCAACTTTGCCCGGCCCAAAGGCTACGCTCAGCACAATCAACATTATTGGACCGGGCAGCCATACCTCGGAATCGGGCCTGGTGCACACGGGTTTGATGGCAAAAAACGCTCTGCTAATGCATCAAACAACCCCCGTTACATTGCTCAAGTGTCGAACGCAAATAAACTCAACGACATAAAAATCGAAAGTGAGGTGTTGACCAAGAGAGACCGGTACAACGAACATTTGATGACCGGTCTGCGCACCAAAAAAGGGGTCGATGTCGCGGCATTGGAATCATCATTCGGGTTCAACCCCATTGCTGAGGATCCAGCATTGTGGAGTCGGTACATCAATGATCAAACAATTCTCGCCCTCGGTGGAAGTCGTTTTCGCATTCATGAAGACAAATGGTTGATTGCTGATCGTGTTGCTTCAGCTTTCTTCGCGATCGATTGACGCTTTTTTTCGTGCCATCCGTTTGAAGCCTGCATCCGCGAAAACCGCCCCTACAATGATCATTGAACCGAGGTAAAACCATCCGCCCATCCGCTCTGAATCGCCAAAAATCAAAGCAGCCAGCACGATGGCGTAAACCGGCTCCATATTAATCGCAACAGCAGTAGTAAATGGCGACAAGCGCTTCATGACCTCGATGCTCATAAGAAAGGCAAAGGCCGTAGCCAGCGACGCCAGCAAAGCCAACCACAGCCAGTCCCCTTTTGGAATCCCCCAGAATTCTGGCGTACACCCCCTCCCATCAATCACAAAAAGCAAAGCCAAAACACCTGCCGCGCTCAACAATTCTACACGCGTGAGATTGGCAGAGTCATATTTGCGAACGAGCACTGAATTGAATATCGAAAATACCGCTGCCAGTGCCGCAGAAATCAAGGCCAATCCTATTCCGCGATAATACTGTTCAGACGTAAGCGTAAAATCCCCTTCCGATGGGCCCCAAAGTAAAATCATCAATCCCACGATGATGACTCCGCCCAACATCAGCTCACGCCAATCCATCTTTCTTCGGTGTACCAGGGGCTCCAAAACACTCACAAAAACCGGAGTCGTTGCCAGTGTTGCAAGCGCCACGGAAACATTGCTCGCCTTTATAGACCCAAAAAAGGCAATCCAATGCGCCGCTGCTGCGCAACCAACCAAAGCCACCTTGACCCAAACTCTCCATGGAAAACGCTCTGTTTTTCGCTTAAAAAACAACCACATCGCCACCAAGCCGCCACCCAAAAAGACCCGCCAAAACACCAACCGTTCCGCTTCCAGCGAAATCAACTTGCCCAAAATTCCCGTGAATCCGAAAATCAAGACAATGAAATGCAACATGACCACGCTCTGCCGATGATTCATTCGGCAAATCTACCCGTAACTTCGTTCATTCGATGTCACCAATCGTAAGCAAAATGAAACTTTCCGTCGCCAGCCTATTTCTCCTGTTCTCCTCCCTTGTTCTCAGTCAGATTCAATTGGACAATCAGTTCGGTGAATGGACTGGAATCGAACACGTTGCTGCTTCTGATGGCTCCCCGTTTGTGAAAACCGCAATCACCAGCAACATGGATTGGCTTTACCTGCACATTCAGTTTACCAATGAAGTGGGGTTGGATGAAAACATTCTCCCCAATGAATATTTCCTGTTGCTTGATTTGGATGATGATGTCACCACAGGTGTAAACTACGCCAGTCAAGGTTTAGGGGTGGATTTATTGCTCAACTTCGCAAGCAGACAGGCCATTCGATACACCGGTGGATCAGGCGTTGAAAGTCTCAATGAAGTGGGCATGCGTTCGTCGCCAACCTATAGTTCCAAGGAATTTGAAATCGCTTTCAAACGAAACATGTTGGGTGAAATGGGAGAAAACATGCGCTATATGTGGTACGATGGAGATAGCCAAACTGGTTTTCCTTCCGACGGAATGGCCCACTCACCGAACGAAAGCTTCGCCCCTTGGATTCCAAGTTCAATCGAACGATCGGAGGGGACACTCAGCCGAGTGGCCTTCTGGAACATGAACAACCGCATGGATGAAACACCGGCAAAGGCAGCAATGGAGCGCATCCTTCAAGCTGTTTCCCCTGACATCATCGGTCTATCAGAAGTGTCCAATGTCAGTGCAAATTATGTCCGCAACCTTCTAAACGATTGGGTTCCATTGGAAGATGGCGAGTCTTGGAATGTGGTCAAGGACGATTATGATCTGATGGTGGCCTCGAAAGGTGCAGTGCTCTCATCGCACGCATCGGTTTACCGTCAATTCCCTGTGGTGGTCGAGGCAAATTCAGCTTGGCAAGTTCCGATGCTGTTCACGAGCAGCCACCTAAAATGCTGCGGGGGCAATTCAAATGAGGCGCAGCGCCAGTCGGAAGCAGACGAATACATGGCGTTCCTGAGAGATGCTATAAACGGTGAAGGAAATGGTCCTGTTCTGTCGCCCAACGCTCCCATTGTGTATGGTGGAGATTTAAACATGGTCGGGCTAGACAATCCGATTCAAACGCTGGTAACGGGCGATATTTCAAATGAAAGTGCCAATGGTCCAGACTTTGCTCCCGACTGGGACGGCACCAGCCTGACGGAATGGGCTGTTTTGCAATCAGATCATCCGTTTGATTATACTTGGACAAGCAGTTCGCTATCTTCAGAATGGATTCCGGGGAAGCTGGACTACATCATCACCTCTGACGCCACTGCAGATTACAAAGGCGGGTTTGTCGTACGCACCGATGCTATGTCGACCGCGCGGCTCTCTGAATTGGGGTTGCTTTCGACTGACGCGTTAGATGCGTCCGACCACTTCATTGTGGTGGCAGATCTCGGGCTGGGGAATTTAATCGGTTTTCAACCCGACAGTGATTCCGATGGTATTTATGATGCCGTGGACAATTGTGTGGCCGTGGCCAACAGTGCGCAAGGGGACTTCAACGACGATGGTGTGGGTGATGCTTGCAGCGATTCCGATGGCGATGGGCTGAGCGATGAACTTGAGTTAAATGTCTACAACACCGACCCTTTGGCTTCCGACACCAACCAAAATGGAGTTCTAGATGGTTTAGAGCTCTGCCTGTGCGAGTCCAGCGGCAATTGTCCCGGTGATATCACCAATGATTTGGTGGTGAGTGTCGCTGATCTTCTTGCGCTCCTTGGTCTTTTCGGAGCGACGTGTTAAACGCTACTAACGTTCCCGAACCAGTTTGACCGTCTTGGTTCCTGTTGGCGTTTGAATGACCACCACATAAACTCCATCCAAAAGCGCTGAAGTGTCCATTATCAGTCGCGCTGTATTCGGCGTTACGGCTCGAACGACTTGACCTGAAAGGTTCATTACCCGCAAGGACAATATCTCTTCGATTGACTCAAAGATCACCCGCCCGTGAGTTGGGTTTGGATAAACTGACCCCGCCCAACCCAATTCATCCACCGAAACCAGCAAAACATCAATTTCTACAACCGTTTGGTCTGAACAGTTCCCATCGGTACTGAAAGTGGTTAATCCAATGCTGTAAACTCCTGGGTCATCGTAGGTGTATTCTGGGTCTGGCTCATCGCTTGTGTCTCCATTTCCAAACGTCCAATAATATCCACCAGCACCTGTGCTGATGTTCATCAGCTCAATTGGTCCATCCAAAAGATTCCAAGGCGATGTAACCGTAAACTCCGCGTTAACCGGTTCAGAAATGTCTGACAAATAGCGCGGTGATATCCGATAATCATCAAAATACGGTTCTTCAAAGTCACGTTGATCTACGATACCACTCAATCCAAAAACCCCAACAGGAGGGTCGCTCAAGAATAAATCTGTGTTCGCGTCCACGCGCATCCTATACACCTCAGCACCTGTGGTCACATCCACCTCAAAGCTCGGCGCGCTGTTGGTCCACTGCTCCGGATCCAACAATTCAACGCACTTCAGTGTCACCACATGTGATTCGCGCGACTCATCCAACGTTTGAACCAAAACAGGCTGTTCAGTGATAAAACCAGAGCCCTCGTAAATTAACGTGTCTGCTATGATTTGAGTGAGTCCTGCGAACTGGCCTATGGTTCCTCGAATACGAACGCTGTCACCGGGTACCACCTGCTCATAGCCAAAATCAGACAACGGACTGAAAACATTGATGCCATCTGTGGAGTCAATCAATGTAAACTGAAGACCTGAGGGGTAGTCATTCCAACCGTGTACAATCCCGCGCAATTCACACGAAACACCGAGGCTGTCGGTTGCACCTGAAACAACATCAACACTTCGAACTGTAGCAATGTCATACACCGGATAAGTCAAATCAGAAGGTTGAATGTGAACCGTCATCGTATCAATAATCAACACCGCATCGCCCGATGCGATTTGCATCGCCAACAAAACGGTCTCCTCTCCTTCCGGCTCTTCATCGTCAATCGCGGCAAACATAAACGTTTGATTGTTCAATGATCCAATTGGAAATGAGAATTCAGGAAGTGATAAAAAAAGCGATGGAAAATCGTCTCCCGCTGTCGCTGTTCCGCCCACCACATCGACCGAAACCGTCACGTCTTGCAATGGATAAGCCACCTGCATGACAATCTCAACTCCACCGCCTTCGTAGATGTAGGCGTCAGACGTGGTGAAGCCTATTTCCATATCCGGTGTGCCAGTGCACGTTGCATTGTGGTAGCCGATGAAATCAAAGTTGTCCTGCGGATAAGCGTCCCACTGGAACTGGCCTACCGACCAGTCGGTGCTTCCTTGAGAGACGTTCGCTTTGCGCACCAGCGTGTATTCTGCCATTTCGCCCGAGCCGCCATCCACGGTCCAAGGCGATCCGGGGTCTGCACCAAACTCCCCCATTTGATCAATCAACTCTCCATCGTGATAAAGCGCTATGACATCATTGCCATTGTACCATGTGATTTGACTCACTAAATCCGCTGCACTAAACAATTCCGGATCAGCCAAAGCATTCATCAAGACAAACACGCCATTGGGCTCAATTGTACCGAATAGCTCCTGTGTATTAGTCGCTTCTGTTGCCCCATTGTTCCATGTCTCCATTGTGTATCCCGTCAAGTCAATGGCTAAAGGAGATGGGTTGTACAGCTCAATTGCTTTGTTGTTGCTGTTGCCCTCCACATATTCGGAAATGAAGATTTCTTCGCAAAAACTAGCACTCTCACAACCCAAAATACTCACCGCTAAATAGCTTGTGCTAAGGCTATCGCATTCCAGTCCCTGAATGCCAGACAACAACGAACCAGGCACCAATGTTGACCCGTCAAACCCACCCAAAGCACTGGACCCCCAAACCTGATAACTCCCCTCTCCTAGCGATGAAAAATCATACTGCGGGTAAGCTGTTGTGTCCTGAACAACCTGAGATTCATCTGTAATTACGAAGATGTATTCTGCCTCAATGGCTTCCGAAGTGTAGCCAAATGTAATGATTGAGTTTTCCAGGCCATTGCACCCTACCGCTGAGGGTGTTCCAGCAGCGTCGGTAACTGCTCCACCATCGCATGCCGGCGGGCTGCAGGTTTCTCCTTGAATGACAACTGAATTCGTTGTCATTGAAAAACATCCTGATCCCACAACTCCCTCGATCGGTTGACCAGCCATCAACGCAGCGGGATCAAGCGGCGCATCATGTGAAAAACCAAAAACCTCGACGACGACATCACCAAGCCCCGAAAAGTTAGCTGCTGCCCCATCGAATGAGGCCAAAATCAACCCGGATTCAGGGTCTGTCATGACAAGCGTAAAATCCGCACTTGGCACATCTGTAACGTGCGTAAATTGTACCAATACCAGCTCAGAAGCATCGGTACATAGGTTCTCGTTCACCGCGTTTTGCAGTTGAATCTGGCCTCCGTCGCACTGCAAGATGTTCGAATAACCCGGTGTAGGCGATTGCAGCACATATTCCGCAGAAGCAAAGGGTGTTCCTCCGTCTGGAAGTCGAGCTAGGCTTTGATAATCCGCCAACCCCTCTCCACTCTCATTCAGTTGGTTCGACCCTGGTGTCAAAGCATCTAAAAGCGCAAGGGAAGGCGGTTGGTTGTTTCCGTATACGATTGCATCCAACAGGTCTTCACTGGTGACCGAAGTTCCATTTGGGAAGTCCGCAGCATTGGCATCATAAATCGCCACCGCCTCCTGTCCTACTTGAAGCCAATTTGTTTGATCAACCACAAAATCCGCTTCTGGTAGATTCGGCCCACCAATGAGAAAGAATCCGCTCGCGTCCAACGAATAGCCCGTAAGGTCAAACACATTGTTAGACTGGGTGTTCGATCCATTGAAAACGACAACGATATAGCCCGCAAGGTCTTCATTCGGACTTCCATATAGCTCCACAAACTCCATGTTGTCGATCCCTGGGCCTGAGGGGTCCAGTTCGTTGATGACAACTTGTGAGTCTGCTGATTGAGCCACAAACATGAAAGATAAAAGCACAACCAAAACGCGTTGAAAAGGGAGCATGTGAACCTGGGTTTTCCAATGAGGAGTGCCAAAAATACGATGATAAAGTGCGAATATGAACGCGACAGCATTCCCTGAAATGCTTTCGTACCTTCGTGTAGCAATGGAGAAGAGGAATTCGCTGATCAAGAAACTGGATGAATTTGTTTGGGCTTACCACCTGAATCGTCTGACCGGAGGGGTCTTAGCCTCAATTGGCGCCATTGTTGGTAGCGCGTTGCTTTTCATTGCCTTGGAAGAATTTGGCCGTTTTGGCATCGCAGGAAGAACAGTCATTTTCTGGGCATTGCTAGGGGGTAGTGCGGCGGTTCTTTCACGTTGGGTGATCTGGCCCGCACTGGATTTGTTGCGCATTCGCAAAGGCCTCTCTTATGAAGAGGCAAGTGCAATCATAGGTACACATTTTTCTGAAATCAGCGATCGCCTGCTGAATGTGCTGCAGTTGCAGCGGCAGTTGGAAGATTCATCTGACACAGACCTTTCTCTGCTGCACGCATCCATTGAAGAGCGAACCGAAACGCTTCGTGCGGTTCCATTCAAAAAAGCTGTCAATTGGCAAGAAAGTACGAGGCTCATTCGCTACGCCATTCCGCCCGTATTGATTGTTGTTCTTTTGTTTTCTTGGAAGCCCGAATGGGTCCAAGACCCTGCGGTTCGCATTTTGTCCCATCGGCAAGACTTTGTTCCCCCACCGCCATTTGCATTTCAAATTCTCAATGAGCGTTTGGTGGTTCCGGCTGCTCAAGCATTTACCCTTGAGGCTAAGACCCTCGGAGAAGAATCGCCAAAAGTCGTTGTGATCGAAAGTCAGGGGCAGCGCTACAGGATGGAGCGCTCGAGCACAGGCGTTTATCGACACACCTTTCCAATTGTACGTGAATCAATTGATTTTGAATTGGTTGCGTCAGGGGTAAGGTCCCCTCGCTACGAGCTTCAGGTGCTTCCTGTTCCTGTTTTACTTTCCACAGAAGTACGGCTTAACCCGCCAAAATACACTGGTCTTCCAAGCCAAACGCTGCAAAACATAGGAAACCTAAAGGCCCCAGAAGGAACAGAAATTCAATGGCAATTCAAAAGCAAAGACACGGAACAATTGCGTTTGATTTTTGGAGCGGAGTTGGTCAGGGCAACGCGAGGAGCGGCGGGTATTTTCACTGCCAATAAGCGGTTGGCCACGAGTCAGGCATATTGGGTCATTCCCCAGAACAACTCTGTGGGATCCGTAGATTCCGTGCGATATAACATCCAGGCAATTTCCGACCTACCTCCAAGGATTAAGGTTTTAGAATCCATTGATTCTTCTCAAGTGAAAACACGCTATTTCACAGGGGAAACCATGGATGATTATGGCTTTAGCAGGCTCCTATTCGCCTTCCAATTTCTCGAACTAGGCGAGCGGCCCGAAGAACTTATTGCGGCTGGCGATACGCGGCCCATTCTAGGTGAAAGCAAGCGCGTTCCTCTCGAAATTCCTTCAGATAAATCCAGTCGTTTCTTCTTCGAATGGAACCTCGACGACATTGGCGTAATCCAAGGGGACGTCCTAGAATATTGGTTCGAGGTTTGGGACAATGATCAAATCAACGGTCCTAAGGTCGCCCGATCTAACAGCTACACTTTCGCCCCGCCCTCGGTGGACGAAATCAGAGCTGAACGAGACGAAGCCAATCAAAACATTGCATCTCGAATGAGCGCGGCCAGAGAAGAGGCTGAGGCGCTCCGAAAAGAGATGGCAGAAATGCAGCGTCAACTTGGAGAAGACAATGAATTTGATTGGAAGGATGAGCGGGCCATGGAAGAACTCCTCAAGCGTCAAGAATCTTTGAAAACCACCTTAGATGAGCTGAAAAAAGCAAACCAAGAAAAAGACGAACGGGCAAATGAGTTTTCGCCAGAGGAGGAGCGAATCATCGAAAAGCAAGAACAACTTCAAGAGCTCATCGAACAGGTTATGAACGATGAGCTCAAGGCGATGTACGAAGAGATGCAACGGCTCATGGAGGAAATGGGACCGGAGATGATGGAGGAAATGCAGAAGCAACTCGAATCGATGGAAGTTGATCAAGAGTCTTTGGAAAAAGAGCTCGACCGAGCGCTCGAACAATTCAAACAACTCGAGTACGAGGTGAATATGCAAGAGGCCATTGATGATCTTAAAAAGCTTGCCGACAAACAGGAAGAGTTAGCGGCCCAAACAGAACAACAAACATCACCAAACGACAGTCTTGCTGCCCAGCAAGATTCGTTGAATGAAGCCTTCGACGAGCTTCAAGAAAGACTTGATGATCTCGATCAAGCGAATGAAGAACTCGAAAACCCGAATCCTACGATGGAGCGTTCGGATGAGAATGAATCGATCAAAGAGAAGATGAACGATAGTTCAAATCAACTCAAACAAGACAAAAACAAAAAAGCGAGTCAAAACCAGCAGGATGCATCGGAAGAAATGAAGAACATGGCGGAGCAGATGGAGACCATGATGCAACAAGCTCAAGAAGAGTCCGTCGAAGAAGATATCGATGCCTTACGCGCCTTGCTTGAAAACATCATCGAACTGTCTTTTGACGAGGAGGACATTATGGCTTCATTGGGCCAAATCAATGATGATGACCCTCTTTACATCACCAAGGGTCAAACCCAACGAAAACTAAAAGATGATGCTCAAATGGTGGAAGATTCGCTTTTTGCCCTCAGCCTGCGTATTCCGCAATTGGCGCCAGCAGTCAACCGAGAAATAGGCCTCATCAACCATCACATGGAAAAGGCGCTATCGGGATTTGGAGACCGTAAAACAGCTGAAATCACAGAAAACCAGCAATACGTGATGACCAGCTTCAACAACCTCGCTTTGATGTTGGATGATGCGCTTCAACAGATGCAGCAGTCGATGTCAGAGTCAAAACCAGGCACGGGAAATTGTGAAAAACCCGGCGGAAATGGAAAACCCAAACCATCACCGAGTGCTGGCGACATGAAAAAAATGCAGCAATCCCTCGGTGAAAAGCTCGAAAAAATGAAAGAGGCCATGGGGAAGGGTGCCAACGCTGGCAGTTCAGGCAAAGACCAGCGTCAGCTGAGTAAAGAACTCGCTCAAATGGCTGCACAACAAGCGGCCTTGCGTCAAATGGCAGACAAAAAAGCCCAAGAGCTCAACACTGATGGCTCCGGAGATGGAAAGCAAATGGGAGATATTGCAAAAGAGATGGAAGAACTCGAAAGAGATTTGGTCAATCGCGAAGTCTCGATTGAAACCCTGGAACGTCAAAAGGACCTTATGGTTCGTTTGCTTGAAGCAGAAAAAGCCGAAATGACTAGGGGAGAGGACAACAAACGAAAGTCTAAAGTTGGGCAACAAAACCTCGCTACCACACCCCCTGCGCTTGAAGAGTACTTGAAACAAAAGAGTCAGGAGGTTGAGTGGTTACGAACAATTCCACTTGAATTGGATCCGTATTATCGTGACCGAGTCAACGATTATTTCAATA
>DCPZ01000047.1:0-162 GCA_002323795.1 Flavobacteriales bacterium UBA1531 | reverse complement strand
GAGTCAACGATTATTTCAATAATTTAGACCTCAAGAAACCGGATGCGCAATGATCCGGTATGAAGATTAGGAATCATGATTCAAACGATGCAAAGACTTCAATTCGCTTCAAAGCCGGAAAACATCGCCATCATCGAGCGATTGATTGACGAGATTCGGGAT
>DCPZ01000094.1:6321-31625 GCA_002323795.1 Flavobacteriales bacterium UBA1531 | reverse complement strand
TTGCAGACTCCGATGGCATGCCACAGGTATCGCCTACAATGATTTCGCACAACCATGGACCGGCAGCATTTGGATCAAGGATGTAGGGAGCACCGATTTGACCATCGCACAGCCACTCGTAAGTGTAATTCCCATATCCTCCGCTCACTAGCGGTGTCAATTCAATGACATCACCCAGGCACATCTCCGTTTCATAGCCTTCCACTTCGAATGGAGGTGGTTCCTCTGCTACATAGAACGTGAAATAAGTGGTGAGACCTCCTCCATTGCAAGCCGCTACATTCTCAATTTCCATCTCAACCAACTCCGGTCCTTCATCGACGCCGTCAATGAAAGCCGTAAGTTCAAATTCTACGATGCTGACAAATGGTGCGAATACCACAGAGTCTGGCAAAGGCAGCAATGACCCATCCGGTTGTGGTTGGCCATAATCAACCCCATTGGTAGCGACGCTGCTACCATAGTTGATGTACACCATTTCCTGAATATCAAGAATTGTTTCTACCGGACGCTCGAAAGAGAGCGTCGCTGTTCCACAATCCTCGTAAATCGTATTCGCGTCCGGTCCTCCAACATCAATGCTCAAATCAATTTGAACTACTGCGTTCGATTCAAAAGAACCCTCTTCAAGAACAACGATGGATTCCAACGCCGTGTCACTGCCATCTGCAATGGCCAGTTTGATATGATAGGTCTCACCGCATTCAACGGGATAAGAAGCTGTGAAAGGTACTGTGTAACCATTGATACACACATCAGTTCCCCCTTGGTTATCAATGTAATATTCTGGGTTTGTGCCCGAGTTAACTGAAGAAATAGTAATGGGCAGATTGGGGTCAGTATTCGGAACACCTGCGATGTTGACTGCGCCACCAGGGAAACCTGCGGGACTATCATATCCACCTGTTATTCCTGGTCCACTCAGAAAAAAAGCAAAAACATCATTGAACTGGGTATTGATCCAGTTTTCATACTCGTCAGATCCAAAAACGTAGTCGAAACTCACAGTGTCTCCAGCTGCAATGAAATCAAACTCGAGAACACAACCGTCATTGACTGAATTTACCGTAAAAGCTTCACCAATCAAATCAGGGACAGAGTTGGCGATGTCTAGCAGGTCGGGGTCACTAAATCCTGTACCTAAACATCCAGTGCAACCAACAAATTCTTCGGGACATTCAAGGTTTTCAGCAACGTCACAGCTTAAAACAAGACCAGAGGAAAGAGAAAAGACGTCATCACCTCCTGTGAGATAACCGATTTGTTCATCCCCTCCTTGGTAGGTAATATTGAAAGCTTGTATTCCGTTACCGAGAAGTATGTCGTTTACATACTCTTCCAAAGTCAGCCCCGACTCTACTTCTAGTTGAGCGGACAGAGGCTGGACAGCCAAAATAAGAGCTGCAAGGATTAAATGAAGCGCACAGAAATAGAGTCGAATCATGCTGTGTTGTTTTGCTATGGTAATATTACCACAATCTCAGAACAACACAAAAAAGGAAAGGTTGCTTCTTAAGAGCGGAATGCGCTCAATTGTGAAGAAAGCTTCTTGCGCGCATGGAATATGCGACTTTTAACCGTGCCCATCGGAATGTTCAACTCCTCAGCGATTTCATCGTAGTGAAATCCTTCCAAGAACATTTTGAAGGGAATTCGAAAATCTCCTTTCAAACCATCGATCGCCGCATGAATGTCCTTCTCATTTATTTCGGACGTGATGGTATCAGACTGCATGGAACCTGAGTTCAAGTAGTACTGATTATCGGTGGTGTCCAAAATGGTATTTTGGAACTTCTTCCGCTTGTAGTTATTGATGAAGATGTTTCTCATGATGGTGTACAGCCATCCTTTGATGTTTGTTCCCTCCTTGAAGTTCTTCTTGTAACGAAGTGCCTTCACCATGGTATCTTGGATGAGGTCTTCCGCATCTTGAGCGTCACGAGTGAATCCCATTGCAAACCCTTTCAGAAAAGAACGATTGGTAACGAGTAAGGTATTGAATTCAATTGTGCTCATAACATTTTGTTTAATGATTCCCAGCAAAGATTAAACAAAACTTTCATTGAACCAAGGTTTTGTTTAACTTTTAACAAAAATGTTTAAACATTTTGATCACGCACCACCATAAGTTGCACCCGACAAGGGAGATAAAATGAAATCACTTGACTGATTTTCAGCCAAATAGAACTGAAGCCAACTCCGAACCGTTTGTAACAGTTGTTACGACTTCGTTCGATGAACAACCTTCAAACACCTTGCCGGCTAGAAGGAACTTGTTTTCAAGTCCCTCAAATTCCGAGGTGATCATGTCGACATAAGCTTGTGCTTCCGATGAAGCCGGATAAGTTGTGCAATAGGCGACAAATCGTGCATTTGGAAATTGTTCTGCAACACCAAGCAAATCGCTAAAGGGTACACTTGCCCCTAGGAATACGCTTCGAATGCTATACTTTCTGCATAAAAAGTGGATGAACAAAAGGCTGATATCGTGTATCTCTCTCTCGGGCAAGTATAATATTGCAACGGGAGCATCACTGCGAATCTCATCTTGAACACCATCAACGGCAGCGTTGAGCACTTGTCTCATCAAATGACTGATGAAGTGTTCTTGTGCTGGGCATATTGAGTTGGTCAGCCAGAGGACACCAATTTGAGATAAAAAGGGCAAGAAAACCTCCAAGACTGTCTTGTCGAGTCCAAACTGCGCTGAATGTTCGTTTACGACTTCGTGAAAAGCTGCTTCGTCATAATTGAGCATGCTCAACTTCAGCCTTGAAAACATTGAACTGAGGCCTCCCTCTGAAAGCTGTATCTCGTTCACCTTCGTGAGCAGTGCCGAATCACTCAGTTGTGCAATTTTGGAAATTTTCATTCCATGATGCATCAGGTAAGAGACATTCAAAAGCTTCTTCAAGTCATCTCCGCTGTAATAGCGAATGTTTGTTGACGTCCTCTTTGGAATTAGCAACTCATAGCGCTGCTCCCATGCTCGGATGGTGTGAGACTTGACTCCTGTGAAGTGCTCAAGGTCTTTGATTGAAAACTGCTGGGCTACTCCTCTTTCCTTCATTTTACGAAAAGGATTCGTGAGGCTCCCGTCAAACGGAAAGCAGACAAAGCGTATTTTTGAGCCATGACGAAGATTACCTTCTTCCACGATAAGAGCTCCTGTTTGTATCCTTTAGGCGCTGCCCACACAGAGGGTAAGATGCTCCTAGGAGCTCTCACGCTTGCAGAATACTGGGATATGGTCGTTCGTTCGAGCATCAACAATATAGAACAAGGCGTCAGCCAGAATGTTCTCACGAGCCTGCAGAGAGGCCAATTGAATGATCGGTGGCTTCCTACAGCTGATGCCGTTAAGACTTTGAAAGACCTTCCTGTAGGCGCTGATTTGTATTTCAATGGCACCCCACTTTTTCGATGGAATGCATCCATTGAGCAACTCGAGCCCCAGTTCGCAACAAATGCTGAACTCTTGAGCACCCCTACTCAACTTTTTTCGAATGCCGGAGAATGGATCACAGAACAGGTTCAAGCAGTTGCGAAAAAATGGGCGGCCAAACCCGCATCTCAAATACCCCTACCATCCCATGTCCAGGTCATAGGCCCAGTGGACAGTCTGCTCATCGCGCCAGGGGCTCGGGCCAATGCGTGTAACATCAACACGTCGGCCGGTCCTGTCTTACTCGGTCCAGATAGTGAGATTCAAGAAGGAAGCAGCATTCGTGGACCACTCTACCTTGGAGCCAAAAGCGTCATCAAGATGGGATCCAAGGTATATGGTCCAACCAGCATTGGTGATCAGTGCAGGATCGGTGGTGAAGTTTCGAATTCTGTGTTTTTGGGCTTTGCAAACAAAGGACACGATGGATTCGTCGGCAATTCCGTAATCGGTCACTGGTGCAATTTGGGGGCGGCTACAAATACCAGCAACCTCAAAAGCAATTACAGCACAGTGCGGCTTTGGGATAAAGACACTGGGAAATACGACGAATCAGGCCTTCAGTTTTGCGGATTGATCATGGGAGACCACAGTAAATCTGGTATCAACACCATGTTCAATACAGGGAGCATCGTTGGGCCTGGATGCAACGTCTTTGGGAGCGGTTTTCAGCCCAAACACATCCCCCCTTTCTCGTGGGGCGGGGGCGCAGATTGGCAAAAGCACGAATTTGACAAGTTCATCCAAACCGCGCGATCGGTGATGTCGCGGAGAGGTCACGAATTACTCGACAACGAAATTGAGCTTTGGAAAAAAGAGTATCTACGCGATACCAAAATCACATAATGTCCACGGCTCATTAAGTCCGAGCAACTGACAAAAACAACTGCCACATTGTCCGAGTATGATGGTGGCACGGCCTTTGACCTGAAGCAGTACAACAAGGAAGAAGATGTTTGAAGATCAAGTAGAAGAGGAACAGTGGGGCTTAAGCGATGCGCAAGACCACGAATTTATACCACTTATTTCTGCAGAGGATGAGGAGGCAATGCAGAAAGAAGAGGTACCGGAAGATCTCCCCCTTCTATCCCTGCGCAACACTGTTCTATTTCCGGGTGTCGTCATCCCCATCACAGTTGGGAGGGACCGCTCGATTCGCCTCGTAAAGGATGCCCACAAAAATGAACAACGCATCGGTGTGGTCAGTCAAAAAAACGACGACATCGAGGTTCCCAATGGCACCGACCTGAATGAAGTCGGCACTGTGGCCAAGGTCATCAAAATGCTCCGCATGCCTGATGGATCAAACACCGTTATCCTGCAGGGCCAGAAACGATTCAAATGGACGGAAATTGTCCAAGAGGAGCCATACATGAAAGCTCGGGTTGTTGAATACGATGCCGAAAACTTGCCACCCAAGGATGACGAACACAAGGCACTCATGGAGAGCCTCAAAGAGCTCGCCATTGAGATCATCCAACTCAGCCCGAACATCCCGACAGAGGCGGGGTTTGCAATTAAGAGCATTGAAAGCCTCACTTTTCTGGTGAATTTCATCGGCTCAAACATGAACGCTCCTGTGGAAGAAAAGCAAATCCTTTTGGAAGTCGCAGGAATAAAAGCAAGGGCGAGTAAAGTGCTCGAATTGCTCAATAAAGAAAAGCAGATGCTTTCTTTGAAGCGAGACATTCAGACCAAAGTCAAAGGGGAATTGGATCAGCAACAGCGCGAATATTACCTCAATCAACAGCTCAAGCAAATTCAAGAAGAATTAGGCAACAACCCTCAAGCTCAGGAAGTTGCCGAACGAAAGCTAAAGGCAGAGGCAATGTTATGGCCAGAGCATGCAAAAGAAGCATTCGATCGCGAAATCATTAAGCTTGAACGCATGAATTCTCAATCTGCAGAGTACAGTGTGCAAGCCAACTATGTGGACTTAATGCTCGACCTGCCGTGGGAGAAAAAATCAGAAGATAACTTTGACTTGCACCATGCGCAGTCTGTTTTGGACGAAGATCATTACGGGTTGGACAAAGTGAAGGAGCGCATCATTGAGCACTTGGCGGTGCTGAAAATCAAAGGTGACCTTAAGGCACCTATCATATGCCTTTACGGCCCTCCTGGTGTCGGAAAAACTTCTCTTGGCAAAAGCGTGGCACGGGCTCTGAATCGCGAATACGTCCGCATGAGCCTCGGCGGACTTAGGGATGAAGCAGAAATTCGCGGTCACCGAAAGACATACATCGGCGCCATGCCCGGCAGGATTTTACAAAGCCTAAAAAAAGCGGGGCAATCCAATCCACTTTTTGTCTTGGATGAAATTGATAAGCTGGGGCGAGATCACCATGGCGATCCGTCCAGCGCCATGCTGGAAGTACTCGACCCTGAACAAAACAGCGCATTTCATGACAACTACTTGGACTTAGATTATAACCTCAGCAACGTTATGTTCATTGCCACATGCAACAATCTTGGCTCCATTCAGCCTGCACTGCGCGACCGAATGGAAATCATCGAAGTCACAGGATACACTGTAGAAGAAAAGGTCCAAATTGCCAAAAGACACCTGGTACCGAAGCATCTAAATGATTCTGGACTCTCCCAAAAAGAAATCAAAATCCCGGTAAAAACACTGGAGTCCATTGTTGAGCAATACACAAATGAAAGTGGCGTCCGCGGCCTGGAAAAGCGAATTGCAAAAGTAATCCGCAACCGTGCGAAAGAGGTCGCATTGGAAGAGTCTTTCGAAGCCTCTGTTATCCCCGAACATTTGAAGGGAATCTTGGGGCCTTCACGAGAAAAAGATCGTTACCAAGGCAATGAGACGCCAGGGGTTGTGACGGGGCTAGCTTGGACGCCGAATGGCGGCGACATTTTGTTCATCGAGACTTCGCTTACCCCAGGTACTGGTAAACTGACCCTCACAGGAAACTTAGGAGACGTCATGAAGGAAAGTGCAATGATTGCGCTCGAATATGTCAAATCACATGCTCAATCTTTGGGTCTTGACATCGAGGTCATTGCCAAAACCAATGTCCACCTCCACGTGCCCCAAGGAGCAATTCCAAAAGACGGGCCGAGCGCTGGAATCACGATGGTATCGGCCATGGTATCAGCCTTCACCCGAAAGAAAATCCGAAAGGCGCTGGCCATGACCGGAGAAATCACCCTCCGCGGCCAAGTACTTCCAGTTGGCGGAATCAAGGAAAAAATATTGGCAGCGAAACGAGCAGGCATCAAGGAAATCATCATGTGTCATCGAAACAAGCAAGATGTCGATGAAATCGATGCAGGCTACCTCAAGGGCATGCGGTTCACCTACGTCAAAGACATTCAGGAGGTAGTTTCCAGAGCAGTTCTAAACGAAAAGAACGTTTCAAGCGTTTGATCTCATGATGAATCACCCCCATATTCGAGCAGTCGCTATCTTATTTTGTCTCGGTGCATTCAGCGCACAATCACAAGAAGTACAAGAATCGCTCATTTTCGAACTTCCAACAGACGCAAGATCAGCAGCATTAGGTGGAACACTCATGGCTGATGTAGCAGGTGATTTGCATGCAGCGGCCTACAACCCAAACCTTTTAGACTCCAGCCATTCTGGTTTAATTGCATTGGATTACGTCAACTATTTCAGCGGAATTGGACTGGTGTCAGTCAACTATGTTCGGCAGAAAAAACGCGCTGGGATGACGCAGATCGGAATGCGCGCATTGAATTACGGACAATTCGATGCCTTTGACGCTGCAGGAAACATGCAAGGCACATTTTCTGGAAGTGATCTCATCAGTTTTGTGGGCTGGACTCACCCCATTGATTCCACCTGGACTGTTGCCGCACAAGTTTTTGCAGGTTCACGAAGCTTGAATCGCGAAGTTGCACTTTGGGCGGGTGTCGAAGGGTTCATTCAAGCACGTTGGCCTCAAAAAAGACTGGCATTTGGCGCGGGCATTTCCGGGTTTGGTCGGCAATGGGGCTGGAAAGGAACGCAGCCAAATGGAGCTTTGCCATGGAACCTGCAGTGGAGTTTCGTCAAAGGTTTTCAGAACGCCCCTTTTGTGCTTTTCATCAAAGGGAATCACATGGAGGAGTGGGACTTGGCACCTCCCGGCACCTATGATGACTCCATTGACCCTCTGACTGGCGATGTCATTCCGAGCAAAGTATTCAAATTTGGGGATCAATTGATGCGACACATTGCAATCGGAACACAAATCAAATTGGGCCCTAACGGAGCTCTATTTGTTGGATACGATTACCGCAGACGAGCTGAAATGGCTGCCTCTCAGCGTTATGGAACCAATGGATTTGCGATCGGTGGCGAGTTTAAAGTGCGTGAATTTCGTCTTCGAATCACACGAAACACCTATCATTTTGCAGGTTCTTCGACGCACATTGGCTTGACATTTAATCCTCGAAGATTTAAGGAAGGTTTCTAAGCCTCAACGCTTAATTTGCATGCCCATGGAGAAAGTGAGAATTAACATAGCCATCGATGGACACTCCTCGTCGGGCAAGAGCACTATGGCAAAGTCCTTGGCCAAGGAGTTGAACTTTGTCTACATTGACACAGGAGCCATGTATCGAGCAGCGGCCTTGTTTTGCATCAAAGAACGACTCATTGAGGGAAATGAAATCGATGAACGACGAATTCCAACAGCAATCGAACGGATGTACATCGCCTTCAAGTACAACGCGAAAACTGAACAATCAGAAATCCATCTGGGCGGCGCGAATGTCGAACAGGAGATCCGATCTATGGAAGTAGCTCGACGGGTGAGTTTGGTAGCAGCCGTGCCTGAAATCCGACACAAGCTCGTCAACATTCAGCAACGCATGGCTTCTTCAGGTGGCGTCATCATGGACGGACGTGACATCGGCACTGTCGTGATGCCCAAAGCAAAGCTGAAGTTCTTCATCACAGCAGACGTTGAGATTCGAGCCCAAAGACGATACGAAGAATTGAAAGAAAAGGGAGTAGAAACGACATTAGGCGATGTACTGCATAACATTCAAGAACGCGATCGAATTGACACTACAAGGGCTGTTGCACCCCTGAGAAAAGCAGAAGATTCCATCGTGATGGACAACACCAATCTCACCATTGACGAGCAGTTTGACTTTCTACTGAGTCATTCACGAAAAGCCATAGCAGAAGCATGATCCGTGGCCAATTCGGGCCATTTATCGCGGCCGCGTGTACATTCTTGACATTGAACACAAGTGCATTGCAGCCGCAACGTCACGGACGGCACTTTGACTCATTATCACCGCAGCTCGACACCCTTCTCCCCGCTTTTTTAAGCCCCAATCACTTCGAATGGGCAGATTCCGTGATGCTGAGCCTTAGCATGCGGGATCAAATTGCTCAATTGCTAATGCCTCCGGTTTATGCGCATCAAGACCAAAAAGATTGGGCTGAGGCAGAACAATGGGCGAAAAACGGTGACATCGGCGGTGTGATTTGCATGCAAGGCCATCCGCAAGAACAACTTGAACGACTGCAGCGACTTCAATCAGCCTCGAAAGTACCTTTGCTTGTCTCCACCGATGCAGAATGGGGGCTCGGCATGCGACTCGATTCCACGCGCTCATGGCCTCGAGCACTCACCATTGGCGCTGCTAACGACACAGCACTTACACGAAAATTCGGACAAGAAGTCGGCAAGGCCCTGCGAGCGACTGGTGTACATGTCAATTTTGCTCCTGTGGTGGATGTCAATAGCAACCCAATGAATCCAGTCATTGGAAGTCGTTCCTTCGGAAGTAGCGTGCAACGCGTGTCTGAAATGGGAACAGCGTATGCCAAGGGGATGCAGGACCTTGGAATTCTGGCTACGGCAAAGCACTTTCCCGGACACGGAGACACTGACGCAGATTCGCACAAAACTTTGCCTTCAATCCTGCACGCGCGACAACGTCTTGATTCCGTTGAACTCGAACCCTTTCGAAAGTTGACCAGTGAAGGAGTAGCTGCCATGATGGCCGCTCATCTCTACATCCCTGCATTGGACTCTGCCCCAAACCGCCCCTCCACCCTCTCACCTTTGATCATTGACACGCTATTGCGACAGGAAATGAAATTCCAAGGATTGGTGTTCACGGATGCCATGACCATGAAGGGATTTTCAGACTTTACCACGACCCAGACTCCTCACGCAGATGCTCTTATTGCGGGCAATGATGTTCTTTTGTTTCCTGCAGATCCACCAACAGCGATCAAGGAGATTTTGACAGCAATCAAAAGCCAACGGATTGATTCGCTTTCAATCGCTCAAAAATGCCGTCGTGTGCTTGCAGCCAAATCTTGGGGCGGGGCTATGAATTCTGCTTCTGGAAATTTTGATTCTAACCGCGCTGAGTCCATTCACCGGGAAATACTCGCCCGATCTCTGACGGTTGTGACCAATCGTGAACGAGCGCTTCCGTGGGGTCCGAAGGTGAAACAAGTTGAATCGATTTTTATCGGTTGGAAGGGACAACCGCACCAACGATTCAATCAGCAAGCTGAAAAAGTCATGGGGCCTAACCGTGTGTTTTCCGGCCGTTCACTCACCGACCGGAGCTTCACTGATGAAGCAAAGTCATTGATTCCATCCTTGCTATCGAAAGGATCCGACTGGCTTGTCATACACCTTGGCGGGACATCAAACTCAGTGAGCAAGCAACATGGGATTCCGGATGAGGTCATCGAGCAATTGAATTGGACACTGGCACTTGCCAATGAACGAAACGTTCCCACAGCTGTGATTGTGTATGGCAGTCCTTACCTCTTGGATCGACTGGAAAAATGCGCTGCTCTCACGGAAACGCTAATCGTTGCCTACCAAGATGACGAACGAACCATCGATGCCGTTGCGCAAGCGCTCACCGGTGCTGGAATGGCAGGGGGAACCTTGCCCATTTCTGTTGGAGCATTTCCCGAGGGACACGGATTGCCTTGGTCAGGTGGGGTGCGACTCGGATTTTCAAAAGTTCCATTTGGTGCGAAGCATCAAATTGACAGCATTGCCCACGATGCGATAGAGGGCGGAGCAATGCCGGGATGTCGGGTCATCGTGGCTCACAAAGGAATGGTAGTGCACGACGGTGTTTACGGAACTTTGGACGGTACAAATCCTGTAGAAACCAGCAGTGTTTACGACTTGGCAAGCATCACCAAAGTAGCGGCTTCCACCCTTGCCCTCATGCACCTTGAAGAACAAGGCGTCATAGATCGGAACGCTTCATTTGAAACTTACTTGCCGGATTTAAAAGGCACCGAAATGGGCTCGCGATTGCTTCGTGACGTCCTAGCGCACCGAGCCGGACTCACCTCTTGGATTCCCTTCTACCTCGAAGCGTTAGAGGACTCGACGGCTTTTTCTCTTGTGCCCACGAAAGAGCATACTCAAAAGATTACCAACTCCTGCTTCATGCGGCCAAGCTGGCAAGACAGCATCTGGAATAAGATCATCGGTGCTCCTATTGATCCCGTAGGCAAGCATCGATACAGTGATTTGGGCTTCTATGCCATCCAGCGAATCGTTGAAAGCAAGACGGGAAAATCCTTGGACAACCTGGTGGGGGAACTCTTTTACGATCCTGCCGGATGGAGCAGCTTTTGCTTCAATCCGCTTGAAGAGATGGAGGTCAAAAATATTGCTCCAACCGAAAATGACACCTTGTTTCGAAAGACAGCCGTGCGCGGAACGGTTCATGATCCCGGTGCAGCGATGCTTGGCGGAATCTGCGGACATGCAGGACTGTTTGGAAACGCCTATGACCTCGCTCGCCTCATGCACATGTTGCGCATGGGTGGGAGTTATGGAAAAGTTGATTTTTTCGAGCCTGAAACCATTGTTGATTGGACTCGTCGGGTTGACCCAAATCCTGACCACCGAAAGGCCAGTGGATTCGATCGACCCGCCAACGAACCTGACACTGGGCCAACATGCAATGAAGCGAGTCCAGGTAGTTTTGGCCATTCGGGGTTCACAGGAACATTGGCCTGGGCAGATCCAGACGAAGATATCCTTTTTGTCTTCCTGAGCAATCGAACATTTCCCGACGCAAACAATCGGAAATTGATTGAATGGGATGTTAGAACAAAAATCATGCATGAAGCTTATCAATCCATAGGGGTATCCACACGGTTTAGTGGAGAGCGTCTTTGAAAATCAAACTGTATGCCATGAAAATCGGATTTGTCTGCTACCCCACGTTTGGTGGCTCAGGAGTTGTGGCCACAGAATTGGGCAAGGCCCTTGCAGAAAAAGGACACGAACTCCACTTCATCACATACAGCGCACCTGCACGAATGGGAAGCCTCAAAAGCAACCTCTTCTACCATGAAGTTCGAGTCTCAGACTATCCTCTATTTGATTACCAGCCTTACGAGTTGGTGCTGACAAGCAAAATGGTTGAAGTGACCATCGCTCACGATCTCGACCTACTTCATGTGCATTACGCTATTCCTCATGCTAGTGCAGCCATCATGGCGCGTGATATTTTGAAAGCGAAGGGCATCAATGTTCCTGTAGTGACCACTCTGCACGGCACCGACATTACATTGCTCGGGAGGGAACCTGCATTTGAGCCGGTCATTGCACACGCCATCAATCGTTCGGATGCTGTCACCGCAGTCTCTGAGAGCCTGCGAAGTGATACGCTCGAATTATTTGGGGTAAATCGGTCGATTGAAGTCGTCAATAATTTCATCTGCGCTCGACACTTTGAAAAAGAGGCAGATGAATCCTTTCGCCAAAGCATTGCTCCAAGCGGAGAACCAATCATTGCGCACATCTCAAATTTTCGACCGGTCAAACGTTTGCACGACGTCTTGGAAGTATTCATTCGCATCCGACAAAAAACAGCGGCTAAATTATTGCTCGTTGGTGACGGCCCCGAGCGGTCTCGGATTGAAAAAATGGCCATGACAGCTGGCGTAGATGAAGATGTCATTTGCATTGGGAAAATCAAAAATCCAGTCGAACCACTCCTCATCAGTGATCTTTTCTTACTGCCCTCTGAAACAGAAAGCTTTGGACTCGCAGCTTTGGAAGCACTCGCGGCAAGCGTGCCCGTTATCGCCAGTGATTCTGGAGGGATTCCCGAGGTGGTAGAACATGGAAAGTCCGGCTACCTCGCCCCTGTCGGTGATGTGCAGCGCATGTCAGACCACGCGCTTTACTTGCTGCAGAATCCTGAAGAAATGAGCCAGTTTAAGCGAATGGCAAAGGATCGGTCGAAGGATTTCCAAATCGAAAAAATTCTTCCGAATTATGAAGCCATTTATCAGCGTTTGATGTTCGCTTTCAATACTGACGTGAAATCATGAATTCTTCAAAAGAGCAAAAAATTGGGAAACGCATTTCGTTTGCTTGGCATGATGCAGCTCTTACCGTGATCATCGACCAAAAAATCACCAAGGCTCAGCAAATGATGCTCGATGGTTGGATGGTTGGATGGTTATTGGTTGGAGGCTCATTTGCGATTGGTTATGGCACTAGCCAAGGAGATGAGCAAAGTTTCTTGATGATTTGCCTGGCTTTCTGGGCCTTTTTCGCCTTTCGTGTGATCAAGGTTATAATTTGGCGGAGGATTGGAAAAGAGATGATCCGAGTAGATTCACAAGGCATGAGCATCAAGAATGCCTTTGGGTCATATGGCAAAGCCAAGTTCTTCATGAAGAACAACATACAACGCATGGAAGTGATTCGCCGCGACCCCTCGAAGTTCATGCAAAATTTGGATCAAAGCTTTTGGATCATGGGAGGCGACTCCATTCAGTTTAAGTACCAGCGATCCAGTTTTGTGCTCGGAAAACAGCTCAATGAACGCGACGCCAAGGCGCTGGCTCAATTGTTTGACAAAGCACTTCGGAAGTTCAAGTAGGCTACTTTTCGCCTGTAAAGAAACGGAGTGCCGCCAAATAACCCTCGACTCCCAGTCCACTGATTGCGCCAACGCAAGCAGGCCTTATGATCGATTGGTGGCGAAACTCTTCGCGTGCCTCAGGGTGCGAAATATGAACTTCTAAAACCGGTGAATCAATTGAGCTAACAGCATCCCGCAATGCCACACTCGTGTGGGTGTAACCTCCAGGATTGAAAATGATGCCCTCGCAATCAAAGCCATGCTCGTGAAGTATGTTCACGAGCTCGCCTTCCACGTTGCTCTGAACACAATTCACCTCAAAACTGAACTTGGCGCCGAAATCCATCAAACGTTCATTCAGCTCATTCAATGACATTGAGCCATACATGGACGGCTCGCGGGTGCCGAGCAGGTTCAGGTTTGGGCCATTCAAAACAAGGATTTTTTTCACGTTCCAAAATTAAATCATCTCAAGCCAGATTGGAAGAACAAAAATCGCCCACAGCCAGGCTACCATAGCAGCGACACAATTGAGCACAATCCCGACGCTAGCCATACTCCCCATGGAAATCCTATTGCTTCCGAAAATAATGGCATTTGGTGGAGTTGCCATGGGAAGCATAAAAGCACAACTGCTTGCCATAGTGACTGGCACAACCAAAACCAGCGGATCAATGCCGAGGTTAATCGCCACTTGTCCCACAACAGGAACCATGACCACGGTCAAGGCGAGGTTGCTCATAACCTCTGTCAACATCAACGCTGAAAACGTGAAAATACCAATTAGAGCAGGGATAGAAAAAGTGTCGTTTCCAGCAATGCTCTCCGCTACCATGGGTAAAACTTCTGCATCATTGAGAGCCTTCGCTAAGGTGAGTCCACCTCCAAAAAGCAACAAAATATCCCAAGGCAAACGTTTGGTGTCTTCCCAAGTCAAGAGCGCCCTGTCTTCCGTAGCTCCAGCCGGAATAACGAATAGAATTGTGCCGGCCAGCATAGCGATGGTGGTATCATTCAATTCCCATCCCAATGAGCTCACCAACCATCGACGGCTCACCCAAAAAATTCCGGTCAAAAGAAAAACAGCAGCCACCCGTTGTTCTGCAGGCTGCCATTTGCCCAACGACTGCAACTCGTTTTGAATGCCTTGAATGCCTCCTGTAAGTTCAGAATTCGACACCCGGCAGAGGACGCGCGTAAGCAACAAATAAACCAGCAGCAGCATGAACACAGAAAAAGGAAAGGCCAAAATCATCCACTCCAAAAAAGGCATACTGAAGGAAAATTGCTCCTCCATGATGCCTGCCATAGCAACATTGGGTGGTGTCCCTACCAAAGTTGCAATTCCACCCAAGTTGGCTGCATAAGCGGTTGCCAACAAAAGCACCATTGCAAAACGTGGATGTTCCTTTTCATTTACTTTACTCGCAACAGACAGAGCTATAGGTAGCATCATGAGTGTAGTCGCCGTATTCGAAATCCACATGCTCAATGCCGCCGTGGCCAACATAAATCCTCCAATGAGCCGACGAGGTTTACCTCCAGCAAGAACCAGAATGTTCAGTGCAAATCTTCGGTGTAAGTTCCATCTTTCCAGTGCAATGGCGATTAAAAATCCACCCATGAACAGAAACACATAATGAGAGCCGTAAGGTGCAGTGGTCTCAGAAATACTCGAAATACCGAGCATGGGGAACAACACCATTGGCAAAACAGAAGTCACTCCCAGTGGAACGGCCTCAGCGATCCACCAGACCAACATCCAAGCACCTGCACTCAGCACGGGCGTTGCCTGCTCAGACAATCCAAAATTCGTCGACGCCAGCCACACTAAAGCGGCCACTACCGGACCTAGGAGCAACCTCCAAATTCCATTCAATTTCATTTTACGGGTTTAAAAACCGCCTGATATGGCAGATGATCGGAAATATAAAGACCATATTTGATGTGTTCATCTGCACAGGCCCAATCCACCTCGACATCGCCTCGATAAAGAATGTAATCAATGCGCTTAGCTCCCGATATGGCCTCTGTATAAAACGTGGAATAGGTGCCGAATTCTTTTCGACAGCGGTATCGGGCACGATCGTAAGTATCCTGAAGATTTCCCATTGCCATCAAATCCAAGATCTCTGGCGTTTCTGGCTCCGCGTTGAAGTCCCCGCAAACAAGGGTCAAATCATCATTCCCTTGTCCGGACCAACCAGCCATCATGGCAGCCGCTCCCTTGCGAGACCACTCCCCGACATGGGACCAATGGCCATTGAGCACGCGAACTGTCTTTTGATTCTTTCGGTCAAATAAGACCACAATGGTGACTAGCCGAGGCAAATCTGCATCCCAGCCGATGGATCCCTTTTGCATCGGTTCCGTCGACAACCACTTCACCTCCCCTCTCAGAAAATCAAAGCGTTTACGATTCCAAAAAATCGGACTCGCCTCTCCACTTCCGTCAGCATTTCGGCCCTGGCCAAAAGAGTCATGCTGACCAAGTCTCTCTCTCAAATCATCAAACTGATTCGGAAGCACTTCTTGCAAGGCTACAACGTCGAAATAGCGCACTGCATTGGCCACCTCATCGCGCCTTTCAAACCATTTCAAGGTGTCATCCGGATTGTCATAGCGCACATTGAAAGTACACACACTTGTCTCTTCCGCTTGCTGTCCAAACGCGCCACCAGGTGCGAAAAAACAAACTAAGACAAGCGCCACGAGCCACTCTTTGAAAAACCAATTGTGCGATTGCATCATGGAACGAATATACCGAGAGACTGGCATTACCTTTGCGCCGTGGGCAGAGAAAGACAATTCCGAAAGAACGAGGCACTCATACTCGATGTAGAAGACATTGCGTTTGGAGGAAAAGGCATCGCAAGAATCACAACCGACAAAGGTCCTTTTGTGGTGTTTATTCAAAATGCTTTCCCAGGACAAAAAGTGGAAGCGAGGGTGGTTAAATGCAAATCACGGCACGCGGAATGCAGGCTGGAAGAAGTCATCGAACGAGCGTCCTCAGAAGTCGATCACGGTTATCAGGAAATCCCCGGAGCACCGTACGCGCAGGTACCATTGGAAATACAACACGAAACAAAGGAAAAGACCGCACTTGATCTTTATGAACGCATCGGAGGCATTCAAGACGTTCGGGCGGTGTATAATGGGTTCATTGCATCCCCCAAAAACTGGCACTACCGCAATAAAATGGAGTACAGCTTCTCAGCCATTGTGCACAACCCAGAAAATGGGGAAAAAGAAGATGGCTTTGGGTTTGGCTTTAAAAAGCGTGGCACATGGTGGGCTGTTGAAAACCTCAATGGTGACTCAGGCTTGTTTGATGCTCAAGCCGAAAACTTCATGCCCGCACTGCGCAGATGGTTCGAAAACACGAATCTTCCTGCCTGGCATCCGCCAAAGCGAGAAGGATTCTTCCGTTTCTTGGTCGCTCGACGCAGCGAGGCCAATGAAGGATTGCTTTTCAATTTAGTCACCAGTTCTGACGGGCTGGAATCATTTGATCGCAGTGCATTTGTGACGCTTCTCAAATCAGAGTTTGGTGATCGTCTTCAGGGTGTGATTCACACCGTCAATGACGATAAAAGCGATCGTGTCGAAGCAAGGTCAGGAGATTCGGAACTGATTTATGGTCAAGCGCACATTACTGAGACGTTGCATGGACTTGACTTTGATATTGAAATGTCGAGCTTCTTCCAAACCAATCCAGCGAGCGCCGAACGGTTGTACGCCGAAGTGATTGCCGCTGTTTCGGTAGGAAGTGACGATACAAATGCTTCGATGTCATACAGTACGAATGAGTACATCCTGGATTTATTTTGCGGAACAGGCACCATTGGTCAAATGCTCGCACGGCATACTGGAAAGCCAATCATCGGTGTTGACATCGTTGAGCAGGCCATTGCAGATGCGCGAAGAAGTGCCAAAAATAATGGTACCCAAAACATTGAATTCCACGCTGCTGATGTGGGTAAGTTCCTTCTGGAATTTCCTGAATACAAGGGACGCATCGAATCCATCGTACTGGATCCACCTCGAGCCGGAATTTCACCCAAATCCCTCCGAAAAGTTATCCGATTGGGTGCGCCTCGAATTGTTTACGTTTCCTGTAATCCTGCGACGCAAGCGCGGGATATCATCACCCTTCGGGAATATGGTTACGAACTCAAACAACTGAAATTGGTTGATCAGTTTCCGCATACCGCGCACGTCGAGGCCATTGCCGTTTTTGAAAAGAACTTGAAAGCATCGAACTTAGACGCATGACTTCTACACGCATTCTTGAATCCGAGCAAATTGAACGGAAAATTCAGCGCATCGCCCGACAAATCGCAGAGGAATTCATTGACACAAAGACGATTCATTTGATTTGCATCGCAGGCAATGGTGAACCCGTCGGCAATCGAATTGGCAGCGCCTTGCGCTCTATTTCAGATGCTCAAATCGAAATGAGCACGTTGAAAATGAAAAAGTCGTCACCTTTGGATCACCCCATTGTACTGAGCACAGACCTCAACCAACTATCGAGCGCAGCAGTGGTGATCGTGGACGACGTACTCAATTCGGGGAAAACCTTGATGCATGCTGTGCACCATATTCTTAGCGCGGGCCCAACACGGGTGGCTACCGCCGTCCTGGTCGACCGCATCCACCGATCATTTCCCATCCGAGCTGACTTCTGCGGTCTCAGCCTGAGCACCAACCTGAAAGAACACATTGAGGTCACCATAGGCAATACTTGGAGCGAAAAAGATCAAACTGTGCTCACCGACTGAGCGCAAAAGAATCAGGCAACATAAAACTCTGATTCAAAGCAGAGCCCGCTCCCATCGCAAAAAATCAGAGGCATCAGGTACCCCGCTAATTTGTTCATCCGCTCGAGCATAACAGGATTTTCTCAATTCCCAATGAGCCATCACATTGGCATCCGACTTCGACTTTCCATGGACGTCGTTCAGCATTGGACGCCGAGATTTCTCGGTCGCTGATTTCAAACGGCTTTCAATGACATCAAACGGTGGATTTAAATGCACCACATGTCCCCTTGATTTCATCCAGTCCAAAGCACCTGGTATGCACGGTGTTCCTCCACCGCAAGCAATGATTTGAACTTCTGTATCGGTGATCAACCAGTTGAGCACTTCCATTTCCATCTTTCGGAACGTCGCTTCTCCATCTTCCCTGAAGATTGCATCGATTGTTCGACCTGTGCTGTGTTCAATCGCCTCGTCTAGATCTCGAATTTTCCACCCCCCTCTTGATGCCATTTCACGCGCCGCATAGGACTTCCCTGCTCCCATGTATCCAATGAAAAAAAGAACCGGTCTCATTCGCCATGAACATTGACACGAAACATGGATTCCTCATTGAGAAATCCCTCCAGTACATCACCGCCGCTCACTTTACCTACACCAGCGGGCGTGCCCGTGAAAATGACATCGCCCATTTTTAGCGTCATGTATTTCGAAACACATGCAATGAGAGAATCCACGTGGTGAATCATCTCAAGAGCCGAACCTGACTGAACACGCTCACCATTTTTTTCGAGGTGAAATGACAAGGACTCCCAATCTTGATCGAAAGAATCCAGAGGATACCATTTCTTGCTAATGACGGCCGAACCATCAAATGCCTTCGCTTTTTCCCATGGGTGTCCGTTCTCCTTCGCTTGCGATTGTATGTCTCGCGCTGTGAAGTCAATACCCAAGGAAATGGCATCGTAATAGCGCGGAGAAAACTCAGATTGAACCGCCTTTCCGTTTCGACAAATTCGCACCAACAACTCCACTTCGTGATGCACTTCTTTTGTCCAATTGGGGATGTAAAACGGATGACGATGAGCCAAAACCGCACTGTCTGGCTTGAGGAAAAACAGGGGTTCCTTTGGAATCGTGTTTCCTAACTCCTTGACGTGACCAGCGTAATTACGACCGATACAAATGATCTTCATGGTGCTTGAATCTGTTGCAAAGATGGCACACAGTATGCGTCATTCCACATAAAAGCGAATCTCCACCCGACGATCTGATCCAGTCATGGAACGACTGCGCTCTTCACCAAAATAATTCAAGAGCACCCGTTGTCCATCCAAACCACTCTGGAGTATATAATTGCGCACAGTCTTTGCCCTGCTTTTGGACAAGGAATGATTGTGCGATCGGCCACCGGAAAGATCAGCATGGCCGGTGCAAACCACCCGGATTTGAGGGTGACGACACAGCAATTCCATCACTTCATTCAATTGAAGTTGAGCATTCAATGACATCGCAGAAGACCCCGTTGAAAAGGAAATGTCGACCGACTGAGGTAGACTCAGTTGTCGCAGCGATGCATCGGATGAAATGGGCATGAGAACCGGCTGGGACCTCGAAAGAACAGTGGACGATTCCAAATCCATAATGCGCGTCTCTTGGTTTTCGAGAAGGAAAACGATGCGTTCCATCCAATAAGCCAACTCTGGTGTTTCCGTGCTGGGCCAAATGCTGCGATCTTCTTCAGACAGCGCGCCCGAAGTGATGGCAGAAAGTTCCAACTCAAGTGCGGGCAACGGAGCATTCACATCCACATCCAACCAATCCAAATATGGGCTTCCTTCATCCTGCGCTTCATCAACAACCAATGCATCTTTCAGTGAAGCGAATAAGGCAGCGTTGACGCGATAATTCAATTCCATCGCCAACTGCATTTTAAGTTCGTCTAGACCACTCTGAACGAGCACATACCATTGCTCCTCATCGGATAAGTTCTCAGCCATTCTCCAGCGGCGGAGGTCATGATAATCAAGAGACGAAACACGTTCAATTAACGACTTTACTTCGCTTGAAAACCCACCCTTAATCCAAGGAGATGGAAGTGATTGCAGACTAGCTACCTCTTGAACAATGCGTTCTATCCTGCGCAATACTGCAGCCTCAGAAGATTTCCAACCTACTTGGCCCAATTCCATATCCACCGCAACAGCTCCATCCAAATAGAAACCTATGTTCTCTATCATCAAAGCATGTGATCGTTGCCAAACCTTAGACTGAGCATGCTTCAAATCCGTGCCTTGCGATCTGAATTCAATGGCAACGTGAAAGAATGCAACAAGTGTGATGCAGGACAGCAAAAGACGCATTGCGCCTCTCCTACAGCTCGCTATCAACAGGGAAGATGACCACACCTCTTTCATCCCTGTAAATATCGCTCAAATTATTTACGAAGCCGACAAATCTACTTTCCGCGTCCCTTTAAGACCGTTAACACCGTATAGAATAGTATCTTTATATCCAATGCGATGCTCATATTCTCAATGTAAATGAGATCAAACCTGAGGCGCTGCACCATCTCTCCAACATTCTCCGCATATCCGTATTTCACCTGGCCCCAAGAAGTGATGCCCGGACGTACTTTCTGAAGATGATGGTAGTGCGGTGCACGCTCCATAATTCGGGCAATGAAGTGAGCGCGTTCTGGTCGAGGTCCGACTAAGGACATGTCTCCGAGCAGAACATTCAAAAACTGAGGAAATTCATCCAATCGAGATTTACGTAAAAATCGGCCAATGCGCGTAATTCGTGGATCATCATCACGACTCAATTGAGGCCCTTGTGCTTCTGCATCCAAAAACATTGTCCTGAACTTGATGATTTGGAATGGTTTGCCGTGCCTTCCGATTCGTTCCTGCAGATAAAACACCGGCCCCGTGCTCGTCGACTTGACCAGCACGGCAATAATCGCAAAAAGAGGACTGAGAACGATCAAAGCGAAAATACTCACCGTCCAATCCAGCAAACGCTTGATCGAACGTTGCCACTGCGGCATGATTTCTCGATCAATTTCAATCAAGGGAGCGCCGTAAATACTCGACATCCGAACCGAACCGCTGAGGATGTCGTAAATGTCAGGGATAATCCGGACTTCAACGAGCGTTCCTTCGAGGGCATTTAAAATTGCTTCGAGGTTGTCACGATCCCCTCCTCCGATTGCAATGATAACCTCTTCAATCCCATGCTCTGAAATCACATGCTGGATCTCGGTCACCTTGCCCCAGTTTGGCAAATATCGATCCAATGACGTATCCACACCATTTACTTGAATGAATCCAAGAAACTGATATCCTGCATTTTTTTGCAATCCCGTGATCTCCTCGTACATGCGCACTGCGCGATCGTTACCGCCAATAATAAGCGTTGGAAAACTCCATTTCCCAGTGTGGATTTTCTTCACCGTTCTTGTCGTAATCACCAAGCGCCCTAACAATGTCAACGTCCAATGACTGGCCGTCAGAGCACTCAACGATGCGTAGTACTGGCGGTAGCTCTGAATGTTGTCATCGAGCAACAATCCAAAGAAAATGACCAACACACCCAGTGCAGTCGTCCATGTCACTTGGCCCACCTCCAAAATACGGTGACGTTTGAGCGGCTTTGAAAACATCCCCGCCATGCCATGCAAAATCAACCAGAACATCGGAATGATTGCCAACCCCAACAAATATTGACGGTCAGCCAGCGTAGCAGACCAATCTGGGGGACCGATTTCCTCAATTACGACCTTTCGAAAGACATAAAGCACCGACCACGAAATCGCCGCAGACAGCCAGTCTGAAATCACATAAGCCGCTGTCAGCAAACGTTTGTTCATGGATAGCGTACCAACTTAAAATTATCGACAATCACCGTAGTCGTGTCCTGAGAGCCATCATAAATGGCATCCAACATTATTTCATAGTAAGTGGCATCTGGAGTGCTTCGCACCATAGGTCCCAGGTCCAAGTAAATTTTATTGGGATTCAACTCTGTTGACTTCAAAAGGAGGATGGGATAGCGTTGAGCGGTTTCAGAGTTCGCCACCTTTAGACCCAACCAAAAGGGTTGATTGCATGCATAATCCAACTCCAGCCAAACAGGTCCCGACGTGGTAAGGTTAAATTGCTGCTCATTGGTATTGGAGGTCAAAACAGCTTCCGTCGATGTGAGATGAATCAGACCACTGGCATTGCCTTCGAGCACCCAATTGGGATCTTCTGTCCGTCCAATCGTTGCTGTACTCGTCGAAGACTCCTCAAATCGATTGGATGTTTCGAAGTCTTCAGCGACAATTACCTGAGCCAAGTCAGTGTAGCCCAGCACCAGATTCAACGTA
This sequence comes from Flavobacteriales bacterium UBA1531, assembly GCA_002323795.1. Lineage (GTDB taxonomy): Bacteria > Bacteroidota > Bacteroidia > Flavobacteriales_D > Sanyastnellaceae > UA16. The sequence goes on along the minus strand of DCPZ01000094.1, from coordinate 9,184 downwards.
TCCCTTCCTCCAAACTCAATATTCGGTAAGTAGCTGTATGCGTCGTAAAAAGGATAAGGCTGACGGGTTGACGATATCGCATTGGCTCGAATACCTGCTGACAACATCAATTCAGGATTCGATCCGAGCGCATCTGGAGAGAGCGGAATGTCCGCTGGAAGCGGAAAAGCTCCCAAAACATCTGTAGAAGAATACACCCAAACTTCTTCGATACGACTCGATGAGGTGCCCTCGGTCTCGTCCGCGGAAATCGTCATGGACTCAACGTGTAAAACAAACGGCTCACCATCCCAAGAATTGATGCATCCTGGACAGAAAACGATCAAAATAAAAGCCGTAACGCCGATGGAAATGGATGGGTGGAGTGGCAAAAAGGCGGAAATGAAAAGAAGAAAAACGGACAGATGATTGCAAAATTAACGTTTCATCAACGGGAAGCATCATTCTTAACGAGCAGATTCCATGCTTCGTATCTCAGGTTTCAAACAAAAAAAACGAGTTGTACACAATTGTTCTCAATCCGCACATTGCACACAATTCGTAGCGCCAGGCATCAGCAGAATTCGTCCCATTGGAATGCGGTCACCACAATGATGACACAAACCAAACCGATCCTCCTTGAGGCGATCCAACGCACGTAAGAGATTTTTGTGCTGCTTTTCAACCTGTCGAAGTGCGGCCTGGTTGACGCTCCTGTTGTTGATCGCATCCATTCGGCTGACGCGTCCGATGGCATTTTCGGGAGGAATGGGCTTGGTCAATTCTCGGTATTCGGTGATCCGTTCTTCCAACTGAGCCATTTTTTGTAGCACTTTTAATTTGAATTGTGCGATTTCTTCAGTGCTCCAATTTGACATTTCCATCAATTTTCCTTCAAGATACGGATGAGCATGAGCCGAGCAAAACAATTCAAATCCCTAATTTCGCATCATGAAATTTTTCATTGACACGGCCAACCTCGAACAGATTCGGGAGGCCCAATCCCTCGGAGTATTAGACGGAGTGACCACGAACCCATCACTGATGGCCAAGGAAGGTATTTCAGGTGATGCTGCCGTAAAATCACATTATGTGGCCATTTGTGAAATTGTCGAGGGAGATGTAAGCGCAGAAGTTATATCGACTGATTTCGATGGGATGATTTCTGAGGGGCGCATCCTCGCTGATTTACATGCCAACATCGTCGTAAAAGTGCCAGCAACAGCCGACGGCATTCGGGCGATTCGTTGGTTCACAGACAACGGAATTCGTACCAATTGCACATTGATCTTCTCTGCCGGCCAGGCTTTACTCGCAGCGAAAGCTGGCGCCAGCTATGTAAGCCCGTTTGTGGGACGCTTGGATGACATCAGCAGCGACGGCCTGCAGTTGATTGAGAAGATCCGGGTGATTTACGACAATTATGACTATGGTACCGAAATCCTCGCAGCAAGTGTGCGCCACACCATGCACATCATTGAATGCGCGGAAATTGGGGCCGACATCATGACCGGACCGCTCAGCGCCATCAAGGGACTGCTCAAACATCCCTTAACCGATAGTGGATTGGCTCAATTCTTGGCTGATCACGCCAAGGCCAAAGGATAATGTTCCTGCGCATTCACCCGGAAAATCCGGATGAGCGAAAAATTCGACAAGCCTGTGCTTTGCTGGAAAAAGATGCCGTGATCATCGTTCCAACGGATACAGTCTACAGCATGGCCTGTGTATTGGGTTCTGCAAAGGGAATTGAGCGGATTGCTCTACTAAAAAAGATCCCATTAAAAACCGCTCGATTCAGCATCGGATGCTCTAATTTGAGTCAACTTTCACTGTACACAAGGCCCTTGGGCAGTGCCACGTTTAAAGCCATGAAACGTGCATTCCCTGGTCCATACACGTTCATTGTACCCGCGAATAACAATGTCCCCAAATGGTTCATGGGCAAGCGAAAGTCCATCGGAATCCGAGTTCCAGACAATCGCATTTTCAGTGCTATCGTAGAAGAATTAGGTCGGCCTCTTGTGGTGAGTTCTGTTCGTGACGAAAGTGAAATTCAAGAATACACAACCGACCCTGAATTGATCGCTGAGCGTTTCGGAAAGAGCGTGGATGCAGTCATCGACGGTGGATATGGTAAGCTTGATGCCTCCTCTGTTCTAGACTGCACTGGAGAGGCACCGGTTGTCATTCGTGCAGGCTTGGGGCCCGTTGAAGAATTGATTTGACTCATTGATCCTGAGCGCGTGAGGAAAGCATAGGAACAAATGCAAAATCACCGTGCTCCTCTCGCTCAAAATCTGCTGGGCTCGTGCGCGTCAGAGTGAACATGCGTTGAGTGTCTCCTTCTCCTACCGGAATCACCAACCGCCCTCCAACCTTCAACTGCATCAACAAAGCCTCGGGAACTTCGGGAGCACCGCATGTAACAATGATGCCGTCGAATGGCGCAAACACATCTTTGCCCTTATAACCATCTCCATAAAACAAATCGGGTTTGAATCCCATGTTTGCCAGAAGCGGCTTGGCCTTCTCAAAAAGATTTCGCTGTCGTTCAATGGAAAAAACCTTGTAACCCATTGCGCACAAAACAGCACATTGGTAACCACTTCCCGTTCCAATTTCCAGCACCTTTTTGCCCGGTTCAAGATTCAGCAATTCAGTCTGCTTCGCAACCGTGTGCGGCTTGCTAATCGTCTGACCCGAACCAATCTGAAACGCTTTATTTTGATAGGCAAACTGCTCAAATGCTGAGGACAAGAAAAAGTGACGCGGGACGCTATCAATTGCCTCCAACACCTCTTCACTTTGAATCCCCAGAGCTCGGAGCTCATCAATCATCTTTCTGCGTTGGCCTTTGTGCCTGTATTCGTCCTTCTTCACG
>DCPZ01000094.1:4552-5937 GCA_002323795.1 Flavobacteriales bacterium UBA1531 | reverse complement strand
CATTGTGGATTCAATGTTAGTCGAAATGACATCAGAATGCAACTGAAGGTCCCTCGACAGAAAGTACTTTTATACCATGACAAAACATTGGTTCACCTGCAAGGTCAAATACGTTCGACATGATGCCGAAGGAGCGGAAGTCAAAGCCACAGAATCTTTTGTACTCGACGCTTATAATTACACCGAAGCGGAGTCTAGAATGACTGGGATTTGCGAAAACGAGGGGATTCGTCCTTTCGAAATTGTACAAATCACCAAATCAAACCTTTCAGAAGTCATTCGCTTTGATGACGCGGACAAATGGTTCAAAGTGAAAATTGCACTCACGAGCTTGGACGAACAAAAAGGGATAGAAAAAGAGTCTTATCAGCACGTACTCCTCTCTGCGCAAGATGTCCGTGACGCATACGAGAAAGTGCAAAAGCACATGTCCACGGTCGGGCTCGGATTTGTCATTCCATCCGTTGCGTTTCAAAAAATCACAGAGGTCTTCCCACTGGAAGAAGAAGGTGGCTCGCATGCTGTAAAGGGAGCTCCAGAAGATTCATTGACTGAAAGAGATTCTGAACCTGAGGTGCTTCAAGAAGTATAAAGCCACTCCCAAGCACTGTGATAAGCGCCGGACGTTTCGGCTCTTTCCATGAGCTGGCGATAAAAGTCATCACTCCCTAACGTCGCTCCGTCTCCGACCATCAACAAGTGATGTTTAGCTCGGGTCATGGCCACATTTGTTCTGCGGTATTCCTTTAGAAATCCTATTTCCCCCTCTGCATTGCTGCGGGTCAGAGAAATGACAATGGCATCGCGCTCCTGACCTTGAAAGGCATCAACTGTTGCAAATTCTGCGCGATCCCTGTAGATCAAATACTCGTCCGATTCCTCAAACTGTCTCTGCAGTTCTGCCACTTGAGCGCGATAAGGCGCAATCACACCGACTTGAAACGAGGGACAGCCAGATAAAATTTCAAGGGTTCGTTTCAAAACAAATTCCGCTTCGGATGAGTTCATGGTGCTCTCACTTCCTTCCTCCTTTTCCTCTTCAAATCCACACCCAGCGGAATCAATGAAGGTCCATGGACTTCTGAGAATATCAGGAAGTGATTGTGACTTCAATTCAGCAGCTGTTCGCAATTGACCTTCGTAAAACCAATGTGACGATGGCGCCATGATCTCGGGATGCATGCGGTATTGTTCGGCAAGCATTGTAATGCTATCAGCACAAAATTTAGAGCGCATGAAGCACGCCAAGGCACTTTCCTCCAACCCCATAGCCGAGGCGCGGCGGCTCTTGATCACAGGAGGCAATTGATGTGGATCACCAGCAAGGACGTATCGGCTACTCAACTGCATCGGAATCAATGCTCCCGGCAACATCGCCTGCCCCG
>DCPZ01000094.1:0-4223 GCA_002323795.1 Flavobacteriales bacterium UBA1531 | reverse complement strand
CATCGATAACAACAGCATCAAAGCGCTCATCTTCCAGCGCTGGATTCGCGGCTCCGGCCAATGTTGCACAAACCACCTGCGCCTTACGCACAATTCGCTCGGCAATGAAACGCTCCAATTCAATGGCTTCTCGCTCAAGTGACTTGGCTTCTTTTCGAGCAGAGGCCCGTTCCGCACGCTGTTCGCTTCCGAAGTTGCGATGAAAACGATCGGCCACTTGCCAAGCTTTCTTCGCACGCTTTCGCAAATCACGTACTTGCCTGTATTCTGAATCCTCCTCCACCTGTGCGTCCAATCCAAAGGGCTGCACCTCATCGGAAAGTCGCATGGGATGACCGATTCGCACAACAGAAACGCCCTGTTTTGCACATCCTGCAACGAGCAAATCCACAGCTGCATTGCTCGGGGCTGTCAAGAGGAGGCGCAGCTTTCCTTGCACCATTTCAACCACATATGCGAGGAGAGCAGTGGTTTTTCCGGTGCCGGGTGGTCCATGAAGCAAACTCATTGCTGGCCGCTTCAAAGCCGAATCAAGCCATTTCTTTTGCAAACCATTCAACGAACCAAACCCATATGATTTCAGCTCCTCTTTCCGCATCGAGTCCTCGAGAACCGGAAAATCACTACAATTCAAAAAAGCATTGCGTGTGGCCTTTTCAATCTCATTGTCCGTGTTGATCCAATGATTGAGTGCACGTGCCATGCACTGATAAGTACGGTCATCGGAACGAGCATCCAACGTCCAGCGTTCATGCATTTCTGATCCCGTCAACGGATTTCCATCCATGATGACATCGACAGCACTTGCAGTTGCCTTTCGAACAATGCCTATTCTAACCTCTCCCTCATTTTGAGGCGAACCCGCTTCATTGGCCTGGTAGATTGAAACGGGTGAGCCCGCCCGAAACGCACCTGCTAAACCGGCATTGTGGTTCATTTTTATCTTCCAACGCACTCGGCCGCCAAATGTAAAATCTTGCTCTTCGATGGAAATGGGTGACCACGTCACCCCCTCAGCTCTTCGAATTCTCAGAGATTTGCCCTCAATTACAGATGCCAAACGTTTTTCTTCCTCTCGCTGCTCGAAAACTAAGGCCTCGGCTAACTTTCCAAGTTGTTCGATGGCTGTTTTCATCCTCGGCTCATGTGCGAATGGTCAACGCACCAATGCGAATGTCCCGTTGATGTATTTGTAGCCTTCCCCTTCATCAATGGTCTGACCATTGACGTCATTGATGACCAAATTAGAGCTTGCTCTGGCGATTCCGAGCACATAATAGTACGTTCCTTCAGCAGCTTCGTCAGGAGTGGGCTTCCAACCTGACGATTTGCCGAAATCATTGCTCGTATACATCAGCTGACCCCAGCGGTTGTATATCCGAATGGTACTGCCATTGTATCGGTCGCTGTTCAACCCTTCCACATAAAAAGCATCGTTCAAGGCATCCCATTGCCCCGGGCCATTTGGTGAAATCACGTTAGGGATGGTGAGCTCACAAATTGCTTCTTCAACTTCAAAGTAACTCGTAGTGCTCCATGTACAGGGAGGTGCCATGGTCACATAAACTTCGTAATCTCCAGGTGATTCTGCGTTGAGTGTTGCAGCCGTTCCAACGGTTTCCCCACCGAATTGCCAATCATAGACATAGTCAGACTCGTTGGAGCCTAAATCAATGAAACTGAGCGCAACCAATTGCACTGCATCATCCGGACAAACCTCGGCTGTGGTTTCAACCCCTGTTGGCGGAGGAATGAAATCAACCGCAACGTTCTGCGTCACTTCGCAGTTATCCAAGTCTCCTCCCGTTACAGTCACCAATAATGTCATGACAGTATCCTGCGTCAGGCCATCCACATTCACGTTTGCCCCATTGCCATTGACCAAATCCGAGGGAGTCCAATCATATGAATAGTTGAACCCTGGATCTTGGTTGAGCACATTTCCCTGCAAGGAAACGGGTGATCCGCAAAAACCTGCAGGTGTCTCTATTTCTACTTCAGGGCCATCAACCACTGTGATCTCAACGTCCGTGGTGTACGTGCAACCAAAGTTGTTGGTGGCGGTGTAAGTAAAAGTACCCGAAGCTGCCGCGACCAATGTGATGTCGTTGCAGTCTTCGCTTTGATCGTAAATGCTTGGACCACTCCATGACGTGCTATCACATCCCATTCCAAAAACAGGGGTGAACACGATGGGCTCTGGGTAAAGCTCTGGATTGAAATTGACATTCCACTCAAAAATATAACCGTCGTCAGCTGGCCAAGCATCACAAACTTCTACCTCCCAAGTTCCGTTTAACGGACAACCTTCGAGTAGCTCAAAAGGCTGCGCTGATTCATAATCGCCTGCTGGCAATTGGCCTGTAGCATTATCTGCCCATGTGCCGTTCGTAGCGGAAGGCGACCAGAAATAATCCCAGCCTGTGCCCGGTCCCGTGCCGTCTCCTTGATCAGGAACTCCGAGGTTGGTGCTACCTCCACCCTGTTGATGCACAGCAAGGCTTTGACCATTCGGGCAAATGAACGTAATGGTCAAATCTCCCATGTAGCTGTGCTCGAAATTGATGAATAAATCAAGAATATCTGAATTGGCATCCTCTATAACAGCGCCTGGAGAGAAGGCTGTAAAGGTCAATTCGGCATTGAAGCACTGGCTTTGATCATCCGGAATGAACAATCCTTCTCCAAAGTCTCCCGAAGGCTCAGAGTCGTAGGTTGTGCCCTCGACCACACCGTCAAGTGGGAAGAGCTGACCAGAACAAACGGTGGCATCAATGGATGTACCATTCCAATCGGGTTCTGTCGAAACCAAAACCAGATGATCCACTAAATTGTTATTTGAGCAACCATCTGGATCATCATCTGAAATGTTGTCGTCGGCAATGCTGAGTTGCACTTTATATGCCCCAGGACTATCAAAGGCATGTGAGACAATCGCACCGTCATCGAGCACGACTCCATCAGCAAAATCCCATTCCCATGAGACAATATCAAAGCCTTCTGCTGATGTAGAGCCGCTGGCGTCAAAAGTAATTTCTTCACCAACACATGTCAAATGCGGCAATGGCTCACCACTTTCTACAATGGCAAATGGTCGCTCACATGGGTATCCACAGCTCATTTCAGCCACAAAATTCCCAGCACCTGAGGCGTCGGAAGTGAAATGTAGCGTCAAACAACCGCCAGGATTACCTTCGGAGGCATACAACTCTAGGCCTTGTAGGTCGAAGTCCATGTAAGCCCCGAGTAACGGTGAGCTATCGTCAGGTCCATCATAAACCTGCATTAAATCACCTTCGCCAAGTGCTGCAAGAGCGAAGTAAAGTGTAATGATGGTCTCCGGTGCCTCAGGACATATCGTCATCGTGATGTCCTCGTTTGGACCATAGTCTCCAGCGCTTAATCCCGTATCGACGAGAAACCCTTGGCATGTTTCAAGGTTTCCGTTAGTTATTGGCGTTTCTTGTCCTTCGCATTGGTAGGTACCAATCCAGCAAAAAAGAAGCAGAACAGCCGCTCTATGTAGTGATTTCGCTTGCATAACCTTATCGTCTATGGTCAAGTTTGGAAGCCGCTTGGTTGACTAAATGACGCTGGTAAAGAACTTCACAGCGAGTCAAACTAATCAAGTGCAATGTACGATCGCCCGAAACCGACCAATACTGATGTTGCTCGGCAGAGGGTCGGACATTCAAATCGAGCGGGTTAAAACCGTTGGTTTCGATCAAATTCGCATCCGCTCCAGCCAATAAAGGCGTGCCAGCTTTGGTGCCATCCAAAATCTGCCATCCGTGCTCCAACCACCACGCCATGCGCGACTGATCAGCCTTCCAAGCATCCCAGTCAACTGTTGTCTTCGCCAGCGATAAAGTCTGTCGTGACAAAAATGGATGCTCCAGCGATGACGAAAAGTTCGGCTCAACCGCGAGCATGGAAACAAGTAAAACTGAGAACATGGGCGTTGGTTTCGGTGTAAATCAGACGTAAATATAAACAACCTGAAATTGTAAAAGGTTGCAGGGGAATCGCAGGTTTCTACGAGCTGGCTGAAGATTTTACAGCAGGGGCAATGGCAGGATAAAAAATCTGTCTATCTTTGCCCCCCCAAACGTGGGAAAATGACTCCTTAGCTCAGCTGGTTAGAGCATCACACTTTTAATGAGACGGTCCTGGGTTCGCGTCCCAGAGGGGTTACAAAAAAAGAGGTGTGTCTATGACACCAC
>DCPZ01000069.1 GCA_002323795.1 Flavobacteriales bacterium UBA1531 | reverse complement strand
AAGCCGTCCGTTGAACATAGCGATATCTTGCGGCTCCTTCGTCATGATGTTAAACAACCTGAATCGGTTGATGTATTCATCCTTCAGTTCTTGCAGTTTTTCCCGGAAGATGATCGAGTTGGTCTCGCGATTCACGTAAAATAACGTGAACTCACTGTCCCGTTCACTCCGAAGAACTTCTTGGATTTGACTCAAAATAGGAGTGATACCAGAGCCTGCAGCAAAAGCTAAAAATTTTCGCTTCAACGTTGGTTGCACCTCCAAGACAAACTTCCCATTGGGTGCCATCGATTCAAGTGTGCTGCCTTCTTTGAGTTCTTGATTTGCCCAAGTGCTGAACTTCCCTTGTTCAACTCGCTTGACAGCCACCCGCATCTCACCGTCACTCGGGGCGCTGCATAATGAATAACTCCGGCGAACCTCTTCACCTCCGATCTGCGCCCTTAACGTCAGATATTGTCCAGCTTTAAATGCAAAGTTCGCTGCATCCGCATGCAATGGCGTAAAAGCTATGGACACACAATCTTGGGTTTCTTTTCGAACATCCGTAACCCTCAGTGTATGGAAATCATTCATAGTACAAAAATAGAAGAGTTTATACGGTTAAAACCATTGGGGCGCCCGATTGTTATCTTTGTAACAATATTGCTCGAAATGAATCAAGCCATGGACCTGAACGCACGCTTCGAAGCGTATATCGCCGCCGATCAAAAAATCGAGGCGAAGGACTGGATGCCGGATGCCTATCGCAAAACGCTGATTCGTCAGATCAGCCAGCATGCTCACAGCGAAATCGTGGGAATGTTGCCCGAAGGAAACTGGATTACCCGCGCTCCAAGCCTCAAAAGAAAAGCAATTCTTCTCGCCAAAGTGCAAGACGAGGCCGGACATGGCCTTTACCTGTACTCAGCGGCTGAGACTCTCGGAGCAAATCGAGACGACTTACTCGATTCACTTCACGAAGGACGGGCGAAGTATTCCAGCATTTTCAATTACCCTACATTGACATGGGCAGACATGGGCGCGGTAGGGTGGCTAGTAGATGGCGCTGCCATCATGAACCAAGTCCCACTCTGCAAGTGTAGCTATGGGCCTTATGCCCGCGCAATGGTGCGCGTTTGCAAAGAAGAAAGCTTTCATCAACGCCAAGGATTCCAAATAATGGTCAACCTCACAGAGGGTACAAAGGAGCAAAAGGCCATGGCTCAGGATGCATTTAACCGCTGGTGGTGGCCATCCTTGATGATGTTTGGCCCAAGCGATGGAGATTCTACCCACAGCACCCGATCCATGAAATGGAAGATCAAGCGTTTCAGCAACGATGAATTGCGTCAGCGTTTTGTGGACATGACTGTGCCTCAAGCTGAACTCTTAGGCCTCACTATTCCTGACCCAGACTTGAAATGGGATGAAGAATCGGGACACTACGCATTTGGCGCGATTGATTGGAGTGAATTTGAAAACGTCATTGCAGGCAACGGCCCGTGCAACAAAGAGCGACTTCAAGCGCGAAAAGATGCCCATGCAAATGGTGCTTGGGTGCGAGAGGCTGCTGCTGCATATGCTGAAAAATCAGCAAAACGAAAATCTGATCAACTCAGCGCAGCATGAGTCGCAAGCACGGAGATTGGCCCTTGTGGGAAGTATTCATTCGAAGCCGCCAGGGGCTGAGCCACAAGCACGTTGGCAGCTTGCATGCTGCCGACGAAGTAATGGCACTGGAAAATGCCCGTGATGTATATACCCGTCGCCAAGAAGGACTGAGCATTTGGGTTGTTCCTGCTGAGGCAATTACGGCATCTTCTCCTTCAGAGAAAGATGTGATGTTTGACCCCGCAAACGACAAGGTATACCGGCATCCCACTTTTTATGAGTTGCCCGATGAAATCAAAAACATGTGATTCATGGCGAATGAAAACGCCTCGTTGTTATTGTGGTTGGCAGATGACGCTCTCATCCTTGGACAGCGGCTCTCTGAGTGGTGCGGTCATGCAGCTGTCCTTGAAGAAGACATAGCACTTTCCAATGTCGCACTCGACCTCATTGGACAGGCACGCGCATTGCTCACGCTTGCTGGTCAGGAAGAAAATCAAGAGAGAGATGAAGATCAATTGGCCTACTTTCGAACGGATCGAGATTACCGCAACCTCTTGTTATTGGAACTCCCAAATGGTGACTTTGGTGACACCATTGCACGGCAGTTTCTATTTGATCAGTTCTCAATGCTGCGATATGAAGCGTTAGCAAAACAAACGGCGAATCCAGAAGTCGCTGCAATCGCATCCAAAGCAATCAAGGAAGTGCGCTATCACGCCGCTCATTCAGCAAAGTGGATCATCCGCCTTGGTGATGGCACTGATGAAAGCAAATCCAGAATCCAAAAGAGCATCGACAAGTTGTGGGAATATACAGGAGAGTTTTTCATGGATTATGGCTGCGCACAAGCTTGGACTGACCAAGGAGTCTTGCCCTCCCTCCAGTCGTTTGAACAACCATGGTTAGATGGAGTTAGTGCCATCCTTAGGGAAGCTACCCTGGATATTCCAGAAAGCAAGTGGATGCAAAAAGGGGGGCGCACTGGATATCACACGGAACATCTCAGTTATTTGTTGGCAGAAATGCAGGTACTGCCCCGCACCTATCCCAATGCTAAATGGTGACGAACGTTTTAGAGCGCATCAAGAAACGAATGCACAGTGTCATGGACCCGGAGCTGCCTTTTTTGACAGTGATGGAGTTGGGGATGATTCGGGGAATTTCCATGGAAGAAAATACAGCGGTCATCGAGCTGACTCCAACGTACACAGGTTGCCCTGCAACTGACGCTATAACTGAAGACATTCAAAAAGCTGCTGAAGAGATTCATTCCAAAGTGATTGTGAAGCTCGTCATGACGCCCGCATGGACTACCGACTGGATCAATGACGCGACACGCACCAAGATGGCGAAGCATGGAGTGGCCCCTCCTGAAGGACGGAGCGCAGACAAAGCATTCTTGCTCGGCGACGAACGCATTGTTCCCTGTCCAAGATGCAAGACCAATCGCACCAAATTGGTCTCACCATTTGGATCTACTGCGTGCAAAGCGCACTATACGTGCTTGGATTGCCTCGAGCCGTTCGATCATTTCAAGTGCATTTGAAACCCTCATTGCTGAAAGTGCGTAACCCTGCACATGCAAGCTCTTACATTTCTTCTTCATCCGATTCACAAATTGCATCGAACTGTTCAATCGGCATACCTCTTGTTCCGTCCGACATGGATTAAAATTGGACATGCGGGAGTCGATCCGATTTTCCAGAGGGCACACGATTCCTTAGTTAAAGAAGAAATCGACAATAACATGAGCATCATTGAAGGATTGGTTGATCCGCAAAATTTTGCTGATCGATTCATGAATCATCTGATCCTACTGACTCACGTCCGGACAAGACGATTGGTGCGCTTTTCACAATACCATGCGCATGAGCTAAACAAAGGTCACTTACGCAGCTTGCGTAAAATCTATAAGCACATTCATATGGTTCAGTCCCTGCGATCGCAAGCCGGTGCTTTGAAATTCTCTGCAAACAAGACTTGGAGCAACCAAGGACAAAAGAATGAAAGGACAAAATCCCTCGCAGCGTTTAAAACAATCGCTTAAGAAACCGCTTGAAAAGCATGACCCTTGTCGGAGTTTCACTCTGTGCTCGAGGTCCCCATTTGCATGCGATTCAATTCGCGATAGACACCGCTCTCTTCAATGAGCGATTCATGTGAGCCGCTTTGCACAATCCGCCCCTTTTCGAGGACGAAAATTGCATCGGCATCCCGTATCGTGCTCAATCGATGAGCAACGATTAAAGATGTCCGTCCTCTTGTAATCCGCTCCGTGGCTCTCTGAATTAGCAACTCGCTTTCAGAATCGATACTTGATGTCGCTTCGTCCAACACCAAGATCTTTGGTGAGGCCAAATAAGCACGCATAAAAGCGATTAACTGACGCTGACCAACGGACAAGATAGCGCCACGTTCTCGCACGTTTTGCTTCCAGCCTTCGGGAAGTCTTGCAATGAATTCATCGGCTCCAACTGCTTCAGCCGCATCGTCCAGATCGGTCTGCGTGAAGCCCTCTTTGTACATCGTAACATTGTTGATGAGGTCATCTGAAAATAAGAAAACATCTTGCAGTACAACTCCCACCTCATTGCGCAACGCGCGGATAGGGATGGTACTGATGTCCACGCCGTCGATGCGAATAGTGCCTTTCTGGTGAGCATAAAAACGAGTAAGCAGGTTGATGATTGTTGATTTTCCTGCACCCGTAGCACCAACAAAAGCGACCTTCTGACCAGCCTCTATTTGAAAAGAGACGTCCTCGAGAACCCATTGCTCATTCTCATAAGCAAACCAGACGTGCTCAAATTCTATTGTTCCCTTGAACGTATGCCATTCGTCCCCTTCAGGATCCTCCATTCCTTCATCCTTCGCTAACAATTTAAAAACACGATCAGAATTTACAATGCCCATCTGCAGGACGTTAAATCGATCCGCAAGTTGTCTGATGGGCCGGTAAAGCATGAATACATAAAGGATGAACTGGAGCAAAATGCCCAGCGTCATGCGCTCCACCAAAACATCCTGCATACCCCACCAGAGCAAAATGGCCACACTAGTTGCAGAGAGTAGCTCCACAAGCGGAAAAAAGACGCTAAATGCCCAGATGGAGCGAATATTAGCGTCACGATGGGATGAATTGATTTTTGAGAACTCTGCAGCTTCTCTCTTTTCACGACCAAATGCCTGAATAATGTGCATGCCCGTGACGTGTTCTTGCACAAATTCATTCATGCGCGATACTTCGTTACGAACATCAATGAATGCTTTTTTAATCACTTTCTGAAAAACACGGGTGGCCAATAAGAGCACAGGAATGGGCGCAAGCACCAAAAAAGTCAATTTCCAATCCACCCAAAACATTGTCCCGATGACAACTACGAGAGACAAGATGTCCCCAATGGCATTTAAAATACCATTCGAGAATACGTTCGCAATCCCGTCAATATCGCTTACATGGCGCGTGACAAGCGTGCCAACTGGAGTCTTATCGAAATACCTCAATCTGAACTTTGCAACGTGCTCAAACAATTTGGACCTCAGGTCCAAGCTGACACTTTGGGCGACCCAATTCGCCATGTAAGTCACCCTAAATTGCAATAAAGCTTCAAAAACAAGCAGAGCAATTACAGCACAAAAAATCTGAAGGAGATAAACGCTGTCGCCTTTTGGAATGGCATCATCGACCGCCATTCGAATCAAGGCCGGACGAATCCAGACCATTCCTGATAGCAACAAAACAAGCGCACCGGTCGCCGCAAATCTCATCCGATAAGGCTGAGCTTGCCGTATAATTCGCTTCAGTGTTGCCGCATCAAAAACTTTTCCTGTGACCCCTTCTTTCGTCATATTTCTTTGGCTGTGTGACTCCAGTCTAGGTGCCAAGGTGCAAAATCAGGATAAACCACCCGATTGAGATACAAGCCGTCTGCAGGAGCAGAAGCTCCTGCTCTACTCCTATCCTTACTCTCTAGAACCATCAACAAATCTTCAGGTTCCAAACGACCTTGACCAATTTCAAGCAATGTCCCTACCATTGCACGCACCATGTTCCGGAGAAAGCGGTCAGCGCTGACCTCAAAAATCCATCGTGATCCGTCTTCTAGAGAGACCAACCTCGACTGCCGCACATCGCAAATAGTGGTTTTTTGATCTGCGCCGGACTTGCAAAAAGCCGCGAAATCTGCCTTCCGGATTAACAAAGGCGCAGCCTCTTGCATTCGCGAAAAATCAACACTGCGCATGATGCGAGCTGACCGATTGACTAAGAATGGATCCTTTGACGTGTGCATGTGGTAAACATATCCCCGCTCTGTTGCGTCAAAACGAGCGTGGGCCTTTTCACCAACTTCAGTGATCTTTTGTAGAGCGATGGCCTGAGGCAGCATGCCATTCAATTTCCATACTGCCTCCTCCCAATCCTTGAATTGCTTGCTTCTTGGAGCCTCTTCAGGCCAAACGGCGTGAGCCACAAAATATGAGGCATGGACACCGGCATCGGTTCTGCCACATCCCATCACAGACATCTTTGTGCCCGTAAAAAGGGACAGTGCGCTTTCTAACTCTTCTTGGACGGTGATTCCATTTGGCTGCTTTTGCCAACCGTGGTAGGCGCAGCCATCAAACGATAATTCAATGAAAACGCGCATCACCTTTCGCTTTGTGATAGCTTATGCCCAAGACGCGATTTTCTCGCTCTTGTAGTCACCTGCGAATAGTTTGTCTTTCACTTTGGTGAACGTCTCGATGGTGTATTCAACGTCCTCGATGGTATGAACTGCAGTCGGAATCAAGCGAAGCATGATTGTATCTTTGGGAACAACCGGATACACCACAATGGAGCAGAAAATGCCATAATTCTCGCGTAAGTCCAATGTCAGATTCGTCGCCTCACCCAATCCACCTGCCAAGAACACTGGAGTAACACAAGAATTGGTCACTCCGATGTTGAATCCTTCCGCCTTCAATCCGGATTGCAGCGCATTGGCTACTTTCCATAATCGTTCTTTGTGTTCAGGCTGAGTTCGAAGCATTTCAAGTCGCTTCTGCGCACCTTTCACGATGGGCATGGGCAAGGATTTGGCAAATGTCTGAGAACGCATGTTGTACCGCAAGTAATCGATTACATCTTCGTCTCCAGCCACAAAGGCTCCAATCGTGGCCATGGCTTTGGCGAACGTTCCGAAGTAGACGTCAATTTGATCTTGCACACCCTGTGCGTCCCCAGCGCCACGACCATTTTCGCCAATCGTTCCGAACCCATGCGCATCATCGACAAACAGCCGAAAACCATATTCTTCCTTGTACTCACAAATCTCTTTCAATTGCCCTTGGTCTCCCGCCATTCCAAAAACACCTTCTGTAACAACCAAAATTCCTCCACCCGTCTGATCACAAATTGTCTTCGCGCGATCGAGTTGCTTCTTGAATGAGGCCATATCATTGTGCTGAAAGACGAATCTCTTTCCTTGGTGCAGTCGGACACCATCTACCATGCATGCATGCGACTCGGAGTCGTAGACAATGACATCATGTCGGCTTACAAGCGCTTCGATAGCCGACTGGCACCCTTGGTAGCCAAAATTCAAGAGAAAGGCGTCCTCTTTTTGCATGAATTCCGCAAGCTGACTCTCCAGGAGTTCATGCTGTGCCGTTTGTCCCGACATCATTCGGGCTCCCATCGGATAGCCCATGCCCCATTCCGCCGATGCATCAGCGTCTACTTTGCGCACTTCAGGGTGGTTAGCCAAACCTAGGTAGTTGTTGACTGACCAAACCAAAACGTCTTTCCCTCTGAAAGTCATTTGGTTCGAAATCTCACCCTCCAACTTCGGGAAAGTAAAGTATCCGTGGCTCTCACGTGCGTGCTGGCCTAATGGGCCACGGTCGTTGCGAATGCGGTCGAAAATATCCAAGGCGAATGGTTTAATTACGAGACAAAAGTACCATGTCCTGCGAATTAAACCTTGTTTTTCACCTGAGACTTATTTCATTTTATACATTCCACGGTCATCTCTGGTTAAAAACTGGAAAGTTTTGTCAAAAGGAAGGTGACTGTATAGCGAAGAATGCAAAGGCGAATTACCTTCGCCCCACCGATGAAGAAACCACCCCAAAAGAAAGCTTCCTCCAAAAATGCAACCCAGGCTTCGATTCTAGCGAATGCGCTATTGGTGTTGTTGGGGTTAGTTGTCGTTCTCACTTGTGGCTGCAGTGATTACAATAAAATCATGAAGAGCACAGACTTGGACTACAAGTACGAACGAGCACTGAATTTTCTCGACAGCAACAAATGCTTTGGAGCCCTTCCTCTGCTCGAAGAAATCGTCAGCCTCTCGAGGGGAACAGAGCGAGCGATTGATGCTTCGTTCTATCGAGCCAAGGCGCACGAGTGCGTTGGCGACTTTTACCTTGCTCGTTACCACTTCAAAACGTTTGCGAAAACTTTTCCGAATGACAGTAGAGCGGAGCCAGCGCAGTTTCAGGCTGCCATCTGCAGTTACAAACTAAGTCCGAAAGCGTCTTTGGATCAGACAGAGACAAAGGCTGCAGTCAACGAGTTTCAGCTTTTCATGGATCGTTATCCCATGACTTTTTACCGCGATTCTTGCCAGAAGTATGTGGATGAACTTCGTTACAAAATGGAGGTCAAGTCCTACGAATCTGCAAAGCTTTACCATCGCACGCAACAATTTAAGAGTGCTGTTATCGCATTCGAAAACGCATTAAAAGACTTTCCAGATACTCCATTCCGCGATGAAATTCAGTGGCTCATCGTTGACAGTTACTTCCAGTACGCCGAAATGAGTACCGAAAGAAGGAAATTGGAGCGTTATAACGATACCATTGAAGCTTTTCTTACCTTTGTCGCCCGCTACCCGGAAAGCTCCTACATGAATCAAGCGCAAGCTGTGCATGAAAAGAGCATCAAGGCTATCGAAAATCTGGAGGAGAACCAAACCATTGAATGACCATGAATTTCAAGTCCATCAAAGCAGAAAAGACGACCGAAACCCGCGACAGTCACGAGCTGGAGAAAAGCGGAACAGGCAACTTATTTGAAACCATCGTGGTGCTCAGCAAGCGAAGCAACCAGTTGGCCATTGAAATGAAACAGGAACTCAATGCCAAGTTAGAAGAGTTCATTACACCCACTGATTCATTGGAAGAAGTGTTCGAAAACAGAGAGCAAATAGAAATTTCTAAGTTTTACGAACGGCTACCAAAGGCGCACAGCGTGGCTTTAGCAGAGATGGGCGAAGGTCTTTTGGGCATCGATTTGAAGGAAGACACTGAGGAGGAAGCTGAAGGCGACGAGGATTAAGCAGTTGGCGGATTTCATTTACCGCCATGTTGGAACGAAAAAAAATCTTGCTGGGAATCACGGGAAGCATCGCTGCCTACAAAGCTGCGCTGCTCGCACGTGAATTACAGAGACGGGGTGCAGAAGTGCGGGTCGTAATGACGCCTTCTTCCATCGAGTTCATTACGCCATTGACGCTAGCAACCCTAACTGGACATCCTGTATACAGCGACTTTACAGAGAATAGGGATTCAGGCGAATGGACCAACCATGTCGAGTTGGGATTGTGGGGAGATGCTTTTCTAATCGCTCCAGCCACGGCTCAAACACTGAGCGCGATGGTCACTGGAGCCTGCGACAACTTTTTAATGGCTGTTCACTTGAGCAGTCGTTGCCCTGTAATTGCCGCTCCCGCGATGGATTTGGACATGTATCAGCATGCCGCAACGCAAGCCAACCTTGAAGCACTTGAGAACCGAGGTGTTTCCATCATACAGCCTGATTCTGGCGCATTGGCCTCTGGATTGGATGGCAAAGGACGCATGGCTGAACCTGAAGCAATTGCAAACTGGTTGGAAAACTGGTTTCAGACCAAGGCTCCTCTCAACGACAAAAAAATTGTGATCACCGCGGGGCCAACGCATGAACCCATCGACTCCGTTCGATTCCTTGGAAATCGTAGTTCAGGAAAAATGGGCTTTGCCCTTGCTCGAGAATTACAATCAGCAGGTGCAGATGTGCATCTCATTGCAGGGCCTGTGCAATTAAACGATCCCAGTGGCGTTCAAGTGACTCGTGTTGAAACAGCATTAGAAATGCACGCTGAAGCCATGAAAGCCATTAAATCTGCCGATATAGGAATAGCAACAGCTGCCGTGTCAGATTTCCGCGCGAAAACCACTTCTAAAGTGAAATGGCATCGGAATGAAATGCCAACTGCAATCGAATTGGATGAAAATCCGGACATTTTGTACGATTGGGGAAAGCAAAAGCGGGATGGGCAAATTTTGGTGGGATTTGCACTGGAAACTGACAATGGTATAGAGAGTGCAAAATCAAAACTTAAGCGGAAAAATCTGAATTTCATTGTCCTCAACAGCACAGCTGATCCCGGTGCTGGATTTGGCACCGACACAAATAAAATTTCCATTTTTGAGCAAAATGGTAAATCGCATACTTTTGACCTGAAGTCAAAGGATGCTGTTGCTCATGACATCACCCAACTTATCTTGACCCATTTGCCGCAATGATTCGATTGAAGCCTTCACTCATTTTCACCTTCGCCCTTAGCGGCTATTTGCTCACAAATGTGACCCTTATCCACGCTCAGGAGCTGAATTGCCGCATTCAGGTGATTGCTCCTCAAATTGCCAATGTAGAGTCCTCGATTTTTGAGTCGATGGAAGAAAACATCCAAGAATTCATGAATGGTCGTCGGTGGACCAACGATCAAATTCTTTTTGAAGAGAGGATTGAGTGCAGTTTTCAAATCACCATCTCTGAGGCCCCGACTCCTACCACATTTAAGGGCACTTTGCAAGTACAAAGCTCTCGTCCTGTGTACAACAGCGACTACAACACCTCCATGTTGCTCGTCAATGACAGTGACTTTGATATCAGCTGGGACGGCAGCAGCAACATTCAATTCAGCATCGACCAATACCGAGACAATCTCTCATCCGTTTTGGCTTACTACGCCTACATGATTCTAGGTATGGATTATGATAGCATGGGATTAGATAGCGGCACTCCGCACTATCTCAAGGCCCAAACCATCGTCGCCAACGCGCAAAATTCCGGTCCATCGGGATGGAAGGCAAGCCAAGGCCAACAAAACCGCTATTGGCTAGTTGAGAATATGCTTTCACAAACCTTTCGTCCCGTGCGCAACTGCCTCTACTATTATCACCGAATGGGATTGGATCAACTATTCGATGATGTCGAACGCGGACGACTGGCTATGGCAGATGCCTTGATTGAAATGCGACAAACCCATCGTATTAGACCTTCATCGTATAACCTCCAGCTCTTTTTCCTGGCAAAATCTGATGAAATCCTCAAGGTATTTGGACCAGCACCCGAGGCTGAAAAAACACGTTTATTGCCTGTATTGAAACAGATGGATCCTGGCAATATTTCGAAGTACGACAGCATATTTGGCTGATTGTTCCGATATCATGCTGAAACGTCTCCACATTGAAAATTATGCTCTAATCGAGGATTTAGAAATCCTATGGAATGAGGGAATGACGTCAATGACCGGAGAGACAGGTTCTGGAAAGTCAATTGTTCTGGGCGCCATGGGACTGATTTTGGGCCATCGAACGGAGGCTTCGGCGGTTCGTCAAGGCACTCAAAAGTGCACCATAGAAGCGACATTTTCTTCAACGGAGGCTACGAATCAATGGCTCAAAACCTATGATTATGAGATTTGGCCAGACATCATTCTCCGACGCGAATTGAGTGCCGAAGGACGATCCCGCGCTTTTATCAACGATAGCCCTGTAACCGCCGGAGAAATGCGGCACTTGGGGGAAAAGCTCGTCGACCTTCACGGCCAAGATAACACGCGTCTGCTGCTCACACGCGATTATCAATTGAATTGGATTGATCAGCGCTCGAATCATGACCACTTGTATGCAGCCTATCATGCTGCTTTCTCAGCACATGAAGAGGCCAAATCTGCGCTGCGTGCAATAGAATTAGAAAAAGCCAAGCCCCAAACAGATCTTGATTACATACGCTATCAATTGCAGGAACTCGAGGACCTGCAGATTGAAAAGCATGATTGGGTGGCCTTGGAAAATGAACGAAACACATTGGAGCACAGCGCAGAGCTGAGGCATGATCTGCAAGCAGCTTGGTCTGCTCTAACGGACGAAAGTCAGGGAGATTCTGCTATTGACCGCGTGCAAGAAGCGCGCAAACGTGTCGACGCTACCATTCAGCGCACGGCGCAATATTCTTCGCTGCATCAACGCCTTGACGCCCTGAACATTGAAGCGAAAGACATTGCAAACGAACTCGAGCAACAAGCCGAATCCGTAGAGGAAAACCCTCAGCGTCTGCAAACCCTTCAAGGTTGGTTCAATGATCTACAGCGGGTTTTGCACAAGCATAATGCTCGCGATGCTCAGGCATTGATTGCCTTGAAAATGCAGCTAATCAATCGCCTCGAAAAGGTATCTTCCATTCAACAAGCTTATGATGATGCCGTAGCGCATGAAAAGCAACAGCAACAGGCCATGATGCAGCAAGGCACGACGCTCATGAAGAGCCGAGAATCCACTGCTCAAAAACTCGTCCTGGAAATAGAGAGTACGCTGCATTCCATGAGCATGCCCAACGCCAAATTGGAATTTGATTTTCAACCAGGAGAACAACCAGATCAATTTGGCATAGAGGACCTTGTCATGCGTTTCTCGAGCAATCCAGGCATGAATCCGCTCCCCTTACAAAAGATTGCCTCGGGAGGAGAAAAGAGTCGACTGATGCTCGCGTTCAAAGCAGTTGGACACGATGCCGTGAGCATTCCAACAATCATATTGGACGAAATCGACACAGGGGTTAGCGGAAACGTGGCAAGTAAGATGGCACAAATGATGAAGCGAATGTCCAACCATCAGCAAGTGATTGCTGTAACCCATTTGCCTCAAGTAGCTGCCATTGCCTCACAGCATTTCCTTGTGAAAAAAGAAGAATCAGATGGGACCACAAGGACGCTGGTACAAACCTTGGAACAAGATCTGCGTGTCATGGAAATTGCAGCCATGCTTAGCGGCACAGAGGTAAGTTCTGCAGCAATGGAAAATGCAGAAGCGCTCCTTCTAGATCACCAATAAAAACCTGAAGTCTTGGTCTCAGGAATCAAAATCTCCAATCGAGACTGATCGAAGGTAAAAATGGCAATTGATCGACTCGGTCTCCAGTGACACGATTCACATAGAAAACGTTGTCCCTGCTGTAAACATTTGTTGCCCCAACTGAACATTCCAACGTCTGATTTTCCCACTCAAATTCGCGTCGGATACTCAAATCCAAACGGTGATACGCTGGCAAGCGACCTTCGTTCAGTCCTGCAAATTGAATGCCCAAATCATTGCTATTGGCAACCACGTAATCCGATGCAATGCCATCGATTACGTTTGGAGGCTGATAGAAACCCTGCGTTTGGGTGAAAGGCAATCCAGAGCCCAAATTCCAGCGAGCACTTACTTCCCATGCTTTCTTCTTTCCAATTCCTTGAGAAACAACTAGGTTCACGTTGTGACGTCGATCAAACACGGGATCATACCATCGAAAACCATCCCAACGATCCACATTACCATAGCCATAAACCAACCACATGTACGTTGATCGCTCCTCGTATTTCAAGACAACATCAGCACCATAGGCAATTCCTGTCTCCACTATGAAGTCCTTGCGCAGTACTTCGGGAACATCTGCGTTGTCGGCATTGTCTTCGAATAATTTATTCCGATTGGCATTGGTCAATTGAGTGAAGTTCTTGAGGTATCCTTCCACATTCAGATTGAACCGCTCCGTCAGGTCAAGTTCAAAACCAGAAATAACGTGT
The DNA here is from genome assembly GCA_002323795.1 of Flavobacteriales bacterium UBA1531. Taxonomy (GTDB): domain Bacteria; phylum Bacteroidota; class Bacteroidia; order Flavobacteriales_D; family Sanyastnellaceae; genus UA16. The sequence continues at coordinate 29,285 of DCPZ01000069.1, read as the reverse complement.
TGCGCAGTTTGCAAAGAGTGGTTGACCTCCTGAACCTCACCTGATGCGGTGAGCAGATTCCGTTGCAAATTCTCGGGTCCCGATAGAAATCCGTAGAAGAGATTGACAACATCACGGTCTGAATTGGAACTGATCACATTTTGCGAGTAAAGTCCGGCGGCTAGCTTCAGCCGGAGACGCTCACTGGCTTTGAATTTTATTCCAATTCTTGGTTCAGGTCTAAATCGTGCGATGGAACTGTAATACTGCATCCGCATGCTCGGATTGAAGATCCAATCGCCTTTGTTAATCCTATAATCGACATACCCTGCAAATTCAGTTGTGTTTTCCTTTTGTCCTACTTGAACTCCTATTGAATTGAAGGTTTGAAAATCGGTCTCCATCCCCACAACTTCCAATCCATATTCCACAGCATTTTCGCCGAGCATGTATTTAAAATCCAGCCCGAAATTGAATCCGTTAACACTGCTAAAGCGATCTTCCAATTCGTCTTCTTTGAGCGTGATTCCATAATTGCTGGCTGCAAAATGACCGTTCATTAGGATGGCTGAACCAGAAGGGACCACGGTGAAATTACCACCACCTCCGGCATTGGTCCAACTCAAATCGGACAAAGCCTGGTAATTGACCTGATCACTAAAATTAAATCCAAATAAGCTCAACTTCGAGCCATTGCCGCTCCCAAAGGAGACTTTGCCATAGACATCTGTAAAGTTAAAAGGCAGACCGGTGCCATCATCATTGACATAATCGTAGAGAACTTTGGATGTCTGTTCCAAATAACTGTGCTTTAGAGACAGGATGTATGAAATACCACCACCAGAAGGCCCCAGTTTTTTCAAAGGTCCTTCCAGTGTCAATTTCGCTCCGAAAGGACTGACGCCAACTCGGCCCTGAATCTTCTTTTTATTTCCATCACGGGTCTTGATATCCATGATTGAAGAAATTCTTCCTCCAAATTTGGCGCTAAAGCCTCCGGTATATACATCCGCGTTTGCAATGACATCTGAATCGAAAACACTAAACAATCCTATGCTGTGGAACGCATTGTACACAATCATACCGTCCAACAAAACCTTATTCTGGATCGGTGAACCTCCCCGAATGTATAATTGACCACCTTGGTCACCAGTGCTGATGAATCCCGGCAATACTTGTAGAGCTTGCACCAAATCTGGTGACCCCCCAAAGCTTGGAATCTTCTTCAAATCCGAAGGTCGAATGGTCTCGATGGACATATTGACTTTCGTAGTCTGTTCTTGGCGGTCAGCACTGATCTCGGCACTTCCCAATTGAATCACCTTACTCTCCAGTAAAAAGTTGCGTGTTAAGATTTTGCCTTCCCGCAATTCCACTTCTTCGGAAGCCCCCTCAAATTCCATACTCGAAACCACTAAAGTGTAAACCCCAGCTGGAACTCGGGTCAAACTGAAGAACCCCTCGATATCGGTCATAGCGCCAAAAGTTGTCCCTTCCAACGAGACGCTGGCAAACATCACAGGCTCTCCAGAGTCAATGCTCCTGATAAAACCCTTCACCGTAGACTGAGAAACCGCAACCGTTGAGCTCACCAGCGTGATCGCGAGCACGAGGCCGAAGCGACAAAATTTTTCTTGCATGGATGCGAATTTACCACTTTCAAGACAACTCATGGGCCAACATTTTTTTGATTCTGTGCTCCAATTGCTCCGAGCTCAATTTTTCACGCAATCGATCCACAACAAGAGGGAAAGAAAACGGCGTGGGATGCGGAGGAAACGACACCCGCATATGCCGCTTTTGCAAGCGTTCAATGACCAAATTAAGACGAGTCCATTCCATCTGCTGATCGATGAGTTCATCATAAGCTTGGCGAAAAAGTAGGTTATCAGGATCAAATTCACGAAACACTTCGAAAATCAATCCTGAATGGGATTGCAAGTGCTTGACCCCTTGATTTTGTCCCGGAAAACCCTGAAATGCTAGTCCAGCAATGACAGCAATGTCTCGAAAGCGTCGTCTCGCCATTTCCGCGGCGTTCACTCCATTCTGAATGTCTCCCATCAACCCAACGCTTGATAATAACTTAAACTCTTCTACTTCTTCATATTTTAATGGCTCATCCGATAGCAATTCAAAACCGTAATCATTGCAAGAGATTGAAATCGAAAGTGGGCGTGCCTGACTCCAACGATAAGCCATCAGCATGCCCAAAGCCTGGTGCACGCCACGACCTTCAAAAAGATAAAAGCAAAGGTGATGCCCGTCATTGGTCTGAAACTGCTCGACCAACACCTCCTTGCTCGAAGGAAGCAGGCTCACGTGTTGCTGCAATTCCAATAAAGGAGAAACACGTGCCATTTCTGCCGAGCGAATGTGCCCCTTGCCAAAAGCATCCAATTCATCGCGCAAAGCGTGTCCCAATTCCGACGAAAGAGACAAACGTCCACCCAAGTAGACCGGAATGCGACCTTTCGGATTTTTACTTCTTTTGACCTGTACAATCGATTCCTTGATGCGCAAAAACTCCAGGCTCATGCCTGCAAACCAAAAGCAATCTCCGGGCTCCATGCTCGCAACGAAGTATTCTTCAACATGACCAATGAAGCCACCTCTTTTCCATTTCACTTTGATCATTTGGTCAGATACAATGGTGCCGATGCTCATCCGATGCCGTCTTGCCTGACGACGGTCCCTGATCACATATCGACCAGAATCAGCATCCAGCGTCACACGTTTGTATTCGTCATAGGCGGTTAAGGATTCTCCGCCATCACAGATGAATTGGATGCACCATGCGAATTCTTCTTGATTCAAGGAGGAAAAGGCATGAGTTGATCGGATTACACGTGATATTTCTGCGGCATCAAAACCATCTCCTACAGCTAAGGTGCACAAAAATTGAATGAGGACATCGAAAGAACGAAGCAGCGGCTCTCGCTGCTCAATGCTTCCTTCTTCAATTGCATCTCGTAAGGCTGATGCTTCGATTAGCTCGAGTCCATGCGTTGGCACAAAGAAAATTTTACTCACCGCATGAGGCGAATGCCCCGATCGTCCAGCACGTTGCTTAAAACGCGCCACTCCCTTTGGTCCACCGATTTGAACTACGGCCTCAACAGGTCGAAAATCAACTCCCAAGTCCAAAGAGCTCGTGCAAACAACTGCCTTTAATTCGCCATCGTATAGGGCCGTCTCCACCCAATCTCGCAAATCCTTGGCGATGGAACTATGGTGCAGAGCCAAAACCCCGGCAAATTCTGGGGCAGAATCCAAAAGCTTGTGATACCAAATTTCAGATTGTGATCGAGTATTTGTGAAAATGAGCGTACTGCCATGGTTGCGAACAACATCAATCACTTGGTCTACCAATTTCAATCCCAAATGACCCGCCCATGGCAGCCGCTCGAGATGCGAAGGCATCAACGAATGAACTTCAATGCGTTTCTTCCAATCAGACCGTATCAGTCTTCCCTTATGCATCGGACCGAGCAATGCTCTCATGGCTTCATGCGGATTGCCCAGCGTAGCCGAGATGCCCCAGACTTTGATTTGTGGATTTTGCAAACGAAGCCAGGCAGATGCCAATTCAACTTGCACTCCCCGCTTCGTTCCGAGCAATTCGTGCCATTCATCCACCACCAAGCATTCCAACGTTTTGAATCGTTTTCGACTATCACGCATCGCCATCAGCACGTGCAGCGACTCGGGCGTCGTAATGAGTACTTCTGGCAGATGCTTTCGTTGCCTCGCTTTCTCAGATGCCGATGTATCCCCGGTGCGGATCCCTACTTCCCAATCCAATTGAAAGCCGGTACACATTCGTTCTGCACTGAGCTTAATTTCTTTTGTCAATGCGCGAATGGGCGCAATCCAAATCATGCGGACGCCATCTTTGTTCTTTCCCTCTGCCCCGTTCAATGCGGCTTGGGCCAGAGTCTCTGCCATTGCGGCATAGGTTTTTCCCGAGCCCGTTGGAGCAATGATTAGTCCTTGCTCCAGCGAAGATTGGGCCTGCCAAACTTCTTCTTGAAAGCCATGAGGCTCCCAGCCTTTGGATGAAAACCAATCAGAAATAAACGTTACGATGCTTTTAGACATGCTCACAAAAAGAGAGTTTTAAAGCGCAGTTGGTTGCCATCAATTCACTGCTCATTATCTTCGGCATGTTATTTGGAAAGAATACACCATGAAAGTTTTACAATTCACCCTGCTGTTTGGTTTAATGTTGGCGCAGCCATTTTCATCGCTGGCTCAGAGATACACTGATGAAGAGGAAGAGGCTCCGCTGATTCCACAAGAGGATTTTGACGAACTCTTAATGTGGATGGTAGACGAAAAATTTGAAAAGGTGCTCTACAAGGCCATCCGCTACACAGAGGATGACGAAACGAAAAAAGAGCCTGTGCCATATGTATTCATGTCCATGGCTTACTTCAAAATCTCTGAATCAGGCAATCCTGATTTTGAAGAGAAATATTCAAATGCACTTAAAAGCGCCTTGAAATACGCTTCGAAATTTGTCAAGAAGGACAAGCAGAGCGAATACATTGCGGAATACACGGACTACTTCAATGATTTGCGCAGAGCCACCATGAATCAGGCAGAAGTATATGTTGATGATGAGAAATTCACCAAAGCGAAATCTTACTATAAATACCTCTGGACACTGGATAAAGAAGATCCCGGAGCTTGGTTGATGTACGGTAGTGTTTTGTGGAAAAGCAAGGCGAAGCGAGATGCCGAAGAATCTTGGAGCAATGCCGCACAACTATTAGCAGAATTCGAAGGCCGAGGCCTCGAAGAAGTTCAGTTGGATTTGCTCAAATTCGCTGCGATTTATACAGCAGAGATGCTGGCCTCAGAAGGAAACAGAACCGATGCTCGTCAATGGATTGAAAGCATTGATGGTGTGTTAGGAAGCGATCGAGAGGTGCAAGCGGTTCTGAGGTCAATTGGTGGCTAATTGCATTTTCGTCAAGGCTACAAAACCCGAAAACGGCCATAGATAGCCGTTAATAACTCGTGTTCGTTCTCCCAATTCAATTCGGCTTGAGCCCGAAGAAGACCTTCCTCAGTTTTGGTTTTGAACGAAGGCATCTCTCGCTCGATTTGACGCAACGCTTCAAGCCAATGCTCCGGTGTATCCCCTTTAACCACCCTGCCAATGTTGTACTTCTCAACAAGTGAAACGCAATCGGGCAAATCATTAACGAGCACTGGAACTCCAGCTTGAATGCATTCCAAGAGTTTATTGGGAAGAGAATAGAGGTAGCTCAAACAGATGGGCCGCACCGAAACAAGCCCAACATCCGAATCTCGGGTATAGCTCAGAAGATCCGTGTAAGAAACAGCTGGCTGAAAATGCACATTTTCGTTGGATTCAGCCTCCGATTTAATTAATTCTTCGTGCATTCCATATCCCATGAAAACAAGGTGTATTCGCCCTCCTTTCAATTCATTGGACATGGCCAACAATTCCTCGATGCCGCGGTTGATGGTGAAAGCGCCTTGGTATAGAGCAATGAAATCCTGCGGCCCGAGCCCCAGGCTTTCACGCAGCTTCCCCAATTCAGGCATTGCCGCATTGTTCGGCCACTTCGCGCGATGCGGTACGTTTCGCACCAGGCGAACAGGCGGTAAACCATACCTACCATAACGCTCTTGATAGGCCCGACCAATGGAAGGACTAACGACAATTACCTCCTCCGCAAAACGAATAAAACGGCGTTCCATCCAACGGACTCCCTTGAGATAAGCACTGGACTTGCCATTCCGCTCTCCTTCAAATTCATGGCAATCGTAAACCAACTTCAAATGAGGGCGCATTCCCTTTGCCAACAATCCAATCGCAAAGGCCTCAGCATCATTGCAATGCCAGGCATCGAAGTGCCTGTATCCTGAGGCAATGCGCCAAGCCAGATCTAATAATTTCACAAATCCACGGGAAAACACGGCAGGAATCGAGGACGAAATACGACGCACATCGAAACCCGTGGCGTGATCTTCATGTTCAGGTAATCCCTCTTTATGGAGAGCGACAACAGTAACCTCGTGGCCATCATTTACGAGACTCGACGAAATTTTGAGCACCCGATTGTCACGGGTGAAGTCATTTAGAACAACATTCGCGATTCTCATTTCACTTTCAATGGGCGATCGCCCGCTGCATACATCCGTTCAATGATGTCAACAACTTTGAGCCCTTCCAATGCGTTGGTCGTGATCTGCCCCTGTCCAGTTAGCGTAGCCTCGATGTTCTCAAAGATGTAACCGTGGTTTGCCGCAGACCCCTTGTAGTGGCCATAATCATTGGCTGGATTCGATGGAGGCAACTCGGGCATAACATAATCCGTCACCTGGCAATACTCCACCTCATTCATGTATTGGCCTCCAACTTTAATCGTACCGTTTTCAGCGATAATCGTGACAGAGGATTCAAAGTTTTGATTCGCAACTGATGTCGAAAAATTGAAAGTTCCAAGCGCATTGTGCTTCACAAATTCAAACGAAACCAGCCCGGAATCTTCAAATTCGGTATTGTCTTGGTGACTAAAATCAACGAAACGGCTCTGGATGTGATGGATGTCGCCAAAAACCCAATACATTAAATCTATGAAGTGGCTAAACTGGGTGAACAAGGTTCCTCCATCCAAATCAAGTTTACCCTTCCAAGGAATTTTCCCATAGTATCGATCATCACGATTCCAATAACATTGCACTTGAACCATGTGAATTTTCCCGAGAACACCTGAAGTCACCATTTCCTTCAGCCAAACCGATGGTGGGGAATACCGATTCTGCATCACACAGAACACCTGCTTTCCACGAGAAAGAGCACAATGAAGAATGTCTTCTCCATCCTGGCGATTCAATGCCATGGGTTTTTCAATCACCACATGACAGTCAGATTCAAGCGCAAGAATTGCTTGCTCAGCATGGAACCCGTTGGGCGTGCAAATGCAAATCACGTCCAAATCAGAATGAACCTCGAGCATGTCCTGAAGCGAGCTATGATTTGGAATGTCATCTTCAATGCCACAAGCCTCCTTGTCGCGAATATCAGCAAATGCAGCAAGATGAAAGGCCGGATTGCGGCGTATCATCTCCATGTGCCTTTTCCCAATATGTCCAGCGCCAACGACCCCAAATTTCAATTCACCCATGATGCGAAATTACAACAATCAAACCTTACCGACGTGCGCCAGGCTGAAACAAACGAAAGCCCAAAAGAACCTCAAAAAACACAGGGTAACGTTCATTCTCATAATACTCTACTCCCATCGAAATAGGACCAACTGGTAATTCTTTCCACAGCCGTGCACCAGTCATCCAAAACACAGGTGAGTCAGGAATGAGTCGAGGCCCTTTGTCCGCATTGGTTATTCGGTTCGTTGCCTTGAACGCGTGGATTTCAGTTCGAAGGTGAATCCCATAGAGCAATTCCATATCAGTAATCAAGCCAACTGCCCTGTAGTTAAAGGCACTGAAATTCTCAAGGAACAACACACGTCCACCTGGCATTGGGTTGTACGACGGTGCCTGGGCCAAGGAGCCTCGATAAGTTGTTCGCAATTTCTCATTTGATAGGCGGCATTCAGCATTGAGTCCTACTGCCCAATTATCTGTAAGAGACAAAAAAGATTGGAGCCGCGCGTGTCCCCGCAGAAATGCCACGTCGGTATCAACAGAGTCTCGCGCATTCGATACGTCAATTGGAGAGAATTTCGAAGAATAGTTTCCATGAAAATAATGCCCCCCAATCTCAATCCTCTGCCCGCGAGTTCCAAATTGCCTGTGATTCAAACTGTTGTGCAACCACGTCATGCCCATCTGCGATCCCAAAAATCGATCATCATTTGTCGGATCCTCTGGAGAAAACAGCCAATCTGTGTACGTAATATCCTTCGTGTTTAAACTTAACAGCGATAACCGAAAGGCACTGCGAAGTCCAGAAGAAATCTCAAGCCTCCCTCCCCACTCCATTTCTGAAGATTTAAAAAAAGTTGGACGAATTTCCCGCAAAAAACCCACAAGTTTACGGGTATAATTCCATCTTCTGAAATTCAGAACGGGCTCAAACACAATGGGAGACTTTGAAGGCAGGTGCAGTTTAATTCCCAAACCGAGATCAGCGTAGAATTGACCAATTGTGCTCGTTAATTGCAATGTGAATGGCAACCGAGAAAAATGATTCAGCCCAATTGCCGCGTATCCCATGCTGAGTCCTTGCGAAGAAATATTTCCACCAAGCTTCAACTCCAGGTCACGCTCCGCTGAGGCCTCAAGTTGAATATCAATCGCCCCATTCCTTTGCTGCGCAGTAGGGAAAACTCGACCGATAAAAGGGTCTGATTCAAGCAAAAAAAGCCTGCGTTTCAAGCCTCCGATACCGTGGTTTTCTCCGCGAAAATTCAAGACTCGTTCTGCGTGGCCCTTCTGATTGTCATCCAATCCACTTACTTGGATATTGTTCACCTCAAAATCTGATTGCTTACTGATGAATTGATTGCGCCTGTGTGCAATCGCATTCGATTCTTTCAGCCTTGGGAGGTCCATTTTATGGGCTTCGATGAATGCCAAACCTTGGGCATAGCCTTCTTCACAAGCATGGATTGACCCATCAAAATCCAGCGTCGAAACATCCAAATCAACATCGATCTCGAGCACACGATTCGATGAATCAGAATCTGCATAATGAACAACCAAAGCCTCCAATTGTGAAATGAGATCGTCCGAATTGAAATCCGCCATGGCTGATTCAACCCCAGAAACAAGGATGATATCGGGATCGAAATGTTCGATCATCACATCTACAGGACGATTATTGTACAAACCACCATCGTAAAATGGTCGTCCATCAATCCATACAGGTTGCATGTAAAACGGGAATGACATTGACGCTCGAATTGATTGAGCTAAATTCCCTTGACTGAACACGGTATCAGTTTTGGCCAAAACGTCGCTCGCCACACATCGAAAAGGAACCATAAGCGAGTCAAAATTACTGTTCGCGGCAGCGCAAGCTGGCGTGAGCTCTTCCATCAAAGACCAATCCAAGGATAAGCTTGAAATGACGTGACCTTTGATATCACCCAGATCTGTACCAAGTCGAATGCTCAGAGCGCTCGGAGAATATGGTTCTGTATCAAACGTAAACTCATGAAGACGCCGACCTGTTATGCGCGAGCGAAATTCTTCGGTGCCCAGCATTGACCACATGGACTTTGGACTCCATCCAGATGCATAGTACCCTCCAACATGCGCACCGACACTGGTGCCAACGACATAATCAATAGGAATACCGGAATCTTCCAAGGCTAGAAGAACACCGACGTGAGCGGCACCGCGCGCTCCGCCCCCAGTCAATACCAACCCCACAGTCGGTCTGTCCTCCTGACAGAGACATGGTTGAATGATCGCAGCAATTCCAATTGCGCACAGTACGGCATGTAATGGCCTCAACATGGCGCGAATTTATGCTTCAACACGGCACTGCGTAAATTTGAGCATGCGAATTGTAAGCCTTGTCCCAAGTTGGACCGAATACCTGATCGACCTGGGATTGGGAAATGACATCAAAGGTCGCACGAAATTTTGCGTCCGTGCTGGAGAGGAATCAGATAGAATCGCTGTTATTGGAGGTACGAAGAACTTTCACGTCGAACAGATTGAGCACCTCAATCCAGACCTCATCATCTCCAGTAAAGAAGAAAACGACAAAACGCTTGTTGAAGCCTGCGGCAACTTTGCAGATGTGCTGTTGACTGATGTGAAGACCATACCCAATGCACTCGAGGCCTGCAAGGAAATTGCTCTAGCCACCAAAAAGCAAAAGGCAGGACAGCACTGGGTTGATCAAATTCAAAAAACTTGGGGCGAACCTAAAACCCTCCTGAGCAAAGCGGATTATGTCGTTTGGAAAAAACCGCTCATGCTCGCTGGACCAGACACATTCATTCATGCTGTGATGGAGTGGTGGGGAATCAAAAACAGCATCCAGGATTTGCACGGCAGCCGCTACCCGGAGATTTCTGAGGCTGATTGGAACCAACAGAGCACAGATTGGACCTTGCTGCCGAGTGAACCTTTTCCGTTTCAGACCAAACATCTGGCTTCATTTCAAGAAATGGGCAAGAATCCCTTGCTCGTTGACGGTGAAGCGTTTAGCTGGTATGGCAGTCGGATGGCACACGTTGCACCATACCTCGAAAAGTTAGCTCAAGAACTACGAGCCTGACACCTTGGCGCGAAAGACGGCTTGATCGCCCGCAAAATTTCGACTTTTTGTCAGTTGTTGTGCCTCAATGTGCCAATCTTGTCAGCCGATTTGGATCAAAACTGAAACGGCACACTACTTGACTATAGAAGGCCAAACAATTGAATCAATCTAATAGCATGAGTAAAATCATTGGAATAGACTTGGGAACCACCAATAGCTGTGTTTCCGTCATGGAAGGCAACGAGCCTGTCGTTGTTACAAATGCAGAAGGAAAGCGCACTACGCCTTCTATCATTGCATTCATTGAAGGCGGTGAGCGAAAAGTCGGTGAGCCGGCCAAGCGACAAGCCATTACAAATCCAACCAAGACCATTTACAGCATCAAGCGGTTCATGGGAAGTTCATTTGACGAGGTGAAAAAAGAAACTTCACGCGTACCCTATGAAGTGGTAAAAGGAGAAAACAATACGCCGCGCGTGAAAATTGACGATCGTCTATACACTCCGCAGGAAATCAGTGCCATGACCCTTCAGAAGATGAAGAAAACAGCAGAAGATTACCTCGGTGCTGAAGTGACTGGTGCAGTGATTACCGTGCCCGCTTATTTCAATGATGCTCAGCGTCAAGCCACGAAAGAAGCCGGTGAAATTGCTGGTTTGGAGGTGAAGCGTATCATCAATGAGCCGACGGCTGCTGCCTTGGCGTATGGAATGGACAAAAAAGCGATTGACCAAAAAATCGTAGTATTCGATTTGGGTGGAGGAACACACGACGTTTCCATTTTGGAATTGGGCGACGGAGTCTTTGAAGTACTCTCCACCGACGGAGATACTCACCTCGGAGGAGATGATTTCGACCAAGCAATCATTGAATGGTTGGTGAAAGAATTCAAGGATGAAAACGGAGGACTCGACCTCTCGAAAGATCCCATGGCTCTGCAACGACTAAAGGATGCTGCAGAAAAAGCGAAAATTGAACTCTCTAGCACCACCAGCTCTGAAATTAACCTGCCTTACATCATGCCCGTTGATGGCGTTCCAAAGCACCTCGTGCGATCGCTTTCTCGTGCCAAGTTCGAACAGATTGTAGACTCCTTGGTCAAGCGCACCATCGAACCATGTGCAACTGCTCTGAAAGCGGCAGGTTTGGAAAAATCAGACATCGATGAAGTTATCCTCGTTGGAGGTTCAACGAGAATTCCAGCTGTCCAAGATGCGGTCAAGAGTTACTTCGGCAAAGAACCTTCCAAAGGTGTAAATCCCGACGAAGTTGTTGCCATTGGCGCTGCGATCCAGGGAGGTGTCCTCTCAGGAGATGTCAAAGATGTGTTGCTTTTGGATGTGACTCCTCTTTCGCTAGGAATTGAGACCATGGGAGGCGTCATGACGAAATTGATTGATGCCAACACGACCATTCCAACGAAAAAATCAGAAACATTCAGCACAGCGTCGGACAACCAGCCCAGCGTGGAGATTCATGTCTTGCAGGGAGAACGGTCTATGGCTGCCGACAATCGAACCATTGGACGTTTCCAATTGGCTGACATACCGCCTGCACCTCGAGGAACACCTCAAATTGAGGTGACCTTTGATATCGATGCAAACGGAATCATCCAAGTCAGTGCCAAAGACAAAGCCACTGGAAAAGAGCAGAATATCAGAATCGAAGCTTCCAGTGGTCTGAGTGAGGATGAAGTCACACGCATGAAGCAGGAAGCAGAGGCCAATGCTGAAGCGGACCAGCAAGCGAAGGAGCGCATTGAAACGTTGAATCAAGCCGATGCTTTGGTTTTCCAAACAGAGAAACAATTGGGCGAATTCGGGGATAAGATTTCTGAAGGGAATCGAGGCCCAATCGACACTGCACTGGAAGAACTGAAAAAAGCGCATTCAGAACAGGACATCGACGGCTGCAAAGCCGGAATGGAGAAACTCAATGCTGCATTCCAAGCTGCGAGCCAAGAAATGTATGCTGACCAAGGTACACAGGGCGGAGCGCCAGAAGGTGAGGCGAGCGGAACACAAACCGATGCAGGTGATCCTGAAGTCACTGATGTAGATTTTGAAGAAGTGAAGTAAACCTCAAGTCATAAAAGCACTACTCGTGCTGTCAAAAGCCCTTGAATGAATCGTCGTTCAAGGGCTTTCTCATTGAACCGTGGTGATCATCATTTGTTATAAACGTGCATGGAATCATTGAAAACTTCGAAGTGGAAAAACAGAGCACGCTGGACACTAGCCTGTATTTCTCTGATTTCCATTGCAATGGCTTGGCGAGTAAGTCAAATTGGCTTCAATTACGACTTCGAAAGTTTTTTCCCTGAAGACGATTCACACACTGCTTTCTACCTTGACTTTCGAGAGCGCTTCGAATCCGACAACGACTTTCTGATTGTTGGCATTGAAAGCCCATCGGGCATTTATGATTCAGAATTCCTTCGAGCTGTAGAAGGCTACGCAGACGAGCTCAAAGCGCTGCCATTCGTTAAGTCCGTATTATCCCCGACACAAATCCGTGAACCCATCCGCATGGGGCTCTCATTGGTCCAAAGACCATTGCTTCGATGGCAATCCCCCGACTCCCTCGTCGCGATTAATCTTAAGGCAGACTCCGTTCGCATTGCAAATCGCAGCAATTATGTTGGAACGTTTGTTTCACAAAATGGCAATGCACTCACCATTCAGGTGGCCCATGAACAACAACTTTCTAAAGAGGGGTGCGATGAACTCGCTACTGCTATTTTGAGTCTGGCGGAAACTTGGGAACACAAAAGCCACATCGCAGGTCGAGCAGTCGCACAAAAATATTACGTGGATGTGATGCAAGGCGAAGTTGTTCTCTTTGCTGGAGTGGGCACGATCATCATTGTCCTTTTTCTGTGGCTTGCATTTCAAAGCGTTTGGGGCGTAGTCATTCCGCTGCTCGTTGTTCTCCTCAGTGGGCTTTGGACACTGGGTATTATGGAACTCACCGGAAAGTCCATTGATGTCATGACCATCGTCCTCCCAACCATCATCTTCGTGGTAGGCATCAGCGATGTTGTTCACATCCTGTCCCGTTACTATGAGGAACTTCGCGGGAATGCATCACAATCTCTTGCCATAGCAACAGCCTTTAAAGAAGTTGGATTGGCAACGTTTTTAACCACGCTCACCACGGCCATTGGTTTCTTGACACTCTTTACCTCTTCTGTTGCTCCAATCCAAGATTTTGGACTTTATGCCGCAGCCGGTGTGGGCGTGGCTTATGTCCTCGCATTCAGCTTATTGCCTGCGGTGATGGTTTTGTATCCAGCACCAAATATCACTACCGGCGGATATGGAACTTTTTGGAATCGTACGCTCCAACGAACCCTCAGGTATGCGCTGAAAAGAGGCCTATGGATTCGATGGACAGCACTCGTAATCTGCACATTAGCTGCGATTGGAGCAGCGCAAATCAAAGTGGATAATGTGCTGCTCGAAGACCTTGCAGATGACGACCCTTTTCGCCAAGAATTTAATTTTTTTGAACGTGAATTTGCGGGAGTAAGGCCTTTCGAATTGGCCGTTCAAGTGGATGACAGCGTTTCGATTTTTGATCTTGACGTCCAGCGCGACATGGCCAAAATCACCGCCTATCTCAAGTCCAATTACGGAGTTGGTTCGGTGGTGAGCTCGGACATCATCTTTAGTCAAATCAATCGATGGAGCAACGGAGATGGGAGTGCCTTCGAGCGACTGCCATCTACGCAGCAAAAGTTTGATGCAATGCTGCGATCCATCGACCGCTTCGGTGCCAATGCAGGATTGAACCTGGTGTCCCATGAAGCATCGAATTCGTTGCGAATTTTCGGAAAACTTCCTGATCTCGGTGCTCAACACTACAAGCAAAAAAATCGTGAATTGCTCAACTGGTTGGCCACTGCTCTGCCGAAATCTCCACTCTCTCTGCGCGTAACAGGCACTGCACATCTCATCGATCTCAACATCGGATCCTTGGCTGGCGACATGGTCAAAGGACTCAGCATTGCATTTCTCATCGTTGCTCTCATTGCAGGTTTGATGTTCAGAAGCGTAACCATGGTATTGATCAGTCTAGTACCCAATTTTATTCCGCTGCTACTGATTGCAGGCATTATGGGTTGGACCGGCATCGACCTTAAGCTCTCTACCAGCATTATTTTTACAATTGCCTTCGGAATAGCAGTGGATGACACCATTCACTTCATCAGCAAGCTACGTCTGCAATTGGCCAAAGGAAGGAGCCTTCCATATGCTGTGAAACGTTCATTCATTGGTGCTGGAAAGGCTATCATCATCACGAGCATCATTCTTTGCGGTGGATTCATCACTTTGTCCTTGAGTAGCTTCTTAGGTACATTTTACATTGGGGTCCTGATATCGCTTACTTTACTCTTCGCCGTACTCGCAGACTTATTTGTTCTGCCATGGCTAATCTTGACGTTTTTATCCACCGAAGAAAAATAGTTTTTTCTCGATTTTTGTGCGATTTTCGATGGATGAGCGTGGATAGAAGAAATTTCCTGCGACGAGCTACAGCGATCGCAGCAGGTGTGGGTGTTGGATTCAGCTGGCAACAAGCACTGGCTCGGTCAAATCGGAAGGAGTATGCTACCACAAACCAAAGTCAAGAGTCCAGTGGTGCGCCGACAATGGTATCCACTTGGAATCATGGAATGCCGGCAAATGAAGCTGGCTTCGAGTCCCTTGCAAATGGCGGCACAGCGCTGGATATGATTGAAGCCGGTGCGCGGATTGTAGAAGCCGATTCCACAGGACAAAGCGTTGGATTAGGTGGATTGCCTGATCGCGATGGATTCGTCACATTGGATGCCTGCATCATGGATCACATGCAAAATGCGGGGAGCGTTTGTTTCGTTCAAAACGTAGCCCATCCCCTCTCCTTGGCTCGAAAAGTCATGGAGAACACACCGCACGTTATGCTGGCAGGTGCAGGTGCTGAACAGTACGCGAGAGAACTCAACATGCCCAATTCGCCGCTTTTAACAGAGGCCTCTAAAAAGGCTTGGAAAAAATGGCGGGTCGAATCCAATTACGCGCCGAAAATTAACATCGAAAATCACGATACCATTGGACTGCTTGCATTGGACCAAAAAGGTAGACTCGCTGGCGGCTGCACAACAAGTGGTGTAGCCTTCAAAATGCACGGTCGCGTGGGAGACAGTCCCATCATTGGCGCAGGCTTGTATGTGGATGGTGCCATTGGAGGCGCCACAGCCACCGGTCTTGGCGAAGCTGTGATGAAAACGGTCGGTTCGTTCCTCGTCGTCGAATTGATGAGGCAAGGAGCTAAAGCCCAAGAGGCTTGCGAAGAAGCTGTTCATCGCATTATGAAGGCAATGCCTGTTGAAAATCTGCAAGTGGGATATCTCGCCCTCGGAAAAGATGGATCTGTAGGAGGCCATGCCATCCATTCTGGCTTCAATTATGCATTGCACAGACCAGACCCCGAAGATTCAAACTCCATCGTTGGTCAATTGATAGATGCCTCAAATGGCTGAACAATCGAAGCATACCATTCCAATCACCACGTCGCCTTTTTGGGCCTGTGTAAGAATCACGCGCCCCTGGAATGTGCTCATGGTTGGTATTAGCATGATGCTCATTCGCATGGCCTGGATCAAACCAGGATCTTATAAATTACTTGAGTTAGACTTCTTAATTCCAATGATAATCATGATGTTACTCGCCGCAAGTGGCAATGTTATCAATGATTATTTCGATGTCGCAGAAGATCTGGTCAATAAGCCAAGACGAGCACTAGTAGGACGCGTCGTAAGTCGCAGAACCGCATTGCTAGTTCATCATTTCATGGTTGGAGCAGCGATGTCCATGGCACTTGCAATTTCGATCAATTGGAGAACGCCGACTCCCTTTGTGTGGTCTGCTGTTGTCGCTGGTTTGCTATGGCTTTATTCCCCGATGTTCAAAAGGCGATTTCTTCGAGGTAACGTCATCGTATCGTTGATTGTTGGTCAACTCCCCCTCTGGTGCACGCTTGGAGCGTTCAACTTCAGCGCCTGGCACGAGATCCTTCATGAGCCTGCCGGAAAAGGCTTGGTTACGTACGCCTTGCTCAGTCTGGTCATTACATTCTTAAGAGAAGTCACAAAAGATCTACAGGATATAGTGGGCGACGCTGATTCCGGTTATGACACCATTCCCGTGCGCTGGGGACGAGAACGTTCCGTGCGTTTTCTCAAAATCTCACACCTTTGCGCTTGGCCAATGCTCATCAGTGCGGGCATTCTGGCTTCACTGCAATTCAACCTTGGTACGGAGAGCCTTATCTTTTTGATACCTTTTCTCGGAGCCACTGTTCAGTTGTTTCGCAAACGAATTGACTCTGTTTCTGCATGGCAAAAACTAACCCTTGGTGGAGGTTTAGCTTTCCTCCTGTTTCTTGTATAGGCCTCGTTTGTGGGGACTTAGTTTCGATTCAAAGAAATCACTTTGCGGCCTCGACCGTCCAGCATGATTCCATCAATAGGACCTAACGGCATCGCCCGGCCTGAAACATCAAATTGCTGTTCGGTCGCACCTGCCACCGAACTTTGCTGCAAATCGCTCACTATCCCTGAAATGGTTCGTACATCCATACAAATAACACCAGGACTCACTCCGCAGTCAAACTGACTGACCAACTGACCGGTTGAAGTTCGAATCTCCATCAATCCATACGTGCTGTAATCTGTCACGGAGCCATAGACCTCACCTGAGATCTCATCAATTGCCATTCCATAGTAAGAAGGACAATCAGAAATCCAAGCAGTGGAGCTTGAGAGGTCCTGAGCATTGCTTTGTCGAATGACTGTTTCACCGGTGATTTGATAACGCAGCTCTGAGTCAACGGCTACAGCAGCGAGGCAGCCCGCGTTGGCTTCCGATACCTCGATTGTTTCAACCAAATCTTCGTCCACGTTGAGGCCACTCAGCGAGGTCGATCCGTAATCCCTGTTATTGACGCTTACAACAGTTCCACCAACCTCGAAAACGTGATAAGGATTGATGCCGTTATCACCCAAGTCCCATTGAGCATATTCATCCCCTATAATGTCATAAGCGCCAAGAAATCCCACTTCATTGCCCCAATCAAAGGCATTGTTGATGGCAAAATAAATTCGTTCTCCAGCTAAAGCAATGCCTTCTGTAGCGAACTGAGGGCCATTCTCGTAGACTGTCAACTCACCCACCAATTCAAGCGTTTCAGCATCATACCATTGGAAGTACGAATCCAACTCCAAACTAACCCCTTGATCATCAACATCTCCTCGGGTGATGTAAATCAAGCTGTTGTGCAGGACCATTTTTCGAATGCCCACAATGTTCTCAGATTGGAGCAATTCGTATGAATTGGCATCGTACTTCAAAAGTGCTCCATCAGCGGCAACATAAATCTTTTCATTAAAAATTAAAGCATCTGAAACAAAACCCGCATCTTCAATGGTATCGACCACCGCATACGTTGCCAGTCCTGGATCATACATGGCCATAGTCGCCGGCTCAATGACTTCTCCAGTTTGCCAATCAGACCAACCTTCGTTGAGGACAATCACTTGATGCAAATAATTTTGTGCTTTCAGATTTAAGGCAACCAGGCTACAAAATATCACTGCTAAGGAAGAGAAGATTACTGCTCGCATTTTCAAATTTTTCGCTAAATCTAGTCATTACGAAATTTGCCACAAAACAAAACAGGCCGCCAATCCGAAGAAAGGCGACCCGCTTTTCGCAGTCTATGCTGGATTAATAAGTCATACCCCAAGCAAGCAAGAAGTTCAATAGATCTTGCGCTTGCACCTGTCCATCGTTGTTAAAGTCAGGACATACCTGGTAATTGCATGTGTCATCATCCAAATTGGCGATTGAATTGTAGTTGAGCGCATCAGCATCTGTGCAACCTGTCCAAACGCAATCTCCGCTCTCAACGGTCGCATCGGCGTCGTAGTTACTAGCTTCTGGGTATGTGCAACCAATCATTTCACAAAGCGGAGCGGGATCTTCAGATCCACAGTAGTCCACAGGTATGTATAGGTCTTCCAAAGGAATTGGCTCAATGTTACAAGCCTCCTGCACCCAGTCGACACCACCCCAGACAGGACCTGACTGACCGTAGGCCAACAGGAAGTCCAAGAGATCTTGGTTCTGCACCACGCCATCTCCATTGAAGTCAGCGCTTACAGGTGCATCGCTGCATTCGCCATCAGCGTTCGCATAGCTATTGAAGTTTGCAAAATCATCATTCTGACATCCTTCGAATGCACAACTTCCGTCATCATCGGTGGCTGAAGCATCGAAGTTTGCAGCGTTCATGTAGACACAACCCTCAATTTCAAAATCGTCACAAACACCATCTCCGTCAGCATCTGCTAGGCAGTTGCCTTCGCAGTCATAACCAGCATCAGCATAAGTGCATGAGCCGTCATCATCGGTAGCTTCGGCATTGTAGTTGCAAGCCATGTCGTCTTGGCAGCCAGCGATTTCAAACGGATCACATACTCCATCTCCGTCCATGTCTTCGAGGCAATTGCCATCGCAATCATATCCTTCGTCAGCATATGCGCATGATCCGTCATCATCTGTCGCGTTCTCATCAAAGTTGCAAGCCATGTCGTCTTGACACCCAGCCACTTCGAACTCGTCGCAAACTCCATCCCCGTCAGCGTCGGCTAGACAGTTACCATCACAATCGTAGCCCGCAGCTGCGTATGTGCAAGAACCGTCCGCGTCGGTGGCATCGGCGTTGAAATTACATGCCGTCTCATCCTGGCAACCTGCAATTTCGAACTCGTCACAAACTCCATCGCCGTCAGCATCACTCAAGCAAACACCATCGCAATCGTAACCGGCAACTGCATACTCGCAAGAGCCGTCGTCATCCGTAGCCTCTGAAGAGTAGTTGCATGCTGATTCGTCTTGACAACCAGCAATTTCGAATGCATCACAAACACCGTCTCCGTCCATGTCTTCGAGGCAATTGCCATCGCAGTCATAGCCCTCGTCGGCATAGGTGCAAGAACCATCTTCGTCTGTAGCTTCTGCATTGTAGTTGCAAGCTGTTGCATCTTGGCAACCTGAGATTTCGAATGGATCACAAACCCCATCTCCATCCATGTCTTCGAGGCAGTTGCCATCGCAGTCATAGCCTTCGTCAGCGTAGCTGCAAGATCCGTCTTCGTCAGTAGCGTCCGGATTGAAGTTGCAGGCCGCTGCATCTTGACAGCCGGCAATCTCAAACTCGTCACAAATACCATCAGCATCTGCATCATTCAAACAAACACCGTCGCAATCATAACCAGCATCTGCATACTCGCAAGAGCCGTCGTCATCAGTAGCATCTGCAGCGTAGTTGCACGCTGATTCATCTTGACAACCAGCAATTTCGAACGCATCACATACACCGTCTCCGTCCATGTCTTCGAGGCAGTTGCCATCGCAGTCATAGCCCTCATCGGCATACGTACATGATCCGTCTTCGTCTGTAGCCTCTGCATTGTAATTGCACGCAACGGCATCCTGGCAACCTGCGATTTCAAATTCGTCGCAAACTCCATCACCATCAGTGTCGTTCAAGCATGCACCGTCGCAGTCGTATCCTTCAGCTGCATAATTGCAAGAGTTGTCGTCTGTGTTTGCATCAGCTTCGTAGTTACAAGCCTCAACATCAGTGCAGCCTGGATATAAGCACGTATCGTTTTCGTATGCCGCATCTTCATCGTAATTCGACGCTTCTGGATCCGTACATCCGCAGGCATTGCCTGAGCCTGAAACCGACTCTCCATTGGCATTGAAAGTTCCTACACCATCGAAGGAGAACGTCTTGAAGATGTCATCGGAGCCATCGCCTCCACGGAAGATTTGAGCGTTCAATGTACCATCAAATGATCCGGAAGTGGTCATCTGCATAATCAGTACGCGTTGGTTCTCAGCATCAGGCAAGCCATTTGGCGCTCCGTTGGTTAAGAACCAAGCACCTCCTGTCCAATCGTCGATGACGAAGTCGTTTCCATCGGTATCAGAACCTGCAACGAATGAACTAATCCATGGCTGGAACTGACTTTCAACAGTGCCCGTTGAAACTTCTGGAGCAACTGCAGCGGACTCGACGCCAATCGTTACCCAACTATCGAATTCCAACGTTGGGAACAATCCGAACAAGGAGGCATTCAAGCCTTCAGCTGTCGCACCACTCGCAAAAGCGTCGTTGTAGAAACCATCTGAAGTGCTCAACGACATAGGATTCTGGAGGCTTCCATAAATGGCGCTCAAGAAGTCATCGTTCGACTCCATTCCGATGTAGAATCGGTATGTTGTCATGCCGGGTATCCCATCAAATGCATGCTCTTCGACCTGCAAGGTGTATCCACTGAATGGATCACCACATGAACAGAAGTCACATGACCCGTCTTCATCTGTATTCGCTACATCATAGTTGCATGCTGCGGAATCAGTACATCCAGAAACCTCGAATGCGTCGCAAACACCGTCTCCGTCTGTATCCACTAGGCAATTGCCATCGCAATCATAACCTTCAATTTCATAAACACATTCAATTTCATCCGTTGCATCCGCTACATAGTTACAAGCAGCAACGTCGAGGCAACCTGGAATTTCAAATTCATCGCAAATACCATCTGCATCCGAATCCACGAGGCAGTTTCCGTCGCAATCGTATCCTGTCTCAGCAAAGAGACATTCCACGAGCTCAGTCACAAGCGATGGATCCACATAATTGCATGCATTTGGATTCAAGCACCCCTCAACCTCATTTTCATCACATACAAAGTCGCCGTCTGCATCGTTGATGCAGTTGCCGTCGCAATCCGTAATTCCATCTGAATACACACACGAGCCATCGTCGGTAGTCGCACCATCGTCAAAATTGCAAGCCATCTCATCCACACATCCGTAGATCGGGAAATCGCAGGACCCTTCCACCAAGAAGTTGGCCATTGGATCGAAGTTCAGAGCCTCTGGGTCGTTGCAACCGCAGATTGCATCCATGAACGTGATGTCCACTCGGTCATCATCTTCGTTGTTTCCATTCGGGAAGACTTGCGCTCGGAATGAACCCGAAATCTGTCCGTCCGTTGTCAATTGTGCAACGAGGATTCGAAGGTCCGCACCGACTTCTGCGTTGCTAGCAGAAGGCACTACATACCAACCTCCACCGAGTTCGTCTTCAATGATCACAGGTCCTCCTGCCTCAAATTCAGAAGACCACGGCCCTGGTATGACTCCAGCATTCGCTTCACCCGCATCAGATGCCGGACCATCCAAACCAACCGTTACATATGAATCGTAAGCCAAGTTTGGCATTGCATCGATCATCATGTCTGATATGAATTCGGGAGTCACACCTCCTTCCGGATGCTGGTAAAATGACGTCGAACTCGCTAAATTGAGCGCGAAGTTATTATCTCCAATCAACGCCGTGACCAAGTCGCCAGCATTCGGTGTAGTCAAGAAAACCTCATAGGTTGTCATTCCGGCCAAATCACCTTCTGTGTGAACGACTACTGGATTAACGATTACACCATAGCCCTCCTCAGATGCTGTGTTACCTTGGCATGAGCAGTACTCACAGCTTCCATCATCATTTGTTGCTGTGGGCAAGAAGTTACATGCCGTATCGTCCTGGCATCCTTCAATTTCATCAGCATCGCAGATTCCATCATTGTCGGCATCGTTGTCAACAACTGTTCCTGTGCCATCCGTTTCACCTGAGCAGGATTCGCAAAAACCGTCTGTGTATGTGCATTCACTTGATTCCGTCGAAGCTGCGTTGTAGTTACAAGCCATTGGGTCAATGCAACCGCTGATCTCAAACTCGTCACAAACTCCATCTCCGTCCGCATCATTCAAGCAAACTCCTTCACAGTCATATCCTGTGGAAGCATAAAAGCAAGAACCATCTTCGGTGTTTGCACCCACATCGTAGTTGCAGGCTCCTGCTTCGGTGCAACCATAGTAGAGGCAATTGCCATCATCATAAGTCGCTTCAAAGTCGAAGTTATCCGCTTGATCATCGGTGCAACCACATGAATTACCTAAACCATTCTCAGACTCGTTGTCAGCAGAGAAAGTACCTGTGCCGTCAAAAGAGAATGTTTTAAATAGTTCGTTATCACCATTTCCGTCAGGGAAAATCTGAGCATTGACCGTTCCTGAAATTGAACCTGAAGTGGTCAATTGCATGAACAAAACACGCTGATTGTCTTCATCTGGCAACCCGTTGGCAGATCCGTTCGTTACGTACCAAGCACCGCCAAACAAACTGAGGTGGTCAATTAAGATATCCTGGCCACTCGTCTCGGAAGTGGCATTAAAGGCACCAATCCACGGCTGACCTTCGCTCTCCACTGTGCCAATGGCTACTTCCGACCCTTGGGGAGCGTTGTCAATGCCAATCGTCACCCAACTATCGTACTCCAGTTCTGGGAAAATGGTAAAGAAGGCGCTGTTTATTCCGTCCGCTGTGGACCCTGAAGCAAAGTCATCATTGTAGAATCCATCGCTGGTCATTACAGAAAGCGGATTAGCAGCAGTTCCATACATCGCACTCAAGAAATCCGTTGGATTTTCCATGTCAACATAGAAACGATACGTCGTCATACCTGCAATTCCATCAACAGCGTACTCCTCAACAGTAATCGAATAGTTACTCGCAGGATCACCACATGAGCAGTAATCACAGGAACCATCTTCTTCTGTATTGTCCATGTCGTAGTTGCACGCAACCGCGTCGGTACATCCAAACACTTCAAATTGATCACACACTCCGTCGCCATCGGCATCGGCGAGGCAATTGCCATCGCAATCATAACCTTCAGCAGCGAAGATGCACGAACCGTTTTCCTCTGTCGCTTCCTGCTGGAAGTTACAGGCGTTCGCAAATGTGCAGCCTAGGATTTCATCTTGGTTACATATGCCGTCACCGTCCGTATCGATTAAGCAATTGCCGTCACAATCCACGGCGAATGATGCTGGATACTCACATGACCCGTTGTCCTCTGTCGCTTCTGCATCATAGTTACACGCAAACTCATCTGTACATCCGAGTGTGGGATATTCGCAGGATCCGTCGTCATCTGTCGCTGAACCTTCATAGTTGGCAGCAGTGGCATCGGTGCAACCGGCAACTTCATTCTCATCGCAAATGCCATCACCGTCTGTATCATTGTAACATTCTCCAGAACAATCTGTGACTCCAGTGTCGAACACACAAGATCCGTCATCTTCAACAGCTCCAACAGTATAGTTACATGCCGATTCATCAGTGCATCCGCAAAGTGGCTGCGAAAAGCTTAGGTCGACTCGTTCGTCGTTGATGTTATCTCCCATTGGGAATACCTGTGCTCTGAACTGACCTGAAATGATTCCGTCGGTCGTCAACTGAGCAAATAGCATGCGGTTATTTCCATCTACAGCAGTATTCGATCCGTCAGGAGTCACGTACCAACCACTTCCAATGAAGTCATTGATCATGATGTTTTGTCCGCTTTCAAATTCACTTACCCATGAACCCGGCAGAGAAATTGGATTGATCTCATTCGACGACAAACTAGCCGGACCGTCCAATTGAACAGTGACGTACGAATCGTAAATCAGATTCGGGAATTGCCCCATCAAAGCAGGGTTCTGTCCCACCGCTGACCATCCACCTGCGAAGTGCTGGTAGAATGAGCTGGTGGTGTTGAGCTCAAGCCCCCATTCTCCATTTCCGGTGAAGGACGTTACCAAATCTTCCGATCCGTCTGTTTCAAGGTACAACCGGTAAGTAGTCAAACCGTTCAGTTCTCCCGACGTATGCACCATGTGAGGCTCTACAATTACTTCGTAGCCGTCAAAGTTGGCATCTGTTGCAGGGCAACCGCAATATGAGCATGACCCATCATTTTCAGTTGCAGCACTGTCGTAGTTGCAAGCATCAAGGGCATCGCAACCAAAAATTTCTTCACTATCGCAAATGCCGTCACCATCTGTATCAACGCCGTCTCCACCGCAAACTCCGCAAGCATCAACTTCTGCGCAAGGCAGGTTGAAAGCATCGTCATAGTTACAAGCCGTTGCGTTACTGCAGTTGTCCGTTTCGTCGCAAATGCCGTCACCATCAACATCACTCAGGCAGTTGCCGTCGCAATCGTAGTAGAACAACGGGAATTCACATGCTGATTGATCGTTATAGAGGGCTTCTGCATCAAAATTACAAGCAGCACCGTCTAAACATCCAACGCATGAGGTGAACTCGCATGAGCCATCGTTTTCAGTCGCAGCAGAATCGTAATTGCATGCTGATGCCAGTGTGCAACCTGGAACTGGGTAAGCACAAGAACCATCCTCATCCGTTGCGTTTTCATCATAATTGGAAGCCTGAGCGTCCGTGCATCCAGCGACTTCGAGTTCATCGCATGTACCATCGCTATCATTGTCATTCAAACAAGCACCTTCGCAGCTGTAAAACTCATCTGCATAATCGCATTGGCTCGCATTGGAAATAGTAGCCGCTGGATCGTAAGTACAAGCCGTTGAGTCCATGCATCCTACGCATGAAGTGTATTCGCAACTCGCGTCGAAAAAGTTAGCTGTTGCATCATAGTTACAGGCGTTCGGGAACGTACATCCAGAGAACAAGCAAGAACCATTGTCTGTCGTTGCTGACTCGTCATAGTTGTCTGCAGTTTCATCGGTGCAGCCCGTGCAAGATGTATACTCACAAGATCCATCCTCCGAAGTAGCTTCTGAGTTAAAGTTGCAGGCATTCACATTGGTGCAACCGCTCACAGCGCAGGTCACATAATCACAAGAACCATCATTGTAGATCGCATCTTCATCGTAGTTACAAGCTTCCGTATCCGTGCAACCCAGACATGCGAGGTAATCACAAGAACCATCGTCTTCTGTTGCTGCCGGATCGTAGTTACAGGCAAACATGTCCGTACAACCTGGAACCAAAATTGCCCCAGGAATTGGAGATCCGCCTGTGGATGAGCATGGTGGGTTCACACACATCGAGAAAATCAGATAATCCGCTTCGGGATCGAAGTTACAAGAAAAGTTTGGCGATGGAATTATGCATCCACCTACTTGACAAGAGCCATCGTTCTCCGTCGCAAATGCCTCATAGTTTGGCGCATTCTCGTCCGTACATCCAAAGATCTCTTGCTCGTCGCACACTCCATCTTCATCCGAATCATTGACGCAAGCACCTGAGCAATCAACGAATGAATTCACTGGATACTCGCAGCTTCCTGGCGCGCTAATCAAGGCGGCTGGGTCAAAGTTGCACGCTGCATCGTTTGTGCATCCTACGCAAGCTTCATACTCACAAGCACCATCCGGCTGAAGGGTGGCTGTTGGATCGAAGTTGCATGCGTTGGTAGCCATGCAACCATAGCAGCTAAAGTCACAAGCACTCGGGTCGCTGTCTGTCGCGTCCTCATCGTAATTGCATGCAGATTGATCTTGGCAACCTGCGATTTCAAATTCGTCGCAAACGTCATCGCCATCAGAGTCGTTCAAGCAGTTGCCATCACAATCATAACCTGCCTCAGCAGCAATGCAAGACCCATCATCCCCTGATGCGGTCGCATCAAAGTTGCACGCAGATGCATCAGTGCAACCCAAGCACGATTGGAATTCACAGCTGCCGTCATTCGCATTGGCCGTCGAATCAAAGTTGCAAGCGTTTGAGAGGGTGCAGCCAGGGTATTGGCATGAGCCATTTTCCTCTGTATTGTCTCCGTCAAAGTTCGCAGCATTTGGATCCGTACAACCAAAGACTTCAAACTGATCGCATGTTCCGTCGCCGTCAGAATCGACCAAGCAGTCGCCTGCGCAGTCATATCCCGATTCGGCATAAGTGCAGGAGTCATTGTCGTCTGTTGCAGATGCGCTGTAGTTACAGGCGCCTTCTTCAGTGCAACCAGCGACTTCAAACTCATCGCAAGTTCCATCACCGTCGACATCGTTCAAGCAAGCTCCATCGCAATCATATCCAGCGTCTGCATAATCGCATGAACCATCGTTGTCCGTTGCCGCTGAATCAAAGTTGCAAGCTGTTGCATCGTCGCAACCAGCGATTTCCTGATCGTCGCAGATTTCATCGCCATCCGCATCGTTCAAGCAAACTCCATCGCAATCATATCCTGCCGAAGCATAAACGCAAGAACCATTTTCGGTGGTATTGTCCTCCTCATAGTTACATGCAATTGGATTTGTGCAGCCTACGCAACTTTCAAAGTCGCATGCGTCTGCATCCAACACATCCCATGAGGGGTCGTAGTTACAGGCACTCGAAATCGTACAACCTGCATATTCACATGAGCCATCATCGTAAGTGGCTGATGCATCATAGTTGGATGCTCCCGGATCGAGGCAGCCTGGAAACTCCAATTCATCACAAATTCCGTCTCCGTCCTCGTCAGACAAGCAGTTGCCGTCGCAGTCATAAGCGAATGCCGGCAAATTACCTTCGCAATCACAAGCTCCCTCGAGAATTCCAGTTCCTCCGCAGACACCGCACTCGTCAACTTCTGCACATGAATTATCTTCTTCTGTTGCGTCGGCGTTGTAGTTACAAGCGGTCTCATCCGTGCAACCTGCAACTTCAAATTCATCGCATGTACCGTCGCCGTCGGCATCGCTCACGCAAACGCCTTCGCAATCGTAACCTGCCTCAGGACCATTTCCATCGCAGTCACAAGCACCATCTGCAATGCCTTCACCACCACAAACATCGCACTCATCGAGAATTGCGCACGAACCATCGTCATCTGTAGCTGACGCATCATAGTTGCAAGCCATCTCGTCCGTACAACCCGCAATTTCAAATTCATCGCAAGTGCCATCGCCATCAGTGTCGTTCAAGCAAACACCATCGCAATCATAGCCATCGGCAGGCAATGTACCATCGCAATCGCATGCTCCTTCTGCAATGCCATCGCCACCACACTCACCGCACTCGTCTGCAACGTTCCCATCGCAATCACAATCTCCTTCTGGGATGCCTTCTCCTCCGCAAACACCGCATGCATCTAATACGTTTCCATCACAATCACAAGCTCCTTCCGGAATGCCGTTTCCGCCACAAACTCCACATTCATCCAATACGTTTCCGTCGCAGTCACACGCGCCTTCGGCGATGCCATCACCACCACAAACTCCACATTCGTCCAGTTGTGCGCAAGAGCCGTCGTCTTCCGTGGCGTCCATATCATAGTTGCAAGCCGTAGCATCCATACAACCCAAAATAGTCAATGGGCACAACGGATACGGGCAATCAGAATCGTAAGTCGTTTGCGTGCCATCCGTACAGTTTACACCTCCATACGTCCAGACACCGTCAACTTTGTAAGCCCAAGAATCAAGGTACTCCCATTCTTCACCAGACCCATCAACATCGATGTCGCCGAAAGTCTCAATGACCACTGTGTATTCGAACAACTCGATTGCATCATCACCGTTTTGGCTGATTCCGCTGTTACCGAGGAATACATACTCAAATTCAGAGTAGCAATCAGCAAAGTAAGCCGCCATGGCCTCTTCTGAGCGCACGACCAAAATGTCGTCACCAGCACTTACAGATGCTGCTGGGAATGTATACTCTTCTCCATCGGTTCCACCACCATTGTTAGCAACACCAATTCCAAAAGAGCTGAGGTCTGCTATGTCAGCAGATGCAACCACATGAATCGCTTTACCATTGCTTCCTCCGGAAGGAACTGTGAAATCGATGATGCCTTGCAGCGCAAGGGCATAAGTCAAGGAAGCGCAGGAGCCATCATCATCTGTAGCTTCTGAGTTGTAATTGGGCGCCTCAGCATCCGTGCAACCCCCAATTTCAAATTCGTCACAAACTTGGTCACCATCTGCATCATTTAAGCAGACGCCATTGCAATCATAACCTTCATCAGGCAATGTACCATCGCAGTCGCAAGCGCCTTCGGCAATGCCGTCGCCTCCGCAAACTCCACATTCATCTGTGTATTGACACGTTCCGTTTTCTTCTGAAGCTTCAGCATCGTAATTGCAAGCCATTGGATCCGTGCAACCACCTTGTTCGAATTCGTCACAAGTACCGTCACCATCCACGTCGTTCAAGCATGTGCCATCGCAATCATATCCTTCTGCAGGACCGTTTCCATCACAATCGCATGCGCCTTCAGCTATCCCGCTGCCGCCGCAAACACCGCACTCATCCAATTGCAAGCAAGAACCGTCGTCCAAAATTGCCTCATTGTCATAATTGCATGCAGTTTCATCTGTGCAACCTTCTGGAAGTGCAGGGCACAAAGGATATGGACAATCAGACTCATATGTCGTTTGAGTGCCATCAGTGCAGTTCAACGCTCCATATGTCCAAACACCGTCTACTTTGTAGGCCCAAGTGTCAACATATTCCCACTCCTGGCCGGAACCGTCGACATCAACATCACCAAATGTCTCAATCACCGTTGATAATTCGAACAACTCAATGGCATCATCACCATTCTGGCTGATGCCCGAATTGCCCATAAACACGTGCTCGAATTCAGCATAACAACCGGCAAAGTAGGCCGACATTGCTTCTTCCGAACGCACCACTAAAATATCATCACCCTCGCTCACAGAAGCCACAGGGAATGTGTATTCTTCTCCGTCTGTGCCTCCACCATTGTTGGCAACACCGATTCCGAATGAACTGAGATCGGCAATATCTGCTGAAGCAACCACATGGATTGCTTTACCATTGCTACCACCTTCAGGGACAGTAAAATCAAGGATTCCTTGGAGTGCAAGAGCTAATGTCAAAGAAGTACAAGTCCCATCGTCATCTGTTGCTTCAGGATTGTAGTTCGTTGCTGTTTCATCCGTGCAACCCGCAATTTCAAATTCGTCACAGGTGCCATCAGCATCTGTATCATTCAAACAAACACCATCGCAGTCATAGCCAGATGCTGGGAGTGTTCCGTCGCAGTCACACGCGCCTTCAGCGATTCCATCTCCTCCACAAACTCCACATTCGTCCAATACGTTTCCGTCGCAGTCACACGCGCCATCGGCAATGCCGTTTCCGCCAC
>DCPZ01000085.1:2573-11782 GCA_002323795.1 Flavobacteriales bacterium UBA1531 | reverse complement strand
ATTGCAGCGATGCGGTCTCCCGTTTATTTTTCAATGATAATGAAAAGGGCAGATCGACTCTAAGTGTTTTCTAATTGCTTTTCATCTTATTTTTCCGTAGATTCATCGAAGAATAACATATTTCGAAATGTCATGAATCGAGTTTACATTCTCTTTTTTTTCGTGTTCAGCGCAGCGCTTGCTGAAGCTCAAACGACTACTTACGGTTGCAATGATCCGAATGCGTGCAATTATCAAGCGGGTGGGTTTACGGTGAACTCAGGCTGCAAATACGCTGACGACGTATGCGATGATGGTGATGCTAATACGTTTGCCAGCCATTACAATAACGATTGCAATTGCGTCGAAACCATTGTTGGTTGCATGGACTCTTCGGCCTGTAATTACAACACAGCGGCAACGGAGCCTCACACGTGCATTTATCCATATACCCAAGATACAGCTTCGTATAGCGGGAATGGTGCGGGGTGCTGGGTTTGCAGTCAAACAATCGGTTTAGCCCCACATGGCGATGGCAAAGGAGTTCTGGAGAATAACGATATCAATGACAACGGTATTTGCGACAATGAAGAAGTCTTTGGTTGCATGGATGCTGCGGCCTGTAATTTTAATCCGGAAGCTACGAGTGAAAATGCCGTTGCATCCCAAAATGGGGTGGAAGCGAGTTCACCATGCGTTTTTGCTGAGAATTGTAACTATTGCGGACTTCTCACTGCTGACGGTTCCTCCGACTCTTTACTCGTTGACTCATCAGGAGATCAATACGCGTCGCATCCGTCATATGGTGTTCTAGATGGTGATAAAAATCAGAATGGTACGTGCGACATCTTTGAGGTATACGGTTGCATGGATTCTCTAGCTTGCAACTTTAACGCTCTGGCAACAGCCGACACTTCAATCATAGAACCCGTTTGTGTTCCTCGAGGATCATGCGGATGTGATGGCGATGAAGCCATCAATCTTGAGGATGATTGGTGTGCTTGCAGTGGTGCCAAGCTGGACTCCATTGATCAATGCTTGTTGGTCACAGATCCGAATTTTTGTCTTGCCGACGATAATGCCAACGGTATTTGTGATTCAAGTGAAGTTGAAGGCTGCATGGATGCAGACGCCTGTAACTATGACGCTTTAGCGAATGTCGATAACGATAGTTGTGAGGTTGATGATGAATGTGGTGAATGCGGGGGGGCTGGCGCGCCAAGTGGATTTTGCGATTGTGCCGGAACGCAGCCGGATGTCAATGGAAATGGCCTTTGTGACGCATCCGAGACGACCGGTTGCACGGACGTCACAAGTTGTACATACAATTTGGATGCAACCTGGCACGTAGAAAGTGACTGCCAATACCTCGATGCCTGTAATATTTGCGGGGGGTCAGGCTTAGCCGATCCATCACACTGCAATTGTCAAGGAGAAGTATTGGATGCATTGGGCAATTGTGGAGGAAAATGCGAGGCTGACGTGGACGGCGATGGGATTTGCGATAATGTTGATCCGTGCCTCATCTCAGGGGAAGAACCAGATGAATGTGGCGTTTGCGCGGGCCCCGGGGCTATTTATGAATGTGGTTGCGAGCCACTTCTCGACCGGGCTTGCAATTGCGACCCTTCCACAGGTGAACAATTTGTCCCAAATCCGGGAAAAGATTGCGATGGCAATTGCTTGAATGGGCAAGATGAGAACAACCAGTGCATTGTCTCTTCCTCCGAAATTGTGACTGAAATGACAAGTCCATTGATGGCACGAGTGGAGGGCAATAGTGTGGTCAAAGAAATAAATCCTTTTGATTTAGAGCGCTGGTTAGACCGGGTGGATACTTTGCATTCGAGGATGTCGAGAAATTTGGATGACGGGTCACTCCTGGGAAAAAGTGACTCACTCACCATTGAACATCAAATCTTAAATAAAGGAAAGTTGTATGTTCAGGACGATGCAGTCTTTTCTGACATTGTTCGGATGGATACGAACGTCACAATTGGTGGTAACTTATTAATTGAGGGCTGGGCTAGGATTAAAGGGACCACATTTTCCGATGGAGGAATTGAGACTACAACGCTGGATATGACGGGATCATTAAGTGTAGGGGGAGCGGTTTCTTTCGACTCAACCTTGAGTGTCGCCAAAAATGTGCACTTTCATGATTCATTGGCAGTGGACAATCGAATCTTAGTTGGTAACGCGAATGGTGTGATTCTCGAATCAGATACTAACGATGTAGGTTTGGTGAGTTCAGATGTAGGAGAATTCCGGCAGAAATTGACGGCAGGAGCGGCGAGGGTTGTTGAGGATGTCGATATTGGGGGTGATTTGATTGTCAATGACCGCATGACCGTGGGATCAAGTCAAATTCAAATGACTGCACCACTTTCTCTTCTCGGAGATTTCACTGTCTCAGGAACGCAAGACTTTGGCGGTGCGGCTACCTTTAGTGAAAGTGCGAATTTTGCCAAGGCTGCGAGCATTGGGAAAGATTTGACCGTGGGAAAAAATATCATCCATAATGGAAGCCAGTTCAAGTCAAAGGCGGGAACGGTTTATTTTGGTCAAGAAGCAGGAAATCTCTCAATACGTAACTCCATTATCTTCGGAACGACAAGCGTCCAATCCTCTCATCCTAGTGCTAAAAAAGCATCTCAATACTCCATGATTGTTGATGGAAAAGGCTCAGGCAATATAAATGGCATTGCAATTCGAGTGGATGCTGTAGACCCAGGCAACTCGAGTGACTTCATCACCTTCATCGATAAAGAAGGTGACGCTGTGGGCTCAATCAAAGGAAATACGGCGGATTACATATTAAGTGATCCAGAATACACGGGTATTACAACCGATGGGACGATTGATATTGGCCTTGCCGCCCTTGATTTGAGAACTGCAACAACTACAGCTGCAAAGCAAGTAAAAAAAATAGCAGAAGAATTCACCAAGTCCGGAGGTACTGCAATACCAGGCGCGGGGTTGCCAGATTCTGACGTGGCAGAAGCTATTGTCCATGCGGGCACTGGAGCGCTGAACGCCGCTGTACTGGTCAATGACATACTCAATTCAACTACTGCAACAGTCGCATTGTCACTTATAACAATCGGAGCAGCGGCCGCACAAGGATCCTATTTCAACAGAATGGGTGTAGTATATAGATCAGGTGGCGCAGACTACGCAGAGTGGATTGAGAAAGAAAACCACCGAATCGATTTATTGCCGGGTGAAATTGTTGGCGTGACTGGGGGGATGGTGTCTCGTGAAACATCGCAGGCGGATCATGTTTTGGTAGTGTCTATGAGCCCCATTGTCCTGGGTAACGTCCCCCAAGACCAGCCAGAATCTCACTTCGAAAAAATTGCATTTTTGGGCCAAGTTCCCATCCGGATCAATGGACCAGTGAGGAAAGGAGACTACATTTTGCCTTCTGGTGAAAATGATGGAACAGGTTTTGCCGTAAGCCCGGAAGTAATTTCCATGCGCCAAGTACCACTCATTGTGGCAGTTGCGTGGGAAGAAGGAACAAACGAATTTTTCAATATCGTGAATTGCTCGATTGGTTTAGGGAGCAATGGTCTGAACAACCTGGTTGGACAGATTGAAGCACGATTTGAGGATATGGAGTTTAGACTGTTCAACGAAATGAATGTCATGTTCGCTAATGCCGGAATGAGTGTTAGAAAGGTAACCAAGGCGCAGAGAAAAGAATTTCGATTGACGCGGAAGAGCCGCTGGAAAACTTCGACTAAGAATGATGCAAGGGACGTACAGTTGGCTCGAACGGAATACAAACCAACATTAGGTGTTTCGAAGCCGACGAACTTAACAACGCAAGAATCGGAGGTCGCAACTTCTGAGAGTTTTGAAGAGATTTTGAATAATCCAGAAAACCAAGCTTTGCTGCAAGAATCAATTGAATCCTTGATAAGTGATTTGTCTGATGATGGTCGCACGATCACTCAACAAGAATGGGCTGAAGGACTTTTACAATTAGAACAAGCTGCTGTCCAATCTGCTCAGATGATGGATTCTTTTCTAGCAAATGGTGGTGATCTCGAACATAATTCCTTTGCGATGTTCGGTGTCGGTGAGATGCCTCAAGCCATTTTGGAGGCAGATGCGCGGATTTCACTTGCAGTTTTTGACTATTTCGTGAATGAGAATTCAATTCGAGCTTTAATCCAAAATGAATTGATGAACGAAATTGCCAAACACCCAAGACAAAAGGCGGCGTTCCTGCAAGCGTTCCCTTCGGGTTCGCAGCAAGAGGCGGAGTTGATTCAAAAAGCTATAAGCGATTTGGAACAGGGTTTGTACGACTCTTTTCCAACGATAGCCCATTTTGGTCGTGGACGAGCAAAGTGAGATTGACGCATGATTTCACGGCATGACAGAGTTGTGCTGATTTTATAACCAAACGGGAGATTGCAGCGATGCGGTCTCCCGTTTTTGATCCCGCATATTTCAATTATCAATGAGCAACACTTCATTAGTTATTGTGCCATGACTTTTTGAGCTGACACTAATCCAATATGCACCGGATTTTTCTCCACTGAGGTCCAAATTGAGCGAGGATGATGTGGTGGTCTCGTTCGCAATCAGTTGACCAATTCCATTGAAGACATATACTGTTGAGGGTTCATCGTCTGATAATCCTGTTATTTTAATGTGCCCTAGGCTGGGATTGGGAAAGATTTTTACGGCTTGACTCGATAATTCTAACACATTAGCTACAACAGGAGGGTTGCTTCCATTTATAATCTTCATGACTCCGAGCTCTGTATCGCCACCTGCGTCGGTGTCGTTAAAAATAAAATAACCGCCATCGATAAGGGCTCCATACTCTGTGGCTGAATTCACACCATCATGGCAAAAAACATCGCTGCTACTGATGTTCCCGTTCATGTCAACGCCAAGAACCCAACCGACCCAGACATCGGATGCAGGAAACGGAGTGTTGACCTGGCTATAATTGCTCTCATCCCCGGAACCGCCAAACATATAAATCCCATCAGATCCAACTTCGATGCCATACAATTCATTGCGAATGTGCTCGAGGCTATATCCCCTTGGGTTGGCATAATGTTTCAACCACTCAGTCTCACCTGCGGTTGTTATTGAAGCACAGGAATAATCAAATGGTTCACCCGCTCCTTCTCTCCCACGATGCCCTCCGTAATACAAACGGTCGTCCGACCCTATTGCCATGTCGTAGGGGTAAATTTCCGTTGTCGCATCGATGAACTCTGTCCAAATGACTTCGCCATTCATATTTCGTTTTGTTACGCACCATCCTTCATCGTACATGACTCCGCCAGTATACAAGTCGCCGGATGAATCTTGCACAGTCGCTAGACCGTATTCTGAGGCATCAATGGCAGATGTCCAGGCAATTTCCCCATTTGCCGGATCAGCCTTTAAAACCAATTCTTGTCCTGCAAAAACCACGAAAATGGTGTTCGGCTCGTCTCCGCTTATGAATCCAGAGGCATAGATGTATCCATCAGCACCAATCATCGCTGTTCGTATCCCATCGAATTGCCAATTTTGGCCTGCGTGGTCAACGATGCTTTCCCACATTAAACCACCATCTGATCCCTCGATGCGGGCCAACCAGCATTCCTGTGTTTCGCCCGCTCCACCCGTCACGATGTAATCTGGCTGGCCATCATCTCCTGGAATTTCACAGATGCCAAACCCAATTCGATCGCTGAAGGTTAGAGACCAGATGAGTCCCCCATCGCTGCCATCAATTTTATGGATTCGGGCCTGATTTTCGGGCATGGAAACGCAGACCGCGTATCCCTCTGAATCGACAAGGCCGCGGTTGACTTTTCCTTCTGGTCCGTCGGTGAAGACAGATTCCCAGACGATGCCTTCATTGTAAGTTGATTCAGTGGGGATTTCCTGCGCCAAACTGCACAGAGGAAGAATTGTGAGGAAGAGCGAAGTTGGAATTCTCATGGCCAAAAGGTAGTCTAGTTAAGAATTGTCAGGGTTAGTCGATTTTTCTGAGCTCCAACTGCATTTATATTTGAGTCCCTTTTGAAACGTGAACGCTAGAGATTTCTTTTGTAAAAAAAAAGCTATGAAAGATATATTAGTCGTTGGAATGCTCAAGCAAGAGAAATTTGGACAGTTCATGAGTTTCATGCAGTCTGAGGCGGGCATTGCCGAGAGAAAAAAGGTGGCCGACTTGAGCAAGACAATCGGAACGGTTTCGCCCGATCAAAGCAAGGTCATGTTCAAGATTTCAGTGCACGATGTAGAAGCATTGCGTGCATTCTTAAATGGTTCAAATCCAGTTTCGAAGCCGGTTTTTGACGAAGTCATGGACGGATATGAGATTTATGAAATCCACAGGATGTGACGCATGCCACGACCCCAAGGTTTGGATTTTTAAATATTGAATGGCATTCTGTCGAACTCTGAATTGCCTCCCTGTTTTATTCGCCAACTGGACCCGCCGGATTTGGTATTGATTTTGGAGAAGCTTGAATTCGAAGTTCAATAGAACGTGAAGCGAGCAGTCCTATCCCTAGGGTGTCAACTTCGTGCAGCGGATGCTTCAACTTTTTTTTGAAGTCTCTTTTTACGAACGAACCGGTAAATCAATAAACCGAATGCAATCAAGAGTCCGCTTCCCGACATTCTCCCTGCGATGAAGGCATCGAATTCTTCAGCTTGTGCCGCATCAATCCATTGATAAGTTCCGGTTGCAACCAATAAGGCGGATGCTCCGAGTCCAAAGGACGATTTCCAGCTTTTCACAATTTAAAATTATTAGACAAAAAGGGCAGCAAGAAGCTGCCCTAAATGGTGTGAGGGATGCTCGTTACTTCGTAACGATCGTGGTTGTGGGACTGTAGATTCCATATGTCAATACAGTGATCAATCCATCGATGAATGTGTGCGAGGTGGTTACGCCGTAATTTTCGGCTCCACCTGCCATCAAATGAGTATTGGACGTTGCAATGGGAAAAAGACCCCAGATTACAAAAAGGTTTTTTTCTGTGATTTCAACGCCTGATTGTGGGCCATTACCTACAATGTATGAGTGGGTGAAGCAAGATGATAGCATCAATATCATGGCGCCCAAAAAAAAATTTTTTTTCATAATGATGACTGATTTAACGCCAAATTACGAAAAGATTTTGGAGTCCTATCCCTTGCTTTCTGAGGTATTGAACAAGATTTATGTAGTTCCTATGGCCCATATTTGCAGGGCATGGTGCTGATTTGTTTTTCTGCCAAAATCCCTCAAACGCTGAAGATCCGCCGTAAGGGCAAATCGATAGGTTTTAGGATTCAGATTTAATCCTTTTTTGATTTGTCGTACATGTTTTTTTCAAACGCTGAATGTAGCGTTGAACTTAATTCTGCAACGACGCTCTCGAACTCATGGTGGTGCACAACATTGATGTTTTCAGATTTAGTTGATCGGTGATCATAGAGCATCCGAGCATCCGTTGAATTGTCCTGGGGTTTGCGAAACTCGGTATAACTAAAATCCCTAGTTTTTAGTGTGAATCCCTCGTTTTTTTTGATAAAAACATGTTTTTTTCCCTCAGACTTTAGATCGTTCAACACAGGAACTAAACTCACTCCGTCCAATTGTTTTTTGGGCGCATCTAATCCACACAACTCCGCCAATGTAGGGTAAACGTCCACCAAAGATGTTAAGGCATTTGTTGTGCCTTTAATCTTGGATGCAGGATTATAAATGATCAGAGGTACCTGAGTAGACGTATTGTAATTTGTAAACTTGGCCCATTGTGTATGCTCCTGTAAATTATAGCCATGGTCAGAAACCAAAAGAACAATCGTGTTTTTTTCTAAACCCTCCTCCTTCAAGGCGTCCAAGATTTTGCCAACCAAGGCGTCCGTATATGATATGGTTGCATAATATCCGTGTATTAAATCCATCGCGATACTATCAGACACCTGTCCTTGACTTGGAATATTGGTGTAGTCTCTCATTTCAGGCCAGTTGCTTATACTAATCTCCGGTGCGTCTTTGGGGATATAATTGTAATTTTCAGGCTGTTTAATTGTCTTTCTATCGTAAAAATCCCAATATTTTTTTGGTGCATTGAAAGGCAAATGCGGACTGATGAAACCCGCAGTTAAAAAGAAAGGCTTCTTTCCTTTTTTCAGTTTTTTAATGTCACGGATGACCTTTTCGGTCAATAAGCCATCGATGTAGGTGGAATCTGAAACGTCCGCACTCTCATAAGCAGGACCAACGTCTGCTATTTGATACTTTGAGGCATTTTCGGGGTCTTGGTAATCTTTCCAGAGTGATTGCCAATGTTCGGTTGGCGCTAAGCCTGAATCAGTTTTGTCGAATGCGTAGGGGCGCCAGATTTCATCCCAATCGCTTTCTCGGTCATCCAAATGATGATAGATTTTCCCATTCGAAATGGTAGTATATCCACTGTTTTTGAAGAGTTCAGGAATGGTAACGGCCTCGGGCGTTTCTGTTTCAACAAATGTTTTGTAATCAAGAAATCTGTTTTTTGTGGGCAACATTCCTGTCAGCATACTCGCTCGAGATGCTCCACAGACAGGAACGTTGCAATAGGCATTTTGAAATTTCACTCCTTTTTCTGCCAAGTCATCAATGTTTGGTGATTGGATTTGTAAGGCTCCAAAACTGGCCAATTCCGGACGCAGGTCGTCCATATATAACAACAAAACATTAGGCTTTTGAGTCACCTGTTCAATGGATTTCTCTGAACAGCTTGATAAAGTCAAAACCAAAAGAATCGGTAGTTTTCTCGCTAAGCGTAACATTCACCCGTTTATTAATTCATTTTTAATTGGACTTCAATAATTTGGAAGTGACGACTTGTTTGTCGTTGAGCACGCATTCAATAAAATAACAGCCATTCGGTAAATGTTGGATGTCAAATGTCTGATATGAGTATAGGTGTTCTTTCTCTTCTACGATTTTTCCCATCGTGTCGTATATCCGGAGAAGGGCGATTTCTGAATTCATCTTTATTCGGAACAAACCCGCTGTTGGTTGCGGATAAATCTTAGGAGCGGGCTGATGTTGGTTGGCAGTGGGTATGAGGCCAAACTGTTGGTCCAACCAAATCAGACGGGTGTCGAGCCAATCACGAAGAAATTGGACCTCTTCTTCAAAACGATCAAACATAAATGCATTCGGCCAAACGTATTGCCCCAATCTTGGCCAGCGCGCATGATCTCTTTTTTGCGGCTCT
>DCPZ01000085.1:0-2276 GCA_002323795.1 Flavobacteriales bacterium UBA1531 | reverse complement strand
GCATGATCTCTTTTTTGCGGCTCGGACAACACGGCGGCAAGGGAGTCTATCATTGAGTCAATGCTGAAATTACTCCAAACATCGGAGCGATAATCTTTCCAAGTAGACCGAATGAGCTCTTCATAACTTGGATCAGTGCGGAGACGTTCAAACCACATCGGACTTGCTGTCCCGCAATCCGTATCAGCCACATAGCCCTCAGGAATAACGGCTTCACAATAATCCGCATTGCCCAGAGCTATATTGTAATCCCACCAAGGTCCCATAACAATCTTACCTCCATCAGAATCTTTTTCTTTGAAGAAAAACGTACTGAGTTTGTATCCATCAATATTTTTGGACAATTCATTGGCGAGGGACAAATCAACAAAGGATTGGACATCGATGACTTCATCGTAGCCCGCTGAAGGGTCTGAAAAATCATCTCCGAAGATAAGATTTTCGAACATTCCTACGTACTCCTCGATATACGTCCTCTGGACGGGGTGCAAGTCTGGACCTTTCGGTCTCCAAAGCTGAATCCAAACCGCCCCTCCCTCCATAGAAGGATAATCTGATATCCAGCCATCTTCTTCTCCTGCCATGCGGTCAACCTTCATTATATACCCCCCGGTCAGTTCATCGCCAATGGTATCAGAGGGAAGAAGTTTGGCAATGTCGATTCTATTCTCGTCACGTTTGACGCTTTCCATAAAGAGGTAAACACCGCGGTAATTTTCATTGATGAAAAGCTCACAATACCGGCGACGAACTGTGTACCTGTCGATTCGATCACCCAATTCGTATATGATTGCGTTTCGCATCATCGTTTTGTCTGAGTATGGACCGTACAAAACCCAGTCGTTTTCTTCAGGCATCCCTAACACGGAAACGTTGTTGTTATTTCCCAGAGAATCTTGCGTTTCGAGAGCAAAAGAACGCTTGGGAAAAGACTGCGATGTATTCCCCCGTATTTCTATGCTGATGCGTCCATTGTAATCAGTCGGATCATCATAGGGATGATTCATCCCTCCCCCCTCCTGATGGATGATTTTCATTGCAGCAATTACGCGCGGCTCATCTACAATTGTATCTGACGTGTTAATCAAAACCAACGGAAGCCGCGACCCTTCGAAAGTCTCAAAGGAAAAGCTGGTTTGTGCATTCAATTCAATCGTGGTGCAGGAAACCAGGAGCAATAAGAGCGTGCAACGAACAGCTGTTTTACACAGAGACATGGTCTAAAAGTACATTGAAAACTGAGAGAAATATCACGTATTTCCCACGTTTCCTCAAAGATTCCTTCGCGTTTGATGGATTCCCTGAAAGCACTAAATAAATGGTGTTGCGCGAATAAAGGGTGCGAGAACGAATCCATTCTGATCATAAAACGGGAGATTGCAGCAATGCAGTCTCCCGTTTTTGGTTTTTATGATTTCCTTACTTCCCTCCTTAGTCACAAACCACACCAAATTCGCCCAAGACCATTAGTAGGTCACTGACGTTTGTTGTACCATCCTCGTTGATGTCAGTAGGACATGTTTCGTTGTTTTCCTCAGCATCTGCAGTATTTTCTGAATCATTGCAATGTCCTGGTGTCCAACTGATGACACCTCCCATATTGATTGCGTAGCACAGATTGATGTAGGTGATTCCATTGCATCCACAAACTTCATCAAGTTCGCTTCCACACGGATTGTCGGTATTGATGAGTGCAGGTGCAACGCAATATGAACAACTGCCATCATCCAAAGTGGCTTCAGGATTGAAATTGCTGGCGGAGGCATCCATGCACCCTGCTATTACTTCTGGTCCACACGAAGGGAGGTCCAAGCAATATTGAAAGCTGCAGCACTCGACCAGTTCACCAAGAGGCGAGGCCTCGTGAAGCACAACGTCAATGCAGAATGGACTGCTAATAGCCGTAAAGGGACTGAGCAAATCCCCAAACGCAATGACGTCGCCATGGGGAACCGCACCTACAGAATTGATGTCACTGATCAATCCATTGACTCCTGGGTAAATGAATTCTACGTACCCTACCGTTGTCATTGAATTGTTCAGAATGCCGGCTTCGAAGTACCATTGGTCATCGAGGCAAACGACATCAAACCATTCAACCGCTGCACATTCGTCATCACATGACGGCATAGGGACGCATACCTCCACAATGCAACACATCGTCTCCGGATTGAGGGTCGGGTTGTCTTCATGCGCACTTACAATCAAACAAAGCTCGTCTTCCGGTTCGAAATCGAATAAACCAAAGCTGAATGTTTGACAATCCCCTGGCTGAA
>DCPZ01000019.1 GCA_002323795.1 Flavobacteriales bacterium UBA1531 | reverse complement strand
TTCAGCCAGGGGATTGTCAAACATTTAGCTTTGGTTTATTGGACTTCGATCCGGAAGACGAGCTTTGCCTGATCGTGAGTTCGCATGAAGACAACCCGACCCTCAATCCGGAGACGATGTGTTGCATCGTGGAGGCATGTGTCCCCATGCCGACATGTGATGATGAATGCGCAACGGTTGAATGGTTTGATGTCGTTTGCCTGGATGACCAATGGTACTTCGAAGCCGGCATCCTGAACAATTCAATGACAACGGTAGGGTACGTCGAATTCATTTAC
This sequence comes from Flavobacteriales bacterium UBA1531, assembly GCA_002323795.1. Classification (GTDB taxonomy): domain Bacteria; phylum Bacteroidota; class Bacteroidia; order Flavobacteriales_D; family Sanyastnellaceae; genus UA16. The sequence continues at coordinate 8,108 of DCPZ01000019.1, read as the reverse complement.
CCCGGGGTCAACGGATTGATCAGTGACATCAATTCTGTTGGTACAGTTGCTCATGGCGACCTCATTGCGTTTGGGGATTTACTCAGTCCATTTACGAACGCTAGTAGTCCTTTCTGCATTGACATTGTGCTTCATGAGGCCTCACCCCTCGGTGAGCTGGTCGAGTGCTGCAGCTTTCAATACTGCTTGGATCTCCCTTTGTGTGGACCGGAGGAAAATCCAGGGTGCATGGATGCCTCAGCTAGTAATTTCGATCCAGAAGCCACTTTGGATGATGGCAGTTGTTCCTATTGCGTTGCACCTGGGCTCATCAACACGAGCAGTGCTTGTGGAAGTGAACTTGATGAGGTCTGTGGATGCAATGGAATCACCTACATCAACCTGTGCTACGCAATCAATATGGGAGGGGTTATTAGTTGGACGCCCGGTGTTTGCGGAAGTGCTGACAGTACAGAATCTGAAGAGAATAACAGCGAAACATGTCCCACCGACGTCAACGAAGACGGCACGACGAACGTGAGCGACTTGCTCATGGTCTTAAGCGAATTCGGTGCCAATTGCGAATGAGAGAGGTGACAAATTCATGGCCTTAAACCAAAAAACGGGAGACTGCATCGCTGCAATCTCCCGTTTGGTAGCCGGAGCGGGACAGTTCACGAACCCTCCTATTTGCTAAACTCGATAGACTCAAGGAATTGAAGGAACACCTTCGACACGTAATATTTGGCGAAATCTATGAGCCTATTGATGTCTATTCGTGAGCCTTTTTACATCTTCTCCGAAGTTCTGCGCGTCGCTGCTCTGCGTATATTTCATCGCTTCGTTTAAGAGAAATAATTAAGCGAAATTCACTAATTTTACACCTGCTGAAAGTGCTACGGAGGTCATGAATCATTACGCAGATTATTTAGGGGAGATAGAGGAAAGGAAAAGCAATGGACTTAGCCCTCTGCCAATTGTTGGAAAAAACCTAACCGCAGAAATTGTAGCTCAAATAAGGGATAAAACCCACGTACATCGGGAGGACTCGTTGCACTATTTTATCTACAATATTCTTCCAGGGACAACCGATGCAGCGGCTGTAAAATCCGCGTTTCTAAAGGAAATTATTCTTGGGCATTGTACCACCGAAGAAATTTCATCAGATTTTGCCTTTGAACAGCTTTCTCACATGAAAGGCGGTCCTTCTGTTGAGGCATTGATTGATTTAGCCTTAACTGAAGACAAATCCATCGCTGAAAAAGCCGCTGAGGTACTGAAAACTCAAGTCTTTCTGTACGAAGCAGATATGGCAAGACTTAGAGAGGCTTTCAAATCGAAAAACCCAATTGTCGAGGACTTATTGAGCAGCTATGCCCGGGCTGAGTTTTTTACCAACTTACCCGAGGTTGACGAAGAAATCAAAATCGTCACCTACGTTGCTGGAATCGGAGACATTTCAACGGATCTCTTATCACCTGGAAAAGAAGCTCACTCAAGAGCGGATAGGGAACTCCATGGCCAATGCATGTTCGAATTTGACGAACAACGCCAAGAAGAGCTCCTAATGCTTAAAAAAGCGCATCCAGATAAGCAGGTAATGCTACTCGCCGAGAAAGGGACCATGGGAGTAGGGTCGTCGAGAATGTCGGGTGTTAACAATGTAGCGCTCTGGATTGGAAAGCCATCTAGTCCATACGTGCCCTTCATCAATATCGCTCCAATCGTAGGGGGAACCAACGGAATATCACCAATATTCTTGACAACCGTAGGGGTCACCGGTGGTATTGGTGTCGACCTGCAAAATTGGGAAAAACAATACGACGATGCAGGTGAATTGGTGATGGATGATGAAGGAGAACCTGTGCTGAAGAAGAAATTCTCTGTAGACACGGGAACGGTTTTGACCATCAATACGAAGACCAAGAAGTTATACGATCAGGACCGCAACGAGCTAATTGATATTTCCTCTGCACTCACACCTCAAAAAATGGAATTCATAAGAGCGAAAGGCTCCTATGCTATTGTTTTTGGGAAAAAGCTGCAATCTTTTGCTGCAGAAACTCTGGGGATAACCGCCCCAACCATTTATGCCCCATCGAAAGAAATATCCAATGAAAATCAAGGGCTTACAGCTGTAGAAAAAATATTCAATAAAAATGCTGTAGGGACGTCCGGTGCTGTGCTTCATGCTGGCTCGTATGTGAGGGTTGAAGTGAATATTGTTGGTTCACAGGACACAACAGGGCTAATGACATCCCAAGAACTGGAAATGATGGCGGCTAAAGTCATTTCCCCAATTGTGGATGCCGGATATCAATCAGGATGTCATACGGCCTCGGTGTGGGACACAAAGGCGCAAGCGAATACCCCGAGACTCATGTCTTTCATGCAGGATTTTGGCCTCATTACGGGACGCGATCCAAGGGACTCATATCATCCATTAACTGATGTCATCCATAAAGTGCTCAACGACTTAACCGTTGATGACTGGGCCATCATAATCGGGGGAGACTCTCATACAAGGATGTCCAAAGGTGTCGCCTTTGGAGCAGACTCGGGAACAGTTGCTCTCGCGTTAGCGACAGGTGAAGCCTCCATGCCGATACCTGAGTCAGTCAAAGTCACTTTCAAAGGAAAGATGGCAGACCATATGGATTTTCGCGATGTGGTGCATGCCACACAATCCCAAATGCTCGAGCACTTCCAAGGGGAAAACGTGTTTCAAGGCAGAATAATTGAAGTCCATATTGGAACACTCTTAGCTGACCAAGCATTTACTTTCACTGACTGGACAGCAGAAATGAAAGCTAAGGCAGCGATATGCATATCGGAATCCGAAACCCTCGTAAAATCGCTTGAAATAGCACGGAACCGCATTGAGATAATGATTCTCAAGGGCATGGACAACGATCAAAATGTCCTTCAGGGCCTCGTTGATAAAGCAAATGCGAGAATTTCTGAAATAAAATCCGGGGCGCGGCCTCCACTAGCCCCTGATGCAAGTGCAAAATACCATGCTGAGTTTGTAGTGGATTTGGACATCATAAATGAGCCTATGATTGCTGATCCCGACGTAAACAATGACGATGTCTCCAAACGCTACACCCATGACACCATCCGTGAGCTTTCATTTTATGAAGGCAATAAGCATGTTGACCTTGGATTTGTGGGCTCTTGCATGGTCCACAAAGGTGATATAAAGGTGGTGGCGAAAATGCTCAAGAATCTCGAGGAACTATACGGAGAGGTTAAATTTCATGCTCCTCTGGTGGTCACAGCGCCAACGTATAATATCATAGAAGAGCTGAAGCAGGAAGGGGATTGGGAAATTCTACAGAAATACTCGGGTTTCGAATTTAACGACGCCAATCCCAAGACTGTCGCCCGCCTCGAATACGATAACATCTTGTACCTCGAGCGTCCTGGTTGCAATTTGTGCATGGGTAATCAAGAAAAAGCTGAGAAAGGTGATACGGTTATGGCTACGTCAACCCGATTGTTCCAGGGGAGAGTTGTAGCAGATACCGATCGAAAAAAAGGTGAATCGCTCCTTGCTTCAACACCGGTTGTCGTTCTTTCAGCTATTCTTGGAAGGACACCCACACTGGAAGAATATCGGTATTCCGTAAAAGGAATTAAATTGACACAATTTGCTCCCCCGAAAAGCAGTATTACTGCGAAGCCTGGTCACCTACTTTCTTACTAAGTACACTGGGAGATCCCGCATCGTTGCAACGATACCAATGGTCACCGAAGCGGGACAGTTCTCGAACTCTTTATTCGCTAACCTCGATGGCCTGTATTCTTCGGATTCAGCAATCAGTATGCAGGAGGTCTTATTTCCATCAAGCTGCGTCCGTGCTGCCACCCAATTCGAGCAGCGATGACTTCGATAGAACTTGAATCGTCGGATACTTTCATGCGTTGTCCTGGCGCAAGAATGTTCCACCTTTCTGAGCTTTCATGAGAATATTTCCAACCCAGCGAGGCATTAGGATCATCATGCTTCAGGGCAATGAATCCGCCTTGCAAGGAAACTTCAGGCGCAAGTAAAGTATCGGGTTCTCCATTAGGATGAAATTGATCGAGTAGAACAGCTTCGTCGACGTATCCAAAATCATTCGTTTCATTGAATACAGAATCCAACATCAAAGCCAGCGACGCAAAAACAGCAGCGTTGGCGTCGAGCATTGAATCTGGGACGGGGTTCATTGCATCTTGATGAACATTGTACAATTGCCACTCAGGACGTGGCTCATTTTTCCATGAATCCCATGGCTCCAAACCCATGGAAGCGGCAGAGTCAATTGCAGCGCTGGTGGCCATAGATTCACGAAATGAAATCTGTTCGATGTGTTCCGGGTACAAGTTGTGAGTGAGTCTCCAGTTTTGCGTCCGAATCGTCCTTCTCCTGTCATATTGTTCATCCATTCGATCAGACGCCCCATAAAGAGCTCTGTGACCGGACGATTCGGGATGAATCACTTCTCCGGGAAGCACTGGAGGCGGCGCAAGCCCCAACCAACTCAACGCGGTAGGTGCCAAGTCCAAGAACGAGAACATGCCTGTGTTGCGTTCCGGACCCTCGACGCCCTTGGGCCATTTGATGATCAACGGCACGTGGAGTCCAGCATCGGACAATTCTCGCTTGTAAAGTGGAAATGGCCCTCCATGATCGCTAAAAAACACAATCATTGACTGGTCGTAAAGTCCATCGGTTTTTAAATCTTCCAAAATTTGACCGATTTCCCGATCCATCCTCTCAATGTTGCAGTAATTGGTTCTTGCATCGTTTCGAACCACCCGGCCATTCGGTAGAAGATCGGGAATGGGCACCTCTAAAGGATCAATGTCGCAGGGTTCATTTGATTCTTTCCAGATACTAGACTCGTGCGTTGCGAACACATTGAACACAGAAAAAAAGGGCGCGCCATCGGGACGATTGCGCCAATGCGCCTGTGGCGAAGATGCATCCCACGCCATGGGAGGCGTCTGGAAATTATAATCCTCTTTCGCATTGTTCGTGCAGTAAATCCCTTGGAGTCGAAGATGTTCCGTGAACGCACGAATTTGGGGAGGAGCTTTTGCCGAATAAAAGGGAAGCCCCGTCTGCCAATTCATTCCTTCGCCATTGCCTTTAAAAGCCCGCATGTGATGCGATCCCATTGACGTAGGCAATACACCTGTCAAAATGCTGCTCCGAGAAGGAGAACAAACGGGCGCCACGGAAAACATGTGATCAAACACAGTCCCTTCATCAGCGAGTGCGTTCAGATGAGGTGTGTGTGCTGCACTATCACCGTATTGAGCGAAAAAAAGCGATTCATCCTCGCAAACGATCCAAATCAACGATGCGGTCTTTTCGATCTGATGTGGTCCCTTTAAAGGACTGATCTCACACGCCGATAGCACACAAAAACCCAAGAAACCGGGGAGAATTATTTGACTTGCATGCATTGTTCGCTGAAAAGTACAAAAGCAAACTCACTGCGTGTTCAACCTGGTCAAATCTGTCTTCCTAGTCCCGATGACGGATTTGCACTTTTGACGATGCGGGTCCAATTGAACTGCAGAGTATTCTTCTTGGGTCGTAAGGATCGAGAATTACGTGCCGTTTTGAAGCGATGTGATTTTAACTGAAAAGGTGCGTCAGCTCCGGACTGCGGGTTTTGTAACCGAGCACGTGGTCAAGTCCACTGCCAAAATCAAGCGCCACAGCGCCTTGTTTTTTTGCAGTAAGCAAGAGAGGCTTGCCGGCAAAACCAGCTGCGAGCAGAAGTAGACTCCCCCGCTCAAGCAAAGGTTCGATTTCTAGCTGCAAATCAACAATAATGTCGGGAAGGAAACCGGAGGCAGATACCAACCCTTTCGCCGTTGAAACTTTCTGGACGGGTGGGATGGGAATCAGCGTCACTTTTTGATTGTCCAAGGCATGATTTTCGGGGATTTCAAAACATCCCACAACCACGACGTTTTTTGCAGTAGCAATCAACTCCTCCAAAACCACGCTGTCCACAAAAGCATAATTGGCGTATTCATCTACCCAACATTTGCAAGAAATATTGCCATTCTTGACATTTTCTTCCACCCCCATGAAGAGACCTTGCTGTTTGCGAGATGCTTCGGACAATGCGCCTGGAGTAAATTGATGCAAAACCTGAGCCAACCGCGGTGCGCTTGGGAGGCCGATGATATCTGCCGCACCAAGTGTTTCTTGGACCTTGGCTGATAAATCCTTCCGCAACCCTTCGGGCAACGTTCGACCCCACCAAAGCAATTCAAGATGATCTCGAAAAAGTGCACTTTGCTCTGTGGCCTCATTATAAAACGCATAGGCCTCTCCATCACCCAATCTTAGGAAAAGGAGTGGTGAGCCTTCTCTTAAGGCAGAGAGAACCAACTCGCGCAATTTTTGTCTCTCGTGCAACTGATACCGCAGTTCTAACAATAAACTCGGATTCAACTGCCCAATTGCTTTCCAACACGATTGGGACGTCTCCAAGACACTCATGGCTGGAGATCCTGGCTGAAATACGTTGCGCATAAAGTCCACCAGTTCAACCGACAAGTTGGCTTTTCCGTTCTGGTCCAATTCATTCAACTGCTGCTTGGAAATCCAGCGGTAAGCAAACGATTTGAGATCAAAAAGTGATTTTTTTTCACTGGGGAGCGTTCCTCGGATGTGATCAAAGAACCTCAGACACCCCGCGAAGTCCTGTTCCCGAATGAACAACGCTCCCGCACTCGCAACACTGCTTAGCGGCAGGTGGACCATGAATTCTCTGTGCTGTCGAGAAAACTCCAATTTGAATTGCTCCAACGATCCAATCGCAATCAAAGCATTCAAGTAGTTTTGAAAGGCCAGGTAGCTCAAAAAATGCCCTCGCCTCGTGAGCTTCTCATTCACTTCAAGCCAATCCGCAGCGGGATTGTCCAATTCTTGAAAATAATCGGAACGCATGGCACCCCATACAAGCTTCAAACTGTCGGATAATTGGGGGTCTGATATGAGCTCCTCAAAACGTTCCCAGTCCCGCTGCCCAAACGCGGCATTGAGCCCTCGACTTTTATGCAAACCACCAAAAACCTTATGCCACGCATACGAGACCAAAAAACGCAAGTGATTTATTCTAGGCATCTTTGATCACAGGGTCTTAAGCCAAGCATGCCCTTTGGAGCAGACGACCGTGCACCGCTTAATGCCGCCATATTCAGCTCTGTGTGCCTCAATACCAGCTTGAGTCAGACGTTTCATCAGTTCATTTATGGTATTCGTCTCTCCCATCCGGTGCGCGTCATCAAAGAGCAACACAAATGGACGTGAATCGTTGAGAAAAGGCACAAGGGCCAACACATTCGATCGTGCGAATTCACCTCTTCCAAAAGGACCATCAATAACAACTAAATCCACGTTCAACCAATGCTCCTCGGGGATGTCAGCATAGGCCAAACCGTTGATCCCATCGGTTTGATCTGCCCTGTGCTCAATGTCATGAAATTCAATCTTTGATTTCGCATCAAGCACATGATTTTTCACGAAATAATCAATCCATTTCTGATCATGCTCAATAATAAAGTGATGTTTCAAAGACGATTCCTTCGCGGCATGATGCGAAATAAATTTCGACGATTCCCCGAGTCCCATCTCCAAAATGTAACCTGGTTCCGTCGTCTGTAAAATGCGATGAAGCACATAAAAAAAGGAAGCACCTCCAGCCCATCTTCCCAAATTGAGAGGCAATGACTGACTTCCCTCTTCCTTACCGAAACTACCATTCAACACATGGTGCCAAACCGCCTCTTCGGACATTCCTGCCAACCGCTTAATGTCGCATTGGAGCAAGCTATCCTGATATACCCCATTGAATAGTTTCTTCAACCACGACATGATTGCTCTTTTCATCTGTCGTTTTTTTTCACCTCGCAATGTACGAATACACACAGCATTGTAGATCTCAAAGCATTCGCCAGAAAAGGATGAAAAACAATCGAATCCCTGTGTTTAAAGACAAATTCAATCGCATCCTTCAATCAATCCAAAAGTCGCGAAGTCCAAACCAAAAAACGGGAGACCGCATCGCTGCAATCTCCCGTTTGGTAACCGGAGCGGGACAGTTCTCGAACTC
>DCPZ01000040.1 GCA_002323795.1 Flavobacteriales bacterium UBA1531 | reverse complement strand
GGCTGTGCCTTCGGGCGTGCTGGTTCGAATCCAGTTCCGGGTACACAGTCTTTGTGAAGCAACTGAATCAAGACGCATTTTCTATTCGCAGACCCAGGCCCTTGAGTCTCGAAAAAGGAAACTTACGCCCCTCATCTCTCGAGTTACCAAAAAATAGCATCCTTCGCTGCAAAAGCGAGCGTATCTTACCGCTGTGGTTTCCAACAATTCCATCAACGCCCAATCCATCGTTGAAGGTCTCGCTCAGGTGCAGAGGCCTCTCTTGATTAGTGGTCCTTGCAGCGCTGAATCTGAAGAACAAGTGGTTCAAACAGCGAATGACCTCTCCAAACGAGGGGTTCACATACTTCGAGCAGGAGTCTGGAAACCTCGCACACGTCCCAACGGATTCGAGGGCATGGGAACCATTGCGCTGAGGTGGTTGGTCAATGCAAGAGAATCCTCAGGACTTCCCATCGCCACAGAAGTTGCGAACGCCCAACATGTAGAAGCATGCTTAAATGCCGGCGTTGATGTCATGTGGATCGGCGCCCGAACGACGGTAAGCCCATTTGCAGTGCAGGAAATCGCAGATGCGTTGAAAGGAACCAATGTTCCGGTATTCGTGAAAAATCCGATGCATGCAGATTTGTCCCTTTGGCTTGGAGCCCTCGAGCGTGTTCGAAATACCACAGATGGTCCTGTCTGGGCTATCCACAGAGGTTTCAGCCAGTACGGACAAAAAGAATACCGCAATGCCCCAATGTGGGAAATTGCCATTGGCCTCAAGATGGCTTTGCCTGATGTGCCCATCATTTGCGATCCAAGTCATATTGCTGGCAATCGAGCGCTCTTACAAGCGGTAGCTCAAAAAGCCATGGATTTGGGAATGGAAGGGCTCATGCTAGAAACACATCCTAACCCACAAGATGCACTGAGCGACTCGAATCAGCAGCTTACTCCAGCCGCCTTCGGTGAATTGATTGATTCACTGACCATTCGAAGTTCTTCGGAACCAAAAATTAGTTCAGCGGATCTATCTGCCCTGCGCCTTCAAATGGACTCCATTGACGAACAAGTCATTGAATTATTGCACGCGCGCATGGGCCTTGCTCGACAAATTGGCTTACACAAGTGGGAGAATGGTATGACCATCCTGCAAATGGAGCGGTGGAAAGAAGTCTTTGATACCAGAGAAAAATGGGCTGAACGTGGCGGCTTGAGCCCCGAATTCATTTTCAACTTCCTTGAACAGGTGCACAAAGAGAGCATTCGCGTTCAGAATGAGGAGATGAATTCAAAAAAAATAAAGCCCGCAAATAGCTGAATATCAGTGTTTAGGGAATTTATTTGAACTTTTTTTTAAAATTTTGAAACCAAAAACGAACTCCCTACGTAAAGGGAGATGGTTTTGGTTTTGCCACGCTCGAATTGAGCGTTTATGAATCAGGCGATTTGGTGAGAAGGGGTCCCTCAACGGAGGGGCCCCTTTGATTTTTTATAGACTTTTTGCATCGGTACGATTCCAATTACCGGCGACGGCGTCTCGTCATCATGTGAAGCCACATCGAGCGACTCAATCTAGCGATGAGCGGAAGAAGAACGAGCAAAAGGGTAATGCCCGTGCTCAGAAACAGCGTCACATCTTCGAAAAATGAAAATTCAATGAGTCCCCACCAGTCAAAACACATCAACGCAACCAAAACCGCCACCCACAGTGCAATCGTCAGCGCATAAGACACATAGGCTGCACCAAAATAAAAGCCTGGCTCCCTTAAAAAATCTTCGCCACAAACCGGACAAGCGTCAGGCATCGTCGTGATTTGCTTCCATTGATAAGCCTTCTTAGAAATGAAAATCTGGCCTTCACGACATCTCGGACATTGTGCATGAAGCATTGCGCCGAATCCTGTCTTTCTTCTTCTCGACGTCATTTCAGATTCTGCATCGAGACCAATCGGTTGTACATTCCTTTCTGAGCCATCAAATCCTCATGGTTACCTTCCTCAACAATTTTGCCTTGATCCATAACGACAATGCGATCGGCATGTCGAATGGTGCTCAATCGATGAGCAACAACTAAAGTTGTCCGTCCCTCCATCAATCGGTTAATTGCCTGCTGAACAGCATGCTCAGACTCTGTATCCAACGCAGAAGTCGCCTCATCCAAAAGCAACACAGGCGGGTCCTTGTGAAGCGCCCGAGCAATGCTCAATCGCTGACGTTGACCTCCGCTCAACCTATTGCCTCCATCACCAACTGAAGCATTCCATCCTTCATCCAATTGTTCGATAAATTCCAATGCATTTGCTGCCTTAGCGACTGAAGTCAGCCCATCTTCCTCCTCAGGCATCTCATCTGAAATTCCCAACATGATGTTCTCAGCCACTGACGCATTGAACAAACGAGCTTCTTGTGTGACCATCCCCATTTGCGAGCGAAAGCTCACAAGTTCAAAGGATTCGATTGGCCTACCATCCCATGTGATTTGACCCGAAGTGACATCATAAAATCGCGCCAAGAGATTCACCAGAGTGGTTTTTCCCGAGCCACTAGGACCGACCAAAGCCACAGTCTCTCCTTTCTCAATTCTCAGATCAATGCCATTGAGTACCGGCTGATCTCCGTACGAAAACCTCACTCCTTCAAATCGAATTCCTTCCCGAAGCGGCTGCGTCAATGCCACTCCCTCATCGGTCATTTCCTCAGCAGATAAAATTTCCTCCAAGCGTTCAAGAGAAGCTGAGCCCTTTTGAATCCTGAACCATCCATCACTGATCGAACGCGCAGGTGGAATAATTTGAGAAAAGACCACGAGATAGCCGATGAACCAGTCGCCCGTGAGTCCACTCGTTCCTTCGAGCACAATCCGACCACCGAACCACAATAAAGTAGCCATCACACCCAAGGAAACTGTCTCGGACACCGGCGATGACAAATATTCGCGTTTGTACAGACGACGCATGAGCTCAAAAAAACGATCGTTAGAAGCTGCAAATTTGCTTTCAAATTTTGCTTCGGCATGAAACGCTTTGATCACCATCATTCCACCCAGCGTTTCTTCCATGATTGAAATCAGCCCTCCAAGTTCCTCCTTGCCACGCTTAGCTGCGTGCTTCAAACTCTTCGCTATTCGACTGATCAAATAGCCACTAACCGGTAAGAATAACATGGAGAATAATGTCAATTCCCAGCTCAAGTAAAACAACGTACCGAGCGAAACCAGAATCGAAATCGGTGACTTGAACAAGATTTCAATGGTTCCAATGACGCTGAATTCAACCTCCATCAAATCATTGGTCATCCGACTGATTACATCCCCTTTTCTTGACTCCGTAAACCAACTCATGGGCAATCGAAGAACCTTAGCATACAAGCTGTTACGCAAGTCACGGCTCACCCCCGTGCGCATGGTTGCAAGGCTGTAAAGGGCAAGATAACCAACTGCATTTTTCAGGATGGTGACTCCAAAAATCCCAATGCAGATGTATGTCAAGGCCTGTGAAGGACCAACATTAATAACAAAATTATCGAAAAGGGCACTCCACTTTTCCACGCCACTACCTGCAGGAACTTCAATCAGCGCGAGCGATTCCTCTCCCCCCGATTGGAAAATTATCCGAAGGAAAGGGACGACGCTCAAAAAAGTGAATAACGACAAGAACGCATTCAACAGATTGCAAACCACATTGACCACGAGGTTCAGCCGATAATTCGCTAAATGCCGAAAAAGATCAATGAAGCGATTCAAATCTTTAGTCTTTTAAGGTGTCAACCAATGCCGCAGCCGATCCTGTGTAGCCCCAAGGAGTGAGTGCTTTCAGTTCCGATTTCACCCCATCACCAACACTCAAGCCTTCGATGAATTCAGCAATTGACTTTGCATTGACTACGCTGTTTTGGCGTGTCAAATCCTTCAGGGCTTCGTAAGGTTTGGGAAATCCTTCTCGACGCAGAATGGTCTGAATCCCTTCCGCGACAATTGCCCAATTTGCTTCGAGATCTGCTTCTAATTTCGATTCATTCAGCAACAATTTACCCAGTCCTTTTTGCAATGAACCAAGTGCGATTGCATTGTGCGCCAGAGGAACACCAATGTTTCGCAGCACAGTGGAGTCGGTAAGGTCACGTTGCAAGCGACTGATCGGCAATTTTTCAGAAAAATGCTGCAACAGTGCGTTGGCGACACCAAAATTACCTTCTGCATTTTCAAAATCAATGGGATTAACCTTGTGCGGCATCGCGCTGCTACCAACCTCTCCAGCCTTAATTTTCTGCTTGAAATAATCCATACTGATGTACGTCCAAGCATCCCGACTCAGGTCGATGAGAATGGTATGAATGCGCCTCAAACAATCGCACCAAGCTGCTAGGTGGTCGTAGTGTTCTATTTGAGTTGTGATTTGGCTCCGCTTAAGTCCGAGGCGTCCTTGCACAAAATCATTGCCAAAAGCACTCCAATCCAAATTCGGATAAGCCACGATGTGCGCATTAAATTGTCCTGTTGCGCCCCCAAACTTTGCTGCATACTGACAGCGCTTCAGTTCTTCAAGCTGGACATCCAATCGATTGACATAGACCGCCCATTCCTTTCCCAAGGTCACCGGCGAGGCCGGCTGCCCATGTGTTCTGGCAAGCAGCGGAATCTCCTTCCATTCCCGAGCTTGACCCAACATGGTTTGGCGCAAGTTGGTCAGTGCAGGAATCAGGTTATGCTCGGTCGCTTCTTTAATCGAAAGCGGGATAGCTGTATTGTTGACATCCTGAGAAGTGAGTCCAAAGTGAACAAATTCAGACACATCAGCCAAACCCAAAGCTTCCATTTTCTCTTTAATGAAATACTCAACCGCCTTGACATCGTGATTGGTGGTGCGCTCAAACTCCTTGATGCGTTGAGCATCTGCTTCCGTGAAATCCTCATAAAGCCCGCGCAAATTGCTGGCTTGGTCGCGATTAAATCCCGCCAATTGCGGCAAGGGAACCTCGGTCAACTGAAGAAAGTATTCTACCTCCACGCGGACGCGATATCGCATCAAGCCCCATTCCGAGAAATAAGGCGCCAGGCTGGAGGTTCGACTTCTGTAACGTCCGTCAACGGGGGAGATAGCTGTGAGCTGGTTCAACTGCATTTGAGATGTTTCTAAGGCAAAAATACACTTGAAAGGCGCGCACATCGCGGGAACTTCTCAACCAAATCCCAAGGTTGATCAACACGTCAATCGACACCGCTTTTTATCGAAATTCGCTTCATGAAAGAAGTGTTTCAGATCGAGGGAATGACATGCACTGGATGCGTTGGAAACGTTCAAAATGCACTCATCGCTGTTCCGAGCATCGAATCCGTTGAAATCGAATTAGCCGGTGGAAAAGCTTTGATAAAATCCGTCGAAGCCATCGTGCTTCGGGATCTACAGACTGCCCTTGCGCCACTTTCACGGTACACAATCAAGCGCATTTCTTCTGCACATGAGACCTCAGAAAAAGCCAATCGCGACAATGCCGCTTGGAAGAAGTTTTGGCCACTCATACTCATTGGACTGTTTCTTGTTGCAGGTTCACTCCTCGGGGCTTGGGACTCCCCTGCTCCGGTGCGAAGAGGAATGGAACTATTCATGAGCGGCTTTTTTTTCGTGTTCTCCTTTTTCAAATTTCTGGATTTACAGGGATTTGTTAGGAGCTACAGCATGTATGATATACTGGCCAAACGCATCAATGTTTACGCCTGGCTTTATCCGTTTATCGAACTTTCTCTGGGTTTTGCATGGGCTTTGATTGGCGGAACCTTTGAAGTCGCACTCATCACCGCAGCATTGATGGGATTCGGCGCCATCGGTGTCATTCTTGCAGTGCGGAGAAAACAAGCCATTCAATGCGCCTGTTTGGGTACAGTGTTTAAGTTGCCTATGACGAATGTCACCATCATAGAAGACATTCTGATGGTCATTATGTCATTGTTTTTTCTGTTTCCCTAACGAATTCAACCTTTCGATGAACATACACACCATTCATACCGGAAACTTCAAACTCGATGGCGGCGCCATGTTCGGCGTTGTTCCGAAAGCTCTGTGGCAAAAATATGTTCCCGCAGATGAAAATAATCTTTGCACTTGGGCCATGCGTTCCATGCTGGTTGAACACGGCGATCGATTGTTACTTGTCGATACAGGAATTGGGAATAAACAATCCGACAAATTCTTTAGCCATTATCATTTGCACGGTAACACCTCCCTTGATGGCGAGTTAAAAAAACGCGGATTTAGCCGCGAAGACATCACCGATGTTTTGCTCACCCATTTGCATTTTGATCACGTTGGAGGTGCTGTAGAGCGAAACGGTCAGGGCGCTTACCGCCCAGCCTTCCCCAATGCGAATTATTGGTCTTGTCAGCGCCATTGGGATTGGGCCACACATCCCAACTCCCGTGAAAAAGCCTCGTTTTTGAGCGAAAATCTGTTGCCGCTGAAGGAAAGCGGTCAACTTCAGTTCATTCAGCGGGACGGACGTTGGAATCACAACCCTTTCCCGATCACTTTCCCCGGTTTGGAAGTTTTCTTTGCTGACGGACACACAGAAAGTCAGATGATTCCTGTGGTCCCGTGCAATGGAACCAAACTAGCTTTCATGGCTGACCTCACTCCAGCTGCAGCCCATCTTCCGACCGCTTGGGTCATCGGCTACGATACTCGGCCGTTGTTGACAATGGATGAGAAACAATTGCTTCTCGACCATGCCTTGAGAGAAGATTGGGTGCTGTTCTTTGAGCACGATGCAGTCAATGCGTGCTGCCGATTGCAACAAACCGAAAAGGGAATACGGGCACGTGAATTATCGCCCAGCCTTGAAGAATTGATCGGCTAATCGCCTCAACTTTTGGTCAAAATCGCCCGGTTAATCTTTTTGATCAAACCAGGCCCAGCATATACGAGACCAGAGTATACTTGAAGCAAAGACGCGCCGGCATCCAACTTCTCAAGCGCGTCCTGCGGCGAGCAAATCCCTCCAACACCAATGATCGGAAAAGCACCACCAGAATGCTCATGCAAATAGCGAATCACCTCAGTTGATCGCTCCCGCAGTGGAGCACCACTTAACCCACCAGCACCGATGGCTTCTACTTCAATTTTTGAGGTTTTGAGGCTACCGCGCCCGATCGTTGTGTTGGTGGCAATGACCCCTGAGATTTGCGTCTCTTTGACCAATTCAATGATGTCATCCAATTGGTCATTGGTCAAATCTGGAGCAATTTTCAAAAAAATTGGGCGCTGCACAGCTTTTGTCTGATTCTTTCGTACCAAAGCCAAAAGCAACTTGGCCAATGGCTCCTTCTCCTGAAGATCCCGCAATCCCGGCGTGTTGGGCGAGCTCACATTAACCACGAAGTAATCAACATGAGGATGCAGCGCTTGAAAGCACTTTTCATAATCTGAGGTTGCATCCTCATTCGGTGTGACCTTGTTCTTACCAATGTTTCCTCCCACCAATAAGCCTTTGGGTCGGCGCTTCAATCGCTCAACAGCTTCGTCCATTCCACCGTTGTTGAACCCCATGCGATTGATGATTCCTTGGTCCGATGGCAGACGAAACAAGCGTGGCTTTGGATTTCCAGATTGTGGAAGCGGCGTGATCGTTCCAATTTCTACAAAGCCAAAACCGAGTGTGGCCATCTCATTTAACCAACGGGCATCTTTGTCAAACCCAGCAGCCAAACCGACAGGGTTAGGAAACCTGAGTCCAGCCACTTCGACTCCCAACGCTATCGAATCCACTGAAAACCAACGCTTCAAGCACCAAGACAACCCAGGAACGCGACACGCCAACTGCAACATTTTCATGGTCAATTCATGCGCGGTTTCGGGCTGAAATCGAAAAATCAAGGGCTTAAGCGAGGCGTACATGAGTGCAAAAATACATCCGGAATGAATCAGATATGTTGAAAAAAATGTGGATAGCGTAATTCGCCCCCCCCTATGAATCAAGCTTGAGAGCGGATAGATTTGATTCCCAACGATGAGGTACGCAGGACTATTCAGTTGGATGACGAAGAAGAAGCTCACGGAGGAGCAAGTCGCCACATATTTTGTGGACACGACCTTTGAGACCGTCGAAAATGGCTGGCCTGAAGTTTCCTCATTCCTGAACGGTTGCCCCGGATTCGAGCAATCGCCAGCACTCGACCCTGAAGATTATGGCCGCTTTCTGATGATCATCGTCTCAGCCAACATCCAAATGATTCCCAATCATTTCGACAGTGGAGTGGATCGCCAAGTCATCCAAAGAATCTGTAGCAAGTTTGCACGGGCCTTGGACATCGCACCTGAAACGTTTGCAGGAAAAGTAAAGCAATACCGAGCGTTCATGAAGCAAATTAACCGTCCTTCCAAGAATCTCGGCACAGCCATGACGCGCGCAGTGTTCTACAAGTACCATCTGAATCAATACCAAGATGCGTACTTCCGAGACATGAACACACCCGAACCCAACATCCAAAGAGAGCTTAAATGCCTCATGAACCACTTCTTATGGGATTGGGAGGCATTCACGGAGTCCTACCGCATCGTGCCTGCCTAAGCGTGTTCAGAGCATGCGCTCAATGTCTCTCGAAATATCTTTATCCTTGAGGCTCGAGCGCTTGTCGTGCAATTTTTTTCCTTTTGCAATGGCAATTTTGAGTTTGGCATAACCACTGTCCGAGATGAAACACAACGTGGGAATTACGGTGACTCCAGTGTCTTTCAACTTCCTCTCCAACTTTTTGAGCTCTGTTTTTTGCAGCAGAAGCTTTCTTGGTCTGCGCACCTCATGTGGCGTGTAACCGGCATTGGGATATTCTGCGATGTACATGTTGAACACGAAAAACTCTCCATTCCAAAACCGTGCATAGGATTCTGTTATACTCGCCTTGCCCTGCCGAATCGACTTGATTTCGGAACCAACCAACTGCATGCCGGCGGTAAACTCATCCGTCAAAAAATACGTGTACGACGCTTTTTTATTTTTGATTGCACTGGCCATGTCACAAAAGTACTCAACCAAAGGCCTCAACTCTACTACCTTTGAAACATGTTCAAATCACCACCTGTACCTCAGGAGCTCATGTCAATGCCTAAAGTGGAGCTGCATTGTCATTTAGAGCTGGCGATCAGACAGAGCACGTTGCGAGAGTTTGCAGGCATCAGCGGACTAAACTTATCAACGAATGAAGCGTTTTCCGAGGCGTTCTTGATTCAAGAGCCCATGGGCGAACTGAAATCGGTACTCCACAAGTTCCTGAATACCAGAAACGTTATCAAGCAAGAGGATTGGATGGAACGGGTTGCTTTCGAAGCATGTGAAGACATGTACTTGCTTTCCAATGTGCGCATTCTTGAACTTCGGTATGCACCCAGTTTTCTGCTGGATCATCATCACCACATGAAAGCTGATCGACTCCAGGAAGCCATCTTGCGTGGCGTGCAGCGTGCAGAACAATTGTACCCAATTGCAGTGGGTTTGATCTGTATTTTACAACGTACAAAGTCGGTAGAAGAAAATAAAAAATGGGTGGATTTCGCATTGCAGCCAGAGAACCAGTTCATTGGTTTGGATTTGGCGGACAACGAGGTAGACTTTGATCCAGAGCCCTTCGTTCCACTCTTTCACAAAGCAAAAAACCAAGGGCTTGGCATCACTGTGCACGCCGGGGAGCCGAATGTTCCAGGAATCTCGCGCAACATCCGTACCGCGATAGAGCAAATGGGAGCAGATCGAATTGGACATGGTCTGCAAGCCGTCGAAGACCCCGATGTCATGTCGCTACTGCGTAAAAGAAAAATTCCATTGGAATTATGTCCGACCAGTAATGTGCTGACGGGTGCTTGCAATTCCATTGGAACACATCCATTCAAATCGCTTCTGGATGCCGGCGTTCAAGTCACAATCAATACGGATGACCCTGGTATCATGTGCACCAGCCTTATCAAAGAATACCATTTGCTGAGCAAAGCCTTCGGAATTGACCTTAAATCCTTCGAAAACTGCAATGCTTGGGCCCTTGATGCGAGCTTCATCACATCAACAAAAAAGAAATCCATTTGGAACAAACGCTTCGAATCAAAACCATCATGACAACACTTTTCCCCAAACACAACGCTAGAATCACATCAGTTGCAATGATTTTTGGACTGATTTCCTTCGCAAAAGCACAGGAAAACACAGTCGGAACGATCGCCTACGACCCCGCAATTTATGCGCCAGGGTTCACTCTGATTTACCCGCATAACCAACCGCATGCGCGATTGATTGATGGTTGTGGAGAGGTGGTTCATATTTGGGAAAATGAAGCAAATCGTGTGCCAGGCAATAGCGCGATGTTGACCCCTACAGGCGGAATGGTCTGGGCGCACCGACCAGCAGAAGACTCGGACTCACCAATCATCGCCGGCGGAAGGGGAGAAACCATCGAAATGCGCTCTTGGGAGAATGACCCCATTTGGAGTTTTACGCTTAATGACAGCACCGGGCGGCTTCACCATGACTTCGCATTGATGAACAATGGAAATGTTCTGGCCATTGCATGGGAAAAAATGGACTCACTTGAGGCGGTCGAAGCTGGACGAAATCCAGAAAACCTGGATGGAGGTGCGCTGTGGAGTGAGCGCTTAATTGAAATCGAGCCGGACGGAAGCGGCGGTGCAAGCATCGCATGGGAATGGCGCGCTTGGGATCACCTCATCCAAAATTTCGACTCCACCAAAAACAACTTCGGAGTGGTTGCCGATCATCCCGAACGAATCAATATCAATTTCGGATTCATCGGAAACGTCGAACCCGATTGGCTGCATGCGAATGGCATCGATTATAATCCTCAAACCAACCAAATCTTATTGAGCGTCCCCAATTTTGACGAACTATGGATCATTGATCGGAATCAAGAAGAGATGGGACTGGCCTGGCGCTGGGGAAACCCTGAAGCATATGGACAGGGGACCTCTGACGACCAAAAGTTGTTCTATCAGCACAGTGGAATTTGGCTCGATGCACCTTACCTGCAAAACTCCCCTGATTTCGGAAAAATCGGTGTATTCAACAATCGCAATCCAGGGGCTATCGGTCCGTTTTCTAGTGTGCATACCATTGCCCCCACGTGGCAGGAGTCAGACAGCGCATACGCCATGGAAGAGAACACCTATTTGCCCGTGGATTTTGACTGGACCTGGACTGCTCCCGTTCCCACAGACTTTTTCAGCAGTGGACTATCGAACTTTGAGCGCCTGGCCAATGGAAACAACCTGATCTTGGCAGGTCGTCAAGGAGAAATCCTCGAATTGAATGCAGAAGGCGATACGGCTTGGCATTACCGAGTTCCATTGCAAAACGGTGTTGCTGTTGAACAAGGAACAGAACTCGGCACGAACGCCAACATCCTGTTCAAAGCACGCCGATATCCAGCCATGTTTCCCGCCTTTGCCAACGTCGACCTTGAACCCATGGGGAGCTGGGAGTTAAGCCCACAACCGCTGGAGAGTTGCTTGCCTTGCGAACTTGAAGTGAGCATAGAAGTCATGGAAAATGAATATGCGATTGCAAATGTGACGGGCGCTTCAGGCGAGACCACGGCCACTTGGTCCTTATTTGACGCGGTCCTCTGTGACGGTGATACACTGATCTTTTTGGACGACGAAAATCCATGCCAATCCAACCTAGACCTTTTGGTTTCTGGAGACTTTGTTACACTAACCGTTGTCGATGAACAAGGATGCGAGGCAAGCGCAACGTTCACATGGACCGAGACAAGCTCAATCAATGACCTCTATGGACCTCAGGTGCGCATCTTCCCAAATCCCTCCACCGGAGAAATCATGCTTGTCGGACTGCCCTTAAATGCATCCTTAGCCATCTTGAACACAGCCGGACAAAATGTGTGGATGGAGCCAACCCTTTCCAACTCATCACTGAACATTTCCCTGCATCATCTGCCCGCCGGATGGTATTTCATCGAATCCGCAGGAAAACGGATTCCATTCATCCTAATGCCACACTAAATTCGCGC
This sequence comes from Flavobacteriales bacterium UBA1531, assembly GCA_002323795.1. Classification (GTDB taxonomy): domain Bacteria; phylum Bacteroidota; class Bacteroidia; order Flavobacteriales_D; family Sanyastnellaceae; genus UA16. Next base: position 10,918 of record DCPZ01000040.1, on the reverse strand, counting down.
AATGAATCAGTCGATTGTCGTTTCTCAAATGGACGGAGTTTGCACCATTGCCCTCAACCGTCCTGAAGTCTTTAACAGCTTTGACGAGGCCATGGGAAAAGCATTCCAGAAAGCTCTTGATGATGCCGCAGAAGACCCTGAAGTGCGCTGCGTAGTCGTGACAGGAAATGGACGGGCCTTTTGCGCTGGTCAAGATCTTAAAGAGGTGACAGCACCCGACGCTCCTGACTTCACCCACATCGTTGAAAACACTTATAACGAAAGCATTCGACGCATTCGAAACATGGAAAAACCAGTCGTCGGTGCCATCAATGGAGTTGCCGCGGGAGCTGGGGCAAACATCGCATTGGCCTGCGATTTGACCGTCGCAAAAAGCTCTGTCAAATTTATTCAAGCGTTTTCCAAAATTGGTTTAATTCCAGACAGCGGCGGAACATGGATGCTCCCTCGGCTAGTTGGCATGCAGCGTGCAGCGGCCATGGCCTTCTTCGGTGAACCTGTGCTTGCAGGTGATGCAGAAGCGATGGGATTGATATACAAATCTGTCGATGACGAAGGTTTCGAACAAGAAATCACTGCGCTGTCGAAGCGGCTTGCAAGCCTGCCCACTTATGGCCTTGGATTGACGAAAAAAGCTTTCAATCTGGGATTGGAAAGCGATCTATCATCACACTTAACCACTGAACGTGATTTGCAAATGAAGGCCTCTGAAAGCGATGACTATGCAGAAGGAGTCGCCGCTTTTCTTGAAAAGCGAAAACCTACTTTCCAGGGGAAGTGATGGAGCAAAACTGGATAAATACGGAGGCGCAACTTCCAGATAATGACCAGCGCGTATTGGCTTTTATCCCGGGCAATAAGGTATTCTTACCCGGAAAAGAACTCGAATTTGAAATTCGAGAAGTGATTGTTCTGCGATTCTGTGCCAATCACTTTGCCAACGATTCCTCCAAGGCGCGAAAGCACGGTCTGCACTTTTGGGCGGGTGAAGGAAGCAGCAATCGCTACTTTTCTGAAGTCACACACTGGATGCCCATTCCTACTGCTCCAGCCATCTGATTAAAGCCTAAGTCAATGGCGAGCGCTGAGCCAATGCAAACATTTGAATCGCAGCTAATCCGGCAGTCTCAGTTCGCAAACGTTGCGCACCAAGAGACACTTCCGTAGCACCCGTTTTTTTGGCATTTGCAATCTCATCGGGTGTAAAGTCCCCCTCCGGTCCAATGGCCACCCAGCATGACTCACCTGGATTCATTACTTCAAAAAAATGCTGCTTCTCTCCAACTTCGCAATGCGCAATGAACCCTGGACCTTGGGCGAGGGTTAGATATTCCTCCCAAGACATAGCAGGCATTAATTCAGTCAACCAGAGTTGCTGGGATTGTTTCAAAGCAGAAACCAATATTCGATTCCACCTTTCCCTCTTCTCCTTCGAGCGCTCACTCCTGGTCGTCCAAACGGGTTGAATGCGACGAACTCCATACTCCATCGCTTTCTCAAGCATCCATTCAAACCTGTCTGTGCTCTTCGTCGGCGCAATCACCAAAGTCAATTCTACCTCTGGAGCAGGAACTCGCTCAATGAGCTGCGTTTGCAACACACATTGACGTTTATCAAGCTGGTGAAGGGTTCCATGATAACGCCCGCCTCTGCCATCAATCAGGAGGAACTCATCTCCGACTGAAGCACGTAGCACGCGCACCATGTGCTTTGATTCTTCAGCATCCAACTGGTGCATCGGATGAACGTCAGGAGCATAGAAATACCGCATACCTCAAGTTACATGTAACACTCGATGCAGCGAATTAACTTCTAGTCGGCGAACCCATCATCATCGCGGGAGTAGCGGCTTGTTCGAACTTTTCAAAATTGACACAAAAAAGGTCGGCCAACTTCGCTGCTGCAGCCTCATAGGCTTGGGCATCCTCCCATGTTTTAGAAGGAATCAAAAGATCGTCGGGAACTCCCGGACATACCACCGGAGAGTTCAAGGCAAAGACCTCATCCTTGTGATATTCCACGTGATCCAGATCGCCCTTCATTGCCGCCTGAATCATTGCGCGGGTGAAGCGAAGTTTCATGCGCTCCCCAACTCCATACCCTCCTCCACTCCATCCTGTATTGATGAGCCAAATTCGAACTCCATGTTTTTCGAGTCGTTCACCCAGCATCGAAGCATACTCCGTTGGAGGGAGCGGCATAAACGGAGCTCCAAAACAAGCACTAAAGGTCGCTTGCGGCTCTGTGACTCCAACTTCTGTTCCGGCGACTTTTGCAGTGTAACCGCACAAAAAGTGATACATGGCCTGACCATTTTCAAGGCGGCTGATTGGAGGCATCACACCAAATGCGTCGCAGGTCAAGAAAAACACATCCTTTGGGTGACCACCTTTCCCCGATTCAACAGCACCTGGGATGTGATGCAGCGGATAGGACACGCGTGTGTTTTGGGTAATCTTTGAGTCCGTATAATTCGGCGTGATGCCATCAGATCGAAAACCAATGTTTTCCAGCATTGCACCAAATTGAATCGCCTTGTGGATTTGGGGTTCTTTGGATGGCTCCAAATCGATTGTTTTGGCATAACACCCTCCCTCCATGTTGAATATGCCCGCGTCTCCCCAGCCATGCTCATCATCACCAATCAAATTGCGATTCTCATCGCTGCTCAAGGTTGTCTTACCCGTTCCGGATAGTCCAAAAAAAACTGCTACATCACCTTCATCATTTACATTCGAAGAACAATGCATGGGCATCACACCATGCACTGTTGGCAGCACGAAATTCATCACGGAAAACATGCCTTTTTTTATTTCACCTGTATAAGCCGATCCGGCGATTAAAATCAACTTCTCTGAGAAATCAACCGCTGTAACATTGCCTTGGCGACAACCATGAATTTCGGGGTCAGCATCAAATGACGGAGCACAAATAACCGTCCACTCAGGTGCTGGCACAAGAACGTCCTGCTCATCAAGTCGAATGAACATATTGTGCACAAACAGGTTGGCCCATGCCTTTTCAGTAATGACGCGCGTTCTAATTTGTGTGTCAGAGTCCGCGCCCACAGCTGCATCCCTTACAAAAATACTTTTGCCTTCCAGATGTGCGGTCATGTCCGCACGTAAGCGGCCAAAGTGTGATGAACCCATGGGCTGATTGATGTCTCCCCAATCTACAGCATGTGCCGTCAAATCATCTTTGACCAAGAAGCGATCTTTGGGTGATCGTCCGGTAAACTGACCAGTTGAAATGGCAAGCGCACCGGTATCCGTGAGTACGCCCTCGCCTCTGAGCAGGGTTTGCAATATTAACTTTGCTGGTGGAAGGTTCCAGTGGGCTCGAGCCACTCCTTCCAACTTGACGGCCTCCAAAGTGGCGTCAAATGGGGTGTTTCCTAAATGTTTCATTGGAGAATTGTTCATTGCATTTCTCGATTCAAATATAATTATTTCTTTGGCGGAACTGGGCGTTTCTTTGTTAAGAACTGAACCAAAATCCACAACCAACTTATTATCATCGAAATCCCCCCAACAGGAGGAGCCAAACTCAAAGGCCCTTCTTCGATCCAGATGGGCACAATCGATTCCAAAAAGAGCACACCCGAAAAAAGCGCAATACCCATAACCAGTATACGTTCTGGCCATGGCTTGCTTTCTTCGGATATCCACGCGTTCCGCAACAAGGCCATTACAAGCAATCCCAGCCCCATGTCCCGTAGATATTCTACGCCAATGGACCAACGCATTTGCAGCACCGAATCTGCCAATGCATGTCGACCGTAGGCCGCCAAACCAATGGAAAGTGCGACCGCAATCAAGCCGAGTGCAACCATCAAAACCATTTCATTGTTTCTTTTACTCACCTTGCAAACATATCTTGAGGTGTTCCGGGCAAACCCGATATTCGCGACAAAGAAATTAACAAGCACCTCGAATCTTGCTCACATGAAGCTAGGACACAATTTTTCATTTTGCCTCAGCATTTGCCTGTCGCTAATGGCCACTATGAGCATTGCACAATCACCTTGGAACTGGCAGCTGCAATCTGGTCCCCAAGTGATGATCGAAGGAGAAATCATGGCGCATCCATTTTCTGGAGGTTTGCGCGCACCTCAATGGTCCCCCATTGACATGGACGGAGACGGTGATGAAGACCTGTTCATGTTCGATCGAGACGGCAGCCGTATTTTGGTTTTTGAACGCAATAATTCCAGCTGGACGGAACGTCCAGACTGGTCCGAAGGTTGGCCAGAAATGAGGGACTGGGTGCTTTTGAGAGATTTCGATTGCGATGGACTACCTGACTTATTTACGAGCTTCCAAAACAACATACACGTTTGGAAAAACACTGGATTGAACACGGGTGGAGCTCCGAGTTTTGAGCCGTTTGCCATTCCATTGATGGCCTCTTGGGATTTTGGAAACGGTGCTCAAGAATTGCCCGTTATCTGTCCATTTGGTGATAAACCTGCCATTTGGGACATCGACAACGATGGAGACTTGGACTTTGTCGCCTTCACCGAAACAAGCACGAGACTCTACAGGTTTTCAGGCCAATCTTCTTGTGCCTTGGATTTGAAATGCACCAACCGCTGCTATGCGATGGTTTCAGAGGGAAGCGAGGACAATACGCTCTTCATTGGAGAAGACCATGAGTGCAACTTTAACGTGGTAGACCCAGAAGGTCGGCCATTGGATGACGACGAAATGACGGGGCGACTTCATGCAGGGGGAGCAATTACCGCATTGCAGCTGGATGGCGAAGAGGCTCATGACCTTCTCATTTCTGACGTCTCCTACCCACAAATCAGTGGTCTTTTTCTTGAAAGTGCTATTGATGGCCAGGACAGCACGGCCTGGGTCGATTATGCTTTTCCTGCACTCATCGACCATGCAGGTCCAGCCGACTCGGTCGACTTGGAACGTTTTCCTGCCGCTTATCCCATCGATGTAGATTCAGACGGGGACATTGACCTCATCTTCTCCCCGAACATTGGTTACGAAATTGACGACGACCAATGCGTAGAGCTCTGGACCAATGAGGGAACGGCAGCGTCCCCTGTATGGTCATTGGAAGACGACGATTACATCCAGGATGGAATGATCGACGTGGGACGCGGAGCGAAACCAAAACTCGTTGACCTAGACGGCGACGGGGATCTGGATCTAGTGGTAGGCAACAAAGAGCGTTACGAAGGTGTCACGGATACGCCCACAGCGATTGCATTGTTTGAGAATGTCGGAACAAGCGGTGATCCGAGTTTTGAATGGAGGACCTGGAGTGCCGTCGATCTCGATGTGAACAACATAGAAAGTGCATTTCCGGCGATTGGCGACTTGGACGGCGACGGCGATATGGACCTTCTGGTGGGTGACGAATTGGGGTACATTCATCAATTCGAAAACACCGCTGGACCGGGCTCTTGGCCGATTTGGGAAATGTTCGAATTGGCCATTTCTGACGCGGGTGGTGAAGTCATAGATGTGGGACAGTTCGCCGCCCCACAGCTGCTCGATGTGGACGGCAACGGCCAGTTGGATTTGATTATTGGCGAAAAAAATGGAAGCCTCAAACTCTACTTGCACTGCTTGACAGGAGACGATACCGGTTGGTGCCTCAGCACAACGCCAGAAAACGGTTCCAATTGGGCGGGAATTCAAGCCAACCAAGCGGATATAATCAATGGCCACTCCACCCCCTGCCTGTACATTGATGAAAGTGGCATTCACATGATGATCGGCAATGAGCTGGGAGCAATTCAATACTTTGGCGTCCTCGATACTGAGGACATCTTGAATCCATTGGTAGAAATCACCGATGCTGTGGGAAATTACATTCACGGCGCACGTGCCGCGGCGACATTTGCTGACGTCAACGCAGACGGCTATCCCGAAATGCTCATCGGGATTCACAATGGGGGCATTCGCTGGCACCAAGGAATCGTGACTGACATCTCAACTGCGACGCAACCAAAATTCGGAATGTTGTACCCGAACCCCGTCAGGGCCAACAACACCATCCGTCTCGATTATGCTGCAACCCTCCTAGGGTCTGCTGCGAACTGCGAAGGAACTGCTCAGTGGGTTGCCACAGATGGTCGAATTTGCCAAGCACAACAAACAGGCCTTGGAACGTTCAAAACTCCAAACACACCAGGGATGTACGTCCTCGTTTTTGCAAACGGTGATGCTTCAGAGCCAATGGCTCAATTGAAAATACCCGTAATCGTCTTACCTTGATTCAACAATCAACGCTGAATTGCACATTCAGGCATTCATACGATCGAGAACGTCAGCGACAGATCGCACAGCCTTTTCGCTTTCGCTAAGCAGGGCTTTTTCATCATCGTTTAATTCCAACTCGATAATCTCTTCAATCCCATTCTTGCCCAGTTTCACCGGAACACCTATGTACAAATCATTGATGCCATACTCACCCGTGAGCCATGCACAAACTGGGAAAATACGCTTCTGATCACGCACAATTGCTTCAACCATCTGCGCCGCGGCTGCACCTGGAGCATACCAAGCAGATGTGCCGAGTAAATTCACGATCTCACCCCCGCCTTTCTTCGTCCGAGCAACAATCGATTCTAATTTTTCGCTATCAATCAATTCAGTTACTGGAATACCTCCTACCGTCGTGTAACGAGGGAGTGGCACCATCGTGTCACCGTGTCCTCCCATCAACACCGCTTGAATGTCTTTCGGTGAACAATCCAACGCCTCTGCTAGGAATGCACGATATCGAGCTGTATCCAAGATACCTGCCATCCCCATAACCTTTTGCGATGGTTTGTTTGCCGTCAAATATGCGCAGTAAGTCATGACATCAAGTGGATTTGAAACTACGATGATGATGGCTTCTGGACTATGCTCTAATATGGAATTGGTCACACTCTTCACGATGCCTGAATTCGTTGCAATCAAGTCATCACGGCTCATGCCGGGCTTTCGAGGAAGCCCACTGGTGATGACCACAACATCCGAACCTGCAGTCTTTTTGTAGTCGTTGGTCGCTCCTACTGTTCGCGTGTCGTAAAGGTTGATTGGCGCCGTTTCCCAGATGTCCAAGGCTTTACCTTCGGCAAAGCCGTCCTTGATATCAAGCAACACGACCTCATTGGCCACTTCGCGCGTGGCCAGCACATTTGCGCAGGTCGCTCCAACATTTCCGGCTCCAACTACAGTAACTTTCATAATGAGTGTTTCAAGGGGTGATTTCGACGGCAAAACTACAAAAAGCCACTTCTGAATTCTACCCCCCTATCCACAAATCTGAAGATTGTTTTTCACCTCTACCGAATACTTCGATGAATCTGACGTGTCGCTGGGGTCCGTTTCTTATTTTCGCTCCCATGATGCAACCACTTCTCCAAGGGACCTTGCGGCTTTTCGTCGTATTCATTGCCCTCATGTTCTGGCCAAAATCGGCTCAGACTCAACCCGGATTATCCGGCAGCGACCTCTGGCCAAAAGGTGAAGCAGGAAAGGATTACAACTTGAATAACGCTTCGAATCAAAAAGATGGACCGTGGATTCGAGTCTGGCCAAACGGAAATCTCTATTACATCGGAACATTCAACGCCGGAATTCCCGTTGGTGAATTTACCTTTTTTCATGAGACTGGTGAAGTGCTGTCAAAGGTGGTACAAACAAGCGGAGGAAAGCGCGCGTTCACCAAGCTGTATCGCACAGATGGAACCCTACAAGCTGAAGGCTTATACCTTACTTCGCAAGATCTGGATGAAAACGGCGAGGCCATACGAAAGAAACAAGGCGAATGGAAGTACTATGATCAGCAAGCCCAATTGCGCCTTGTAGAGAACTACGCCAATGATCTTTTAAACGGACTCACCCAGCGAATGGCACGACAGGGGCAATTGCTTGAAGCAGGTGAATATATCCTCGGCAATCGCGACGGAATCTGGAAAAATTGGGATGAAACGGGACTTCTTCTATCGGAGATCGGCTACGACAATGGCCACTTTCATGGAATGTGCCGAGTGAGCCACTCCAACGGACGTCCGCGCTCCATCGGTATGTACAGAGACGGCAAAGAGACGGGGTTCTGGAAAACCTTTACAGAGAGCGGTGTATTGGAAAACACCCGTCAATTTGAAGATGGAGAATTGGTGAAAGAAATTCATGAAAATGGCAAAGTGCTTTTGACCTTCCCTGACGGACGACCCAAAGAAGAATTTAACGTAGTGAACCGAAAGAAAGAGGGGCCATTCCGAGAATGGCATGATTCCGGTGCATGGGCGATGGAAGAAGAAGTGGATCCAATCAGTGGTGAGGCTTTTTTTCGGCGTGTTCTCGATGGAGAAATAATTCGAAAAGAAGGCGAGTATGTCGATGGCATGCTGGATGGTGAAGTTTACCATTACGACCAAAACGGTCGTTTGCAGCTGATAGAGTTGTATGAAAATGGCAAACTGGTTGGTTCTGATCCGAGATGAGTCAAACCGCTCAAATATGCAAACTCTTTGGCGGATTTGCTTTGCTGACTTTATTCCAAGCAAACATCCTTCAAGGTCAGACCGCTCCCAACCGATATTGGGTGCAATTCAACGGGAAAGAATCATCTGAATTGGTCGCGGGACATTCAACCCCATATTCATTGAATTCGCCCGAATATTTCTTGAGCGAGCGTTCAATTCAACGGCGCGAAAGGCAATCAATCTCAATCACTGCTCACGATCTTCCAATCGCACCGACATACGTCGAAGCCATTGCAGAAATCGAAGAATTGGATGTCATCTTGAAGAGCAAATGGTTCAATGCGGTCACGGTAAGAGTAAGGGATACAACCTTTGACGTTGAATCCCTTCTCGAATTGCCCATGGTCTCTGCTGTAAAAAGTGTGCTGCAAACCGGTTCAAAAAGACCTCCTGTCATTGAAGCCATGAATGAGCCTCAAGCGCGAATGGGAATGGACAACGCCTCAACATATGGCCAAGGCTGGGAACCGCTGGCGCAGCTAAATGGTCAGTGGTTACATGGCATGGGGTTTCGCGGTGAGGGAATGTGGATTGCGATCTTAGATGCCGGATTCGAACATGCAGATCATTTGCCCATTTTCCAGCGGATGCGGGATGAAGGGCGGATGCGTATTGGATTGGACGCAATGAATTCACAAGACGAACTATTTGCTCATCATAAACATGGAACATCCGTATTGGGAACCATAGCAGGAAGTCTCGAAGACTCCCTCATTGGCACAGCTCCTGAGGGCACGTATTGGCTCTATCGCACCGAAGATGCCTACAGCGAATTCCTGATTGAAGAAGATTATTGGGTTGTGGCGGCAGAACACGCCGACAGCCTTGGTGTTGATCTGATCAATACTTCCCTCGGATACAGCCAATTTGATGATTCCACGATGAATCACGTTTACGATGACCTGAATGGCATTACCACGCGCATTTCGCGGGCGACTTCATGGGCTGCTGAAAAAGGAATCTTGTGCGTCACAAGCGCAGGAAACAGCGGAAGCTCACCATGGCATTTTATCACCGCACCTGCAGATGCCAATGGCATATTAGCCGTAGGGGCTGTAAACTCTTCCGGCGAGCACGCCGCATTCAGCGGATGGGGACCCACGGCTGATGGACGAGTCAAACCTGATGTCATGGCATTGGGAGTCGAGGCGGCCTACCCATTTGCCGATGGGAGCATTCGAAGAGGGAATGGCACGAGTTTTTCTTCTCCAATTCTTTGCGGCGCAGCCGCTTGTCTCTGGCAAGCATTTCCTGAAACAACCGCTCAAGAATTACGGAGCGCGATCATCGCCTCGGCACATCTAGCCGATACACCCAATGACAGCATGGGATTTGGAATTCCCGATATGCGCAACGCTTTTAAAATTCTTGATAAGGCTGGCGCTGGGCAATGGGAAGAAAATCCTGCAGACAATGATTTGTTGCTCTTTCCAAATCCAAGTCCCGGTGGAACGGCTCGTTGGATATATTCAGGAACCGAAGCTCCTGATGCGTGGAGGATTTTGAATTCAAGGGGACAGTTGATGGCTGAGGGTCACCTTCCAGAATGGACCACTCCCAGCGGACACCATCAAGGCTGGGTGTCCAACACACCACAGCGCGCTGGTGTTTATCTGTTTCAATTGATTAACGGCGGACGCGTGCTAACAACGCGCACTTGGATCCTCAATCAATAACCGTATTTGGTCTTCCAAAGTTCCCTTAGCCTCTGGCGAATCGCCTGTTCTTTGGGGTTTGAGCCTGGCTCATAGAACCGCTTACCAGCGACATTCTCTGGTTGAAACTCTTGGCCACTGAAGTGATCCGGAGCGTCATGATCGTAGGCATAACCTTTTCCGAAACCCTCGTTTTTCATCCAAGCGTTGGGAGCATTTCGCAAGTGAATGGGAACAGCCAAATCGCCCGACGTTTCCACTTCATTGAGTGCTCTTGCAATTGCCGAATAAGAAGCATTGCTCTTCGCACTTGTGGCCATATAGATGACGCACTGGGCCAGGATAATCCTGCCTTCTGGCATGCCGATTCTTTCAACTGCAGTGAACGTTTCATTGGCAATAACAAGGGCTGTCGGATTCGCCAAGCCAATGTCTTCCGATGCAGAAATAATCAAACGACGCGCGATGAATTTTGGATCTTCGCCCCCCGCAACCATCCGCGCGAGATAATAAATCGCGGCATTGGGATCACTGCCGCGAATGCTTTTTATGAGGGCAGACGCAATGTCATAATGAGCATCTCCCTTTTTATCGTAACGACTAATGGAATCATGCACCACCCGTTTCACCAAGACATTGGTCACCTCCAACTTTCCCTTTTCAGAATGATCTACGAGGAGCTCCAGCACATTGAGCAATTTTCGTGCATCGCCCGAGCTGGACTGAAGCAATGCCTCCCACTCCTTTACCTCAACTC